>CADEER010000241.1:4857-6448 GCA_902826395.1 uncultured bacterium
TGCTGCTCGGCGGAGGTCGCGATCGAAGACGATGCCGTGGCATTTCTCGACGTCGCCCGGCTGCTGGGGGCGGCGGAGGTCGCCCAGGTGCAGCGCGCGCAGGCCGAAGTCGCGCAGCGCGCGGCGGCGTTGTCGAGCGAATCGGCGGAACCTCCCCCTAGCCCCCTCCTTGGTAAGGAGGGGGGAGCCCGGGATGAGGCGCCGGGCGGAGTGCGGCGATGAATCCGACTCCGACGGCGGTGAGTGACGCGCGGCTCGCTCGAGTCGGCGCCGTCGTGCGCGAGCGGCTCGGACTCCACTACCCGAAAGAGCGCATGCGCGAGCTGGAGGCGGCGCTGCGCGCCGTGGCAGCGCCGCTCGGCTGCGAAAGCGCGGACGGCGCGGCGCGCCGCATCCTGGCGCAGCCGCTGAGTCCGACCGAGCTCAAGATGCTCGCGCAAGCCCTGACCATCGGCGAGACGAACTTCTGCCGCGACCCCGACGTCTTCCTCGCCCTGGAGCGAGACATCCTTCCGGACCTGATCGAGCGCCGCCGTCGCACCGACCGCCGCATTCGCATCTGGAGCGCCGGCTGCTGCACGGGTGAGGAACCGTACACGGTGGCGATGATTCTGCGCCGCCTGCTGCCCGACATCGGCGAGTGGAACGTGACCCTGCTCGCCACCGACGTAAATTCGCATTTCCTCGCCCGCGCCGAGCTCGGTAGGTACGGCGCGTGGTCGTTTCGCCGCACCCCGGGCTGGATGTCGCGCCGCCACTTCTCGCGGCGCGACGACGGCAAGATGGAGATCCACCCGGACATCCGCGGGATGGTGACCTTCGATTATCTGAATCTCGCCGAAGGCGCGTATCCGTCCGTGTTCAACAACACCAACGCGATGGACGTCGTCCTGTGTCGCAACGTCCTCATCTATTTCGATGCGCCGACGGTGGAGCGAGTCGTGCGCCGCCTCTGCTCCTGCCTGCTGCCCGGAGGCTGGATGGCCTTGGGTCGCAGCGAGCGCGCGCCGCTCGAGATCGAAGAGCTGGAGCCGATGCGGTTGCGCGGCGATTTCTGGTATCGCCGCCGCGCGTCGGAATCGTTGGTCGGGCGCGAGGAGGGCGGTGATGCTCGGCGACCGATGCCGATGCCTCCCACGCCATTTCCGCGCGTAGCCCAGGAGGCGTTCGATCGTGGTGACTACGCGCTCGTTGCGCGCGAGTTGCCCGTCTATCTGCGCGACGGCAGTCCCGAGCGCTCCGATCGCCGCCGCGCCACGCGTTTGCTCGCCCAGGCTTGCGCCAATCTCGGTCGACTCGACGACGCCCAGAGCTGGTGCGAAGAGGCGCTGGCCGACGATAAGCTCGATGCGCGGCTTCACTATCTGTTGGCGTCGGTGCAGCTCGAGCGAAATCAGCTCGGCGCCGCGGTGATCAGTCTCGAACGCGCCGTCTCTACCGACGATCAGTTTCTGCTCGCTCACTTCGCACTCGGCAATCTGCAGCGACGTCAGCGCGATGGAGCGAAGGCGCGCGAGCAATTTGAACGAGTCCTTTCTCTTTTGCGCCACTATCGCATGGAAGAAATCCTCCCCGACTCGGACGGTCTCAC
>CADEER010000242.1 GCA_902826395.1 uncultured bacterium
AAGAAGGGGTTGCCTTCGGTACGTTGGCCGATTCTTCGAAGATCCGCTTGTGAGATTGAATGAGTTGGGAGCTGAAATGTCACGAAATCCCGCAGCGCTGTTCCGCCTAAGCCACGGAGCGTGCTTGTAGTGGTGTGATGAGCGTTTTCTAGCTTGCGCAGGTACCGGTTTGGCTGAGGGGGATTGCTAAAACTGCGAACGGTCGCGACGATTGCATAGGGTGTGTGTCGAATCTCGGCGAGCAAAAACTCAAAGACGCGAATCGACGACGGGTCGGCGTGATGCAGGTCGTCAAAGAAAAGAACTAGCGGCCGGCTCTGCGCGGACGCCCTCAGAATTGTGCTGATTGTGTCAAAAAGCTGGAACTGTGTTTCGTCACTTATATGTCGATGGACTACACCGGATGCGGGCCTATCGTGTGCCGCAGTCGAGGTGAAAAGGGCGTCTGCGAGTTTCAGCTCATGTTTAGTTGAGCGCAAGACTTGGAGCCATGGCCAGAAGGCCGGTGCACCTCCTCCTTCCCAGCACTGTCCCCAGAGTACCTGCGTTCCCCTCTCCTCTGCGTAGCGGGCGGCTTCGGTTAGGAGGCGGGTTTTGCCGATGCCGGGTTCGCCGCTGACGAGGACCAGGCTGCCTTTGCCCTCCATGGCGTCGTCGATGCGGGCGCGAAGGATCTGCATCTCGCGCTCGCGGCCGACGAATGTTTCGAGGCGTGCTTGCCAGTGTTCTGGGTCGGACGTAGCTGTCGGGGTGTCCGACTCGGGCACGGGTGGTGTTGATGCCCAGGTTGCCGATCCCACGGTCATTTGTCCCCCTTCTCGGTGCGACAGAGCAAAGCAAAAGGCAGAAGGTGAGGTCAATAGCGGAATGTACAAATGACATAGATTGGCCGCCCTATATTCAAAGAATTCTCGACGAGTTGTGATGCTGCTGTGAATGGAAATTCAGACGTGTCGCGACTGGGCCAAGCGTTGGCGGCGCGCCTGCATCCTCGGTAGGATTCGCCCGATGTCGACGGACGACACTCCGATTCCAGTCGTGGCGATTCGCGGGGTGGCTCGCCATTACGTGCGGGCTGCGGATGACGTGCAGGCTTTGCGGCCTATCTCTCTGGATATCCTGCCGGGGCGGTTCGTCGCGTTCATGGGGCCTTCGGGGTCGGGGAAGTCGACGCTGCTCAACATTATTTCGGGGATCGACCGGCCGGATGAGGGGGCTCTGCTGGTCGCGGGGGAGATGCTCAACGACCTGGACGAAGACGAGCTCGCCGAGTGGCGGGCGCGGCATGTCGGGCTGGTGTTCCAGTTCTTCAACCTCATCCCCGTGCTGTCGGCGCGCGACAACGTGGCGCTGCCGCTCCTCCTCACCAAGCTGGATCGCGCCGAGCGGACGCGGCGGGCGGAGACGGCGCTGCGGGTCGTCGGCCTGGACCATCGCCTCGACCATTACCCGGGGACGCTGTCGGGTGGTGAGCAGCAGCGGGTCGCGATCGCGCGGGCGATCGTCACCGATCCCGACCTCATCGTCGCCGACGAGCCGACGGGCGACCTCGATGCGCGCAATGCGGAAGACATTCTGTCGCTGCTGCGCCAGCTCAAGAACGACTTCGGCAAGACGATCGTGATGGTGACGCACGATCCGCGCGCGCTGCGCTTCGTCGACGATGTCTACCACCTCGACAAGGGGATTCTGCTCGAGGGCGAGGATGCGGAACGCGCCGGCGCCGCCATTCGCATGGCGGCGGGTGGCCACGTCGGTGGCGGAGGACATCCGTGAAGTACCTCGGGCTGGTGCGCGCCAATCTCGGGCGCAACAAGCTGCGGACGCTGCTGACCGGCGGCGCCATCACGCTCGCGGTGGCGCTGGTGTGTCTGCTGCTCACCATGCCGCAGGGGATGAACGCGTTGCTCGACGACATCGCCAGCAACACCCGCATCTCGGTGCACAACAAGGCCGGCATCGTGTACACGATGCCGGCGTCGTTCACCCGCCGGGTGCGCCAGGTCGACGGTGTCGCGGCGGCGATGGGGCAGGTCTGGTTCGGCGGCGCCTACGAAGACGACGGCGTGGTGACCTTCCCCAACTTCGCGGTCGAGGCGGAGCACGTCGGCGCCGTGTATCCCGACTATCCGATCGCCCCCGAGCATTTGGCCGACTTTCAGCGCTACCGCGACGGCGCCCTGGTCGGCGGCCAGTTGATGGAGCGCTACGGCTGGAAGGTCGGACAGCGCGTGACCCTGCGCAGCACGGTCTGGCCCGTCGACCTCGACTTTCGCATCGTCGGCACGATGAACGACGATCAGGCGCCGTTTTTCTGGTTCAACCGCGAGTATCTCGACCAGGCGCTGAAGGCGCAGGGCGGCAACGGGCTCGACATCGTCGGCATGATCTGGGTTCGCGCCGCCGATCCGTCGCAGGTGAACGCGATCATGCGCGAGGTCGACGAGATCTCGCGCAACAGCGAGGCGGAGACCGCGGCGGAGACGGAGAAGAGTTTCTTCTCGAACTTCTTCGGCTCGCTGCAGGGCCTGGTCACCATCATTCTGGTCGTCACCAGCCTGGTGGTGCTGTGCATCGTCGTCATAGCGGCCAACACGGCGTCGATGGCGGTGCGCGAGCGAGCGGGCGAGATCGCCATCCTCAAAGCGATCGGCTTCGGCCGCCGGTCGATCTTCGGCATGTTGTTGGCGGAGGTGGTTGTGCTGGCGACCCTCGCCGGTGCGGTGGGCGTCGGATTGGCTGTCGGGGCGACCGGGCTGCTGCAGATGTTCGCCGGCTGGAGCCCGGCCCTCGGGCCGCTCGGCAACTTCATCATCACCGGGCCGGTGATCGTGCAGGGGCTATTTCTGTCGCTCTTCGTCGGCATGATCGCCGGCATCGTCCCGTCCTACGGCGCGGCGCGGAAGCCGGTGGTCGAGGCGCTGCGCGAGGTGTTCTGACCTCGAACGGAAACGGAACCGCGGATGAACGCAGATGAACGCGGATAGGTGGGCTCGTCGGCGCCCGAACGCGGATTATTCGCCAACCTCGTTGAAACGGAAAGATGCAATGATGCAGGCCGAGACAACCGGTATTCGAGAACTGAGATTCAGATCGGCATCTGCGTTCATCTGCGTTCATCTGCGGTCCCGATCTTTTTACCCGCCAGTCTGAGAACCGATCGCGTGCTGCCTCTCTCGTACAGCCTTCGCAACGTCGCGGCGCGGCCGGCGCGCAGCTTGATGACGGCGGGTGTCGTCGCGCTGGTGGTCGTCGCGAGCAGCTTGTTCCTCGGCCTGATCTCCAGCGTCAAGCGGACGCTGATCGACAGCGGCGATCCGATGAACCTGGTCGTCATGCGCAAGGGGTCGGACAACGACGGATCGAGCCAGCTTTCGCTCGAGGCCTACCAGGCGATTCGCTACTTCGACGGCATCGCGCGCGACGAGGACGACCAGCCGATGGTATCGCCGCAATTGGTCGTGCAGCCGTTCTTCCGCACGCGCGAGGGCGGGCGCGAGAACGTCCTGGTGCGCGGCGTCGACGAGATGGCCTTCGCCGTTCACCCGGCGGTGCGCATCGCCGAGGGGCGGATGCTGCAGCCGAGCTCCGGCGAGGCGGTCGTCGGACGCGGCGTGCTCGGTCGCTATGCCGGCGCTGCTCTCGGCAGTGAGCTCGAGTTCGGCCGCGGGCGGTGGCAGGTGGTGGGCATTCTCGAGGCGGACGGCGCGTCGTTCGAGAGCGAGGTCTGGGTCGACGTGCGCGAGCTGGCCAACGATGCCAAACGGCCCTTTCCCTATTCGGGGATCCGCCTGCGCGCCGCTTCGCCGGCAGATCTGGTGGCGCTGCGGAAGCGCATCAATGACGATCCGCGCTACGCGCTCGAAGCGGAGCTCGAGACCGAGTACTACGCCAAGCAGTCGGAATCGGCGAACACGCTCTACATCCTGGTCGTCGGCATCGCGGTTCTGTCGGGCATCGGCGCGGGTTTCGGCGCCGCCAACACGATGTACGCCGCCGTGCAGGCGCGCACGGCCGAGATCGGCACGCTGCGCTCGCTCGGCTTCTCCCGCGCGTCCATCCTGTCCGCCTTCCAGATCGAGGCGATGGCGCTGTCGGCGATCGGATTCGCGATCGGCGCCGCCAGCGCGATCGCTCTGAGCGCGCTGCTGCGCGTGCTGATGGGCGGCGTCGCCTTCGCCGCGTCGACCTTCACGACCAACGTCGTGACGCTGCGCGTGACCCCCTCCGATCTGATCGGCGCCTTCGTCCTGGCGATGGTCATCGGCCTGGCCGGCGGCTTCGGGCCGGCTTGGCGCGCCGCCCGGATGCGCCCGATCGAGGCGCTGCGCAAGGGGTGAAAGCGATCAGCTATCAGCGGCCAGCTTTCAGTCGGGCCCAAGAGCGCTCGCGCCCGCTCGCTGTGCGGCTACCGCGGCGCTAAGCTCGGCGCATGCCGCAACGCCGCGATCCCAGTCTCATCCCGCTGTCGCACGATCATCATCACGGGCTCGTGCGTGTCTTCGAGATTCGCCAAGCGCTGCGCAAAGGCGGCGATCTGACGGAACAGGTGCGGCGTTCCGTCGACTTCCACCGCGACGACCTGGTGCCCCACTTTCGCGCCGAGGAAGAGGTCGTGGTTCCGGCACTGCGGGCTGCTGCCACGGACGCCGACGCCGCGCTCGAGCGCCTGGCCGACGAGCACCAGCGGCTGCGCGACATGGCGGCCCTGCTCGACGCCAGCGCCGAGCGGCTCGCTGCATTCGCCGATCTGCTCGAGAGTCACATCCGGTTCGAGGAGCGCGAGCTGTTCCCGCTGTACCAGCAGCGTGTCGACGCGGCGGCACGCCAACAGGCGGAGGCGGCGATCCGGCGGATCCTCAACCGTCCCGACGATACGGCCGGCGCATGCAGATTGCCGGGCGGAGGCTCGGAGTCCTGAGGCTCGCTTCTGCGGGCCGCGAGAGTTTGCGCGGCCATGCGACGCGGCTCTTTGGTCAATCCCAGCGCTGAACCGCGACATAGGCTGAAACCAGATAACACTCCGTCCAGGGAGCGCGGTCGTGCTAAGCCAGCGCCGCGATTTGGGATTCCGTTCGCCGGCCGTTGCGTGTTACACGGAAGAACATGGTCGAGCCCGTTCTTATCTGGAACAGCCGAAGCACTAGTTAGGCTGATTGCGATTGGAAGAATGGGCGTCGATCTCAGGCTTGAGGATGAGAGCGGAGAGTGCCTATCGGAGCTACCCGATCCAGATGAGCACTTCGATTGGATCGGGCGCTTGCTCGACGAGAGGGAAAGCGTCTTGCTTCGTTTCATTGATCCGTACGGCGATACGGTCTTCAACCGCCTGCAGGTTCCGCAGTTGTTGATAGAACTGCGCCTGGCGAGACGGCACGCAACTGATGACCGAATTCGATCTCTCGGTGAAGCCGCCATCGAGCAATCGAAAGCGTCGGACAAGCCCAAGGTTTTCGAATCAATCAGGCGCCATATGAAGACCGTCGATCCTCGGGCGATCCGGCGTCATATTGATGGAATCATCCGCCTTGCCGAGCAATGCGAGCGCGAGACCCACACGTACCTGAAGTTTTATGGAGACTAGAATCCGACAGCCCAACAAGCCGGGGCACCTGACGGCCGCAAGCGGCCGCAGGTGACCGGCAGGACATTATCTGGAACAGCCGAAGCACTAATTCGGCTTCACGTGATCGGTAAGGTAGCCTTTCCGTGTGATCTTCGAGTGGGATCCAGCGAAGGCCAAATCCAATCTGCGAAGCCATGAAGTTGCTTTCGAGGAGGCGGCTACCGTGTTCCTCGACCCGCTCGCGATCTCCTATTCGGACCCGGATCATTCAGACGAGGAAGACAGGGAGATCACGATTGGGTACTCTGACAAGCAGCGCCTCTTGTTTGTGAGCCATTGTCGCAGAGGCGATCGGCATCGAATCATTAGCGCGCGGAGAGCAACGCGATGGGAGCGCCGACAGCATGAAGAAGGCATCGAAGAAGAGTAGCCAAGACGACTTGCGGCCCGAGTACGACCTCTCACGGCTCCGAGGAGGTGTACGGGGGAAGTACTACCGAGAAGCGACCGCCGGAACGAACTTGGTACTCATCGAGCCGGAGTTGGCGGATGTATTCCCCGACACCGAATCGGTCAACCGCGCACTGCGGCTGCTGGTCGATACTGCGGGTGCCGCGACGCGAAAGTCTCCTCGAAAGAAGCGGCCGAACAAGCCGGTGCGGACCGACCGCGCTACGCGCGGCGGCTGACCGGCAAGGACGCTAGGTGGGTTGGCGATGTTCTGCCCACAGTGCCGCTGCCGGTGTGAACATCGACGGGAACGTGCTCTCGGCGATAGAGCGGTTCTGTGCGGGATTCGCCCGTCGATTCGAGAAATCGACAGTCTCGCA
>CADEER010000243.1 GCA_902826395.1 uncultured bacterium
GGACGTTCACATCACCCGAGACGGTGGCCGCATACGTTCTACCGCTCGCGGCACTGGCCTGGCTCGGCTCGTTGCAGCCTTTCAGCGCCGCGGCGATCAGGGTGGCACTCGCCTCCGCTCTCTGGATGGCCCTCGGAATCGCGGCGGCTACGGCGCCGTGGTTCGTCTTCTTCGCCGACACGATCGGCGTCGGTGGATTCATCGACGCGCTGTTCTTCTGGGGCAAGTACGTCGACCGGCAGATCTTCCTCGCCTATCCGCTGCCGGGAGGTCTGGCGGTATTCGCGATCGCCGCAGTGCTCGTTCCCTGGTATTGCGCCGCCGTCCTCGGTCGCAACGGCTGGCGCGAAGCGCCGCCGTGGGCGCGAGTGACGACCGCGGTTGCTATCGCCGCTCTGATCGGCGGCACGCTATCGGTGATCGGTGTCTACTGGCTCGAGCTGCGCCGATTCTTCCTGATGCAGTACAACCCGTGGCGAGTCTATCGCCAGGCGAGCATCGCGCTCGACTCGGCGCTCGCCTATCTCGCCCTGGCGGTCCTCGCCGGAGGGGTCGCGCTCGCCCGCCGTCAGTTGCGCGGCGAGCAGCGCGCCGGCGATCCACCGCGGGGCGCGTTTCTCGCCGTCCTTTGGATGGGAGCTTGCAGCTTCCTGCTCTACTATCCGCGCATGGACGCCGCGCACTTCATCTCGGCGGCGGTGCTGCTCTACTGCGTCGGCGCGGTGCTCGTCGACACTGGCAGCCGGCGGCTCGCCGAGCTGGGCGGCGAGGCGCGGCCGTTGCTGCGCTACGCATCCGTGGCGGCGGTCGCGGCGTTCATCCTGTTTGCCGCCAACCTCAAGATGGCGCCCAAGGTGTACAGCATCGTCATGCTGCCCAAGGAAGGGGAGGACTCGCTGCTGGTGGCGACGCCGACGGTAGACTTCGCGTTCGCGCGCGCCAACGTCTACTTCCCGATCTACGAGAAGACGCACCGCCAGATCCATCGCGCCTTCATCGATACGATCGAGTACGTGCGCGCCAACACCAAGCCGGACGAGCCGATCTTCTCGTTCCCGGCCAACCCGATGATCTACTTCGCGAGCGAGCGCGACAACCCGACGCGCCACGACTACTTCCTCAGCAACAACGTTCCGTTTGATGAGCAGGTGCGGCTGCTGCAGTCGATCGAGAACAGCGACGTGAAGCTGCTGGTGATTCCAAGCGACGAAAACGACTACTTCGTCGACACCGGGCGCCCGTACCACAACTTGCTGTGGGCCTACATCCGTCAGGAGTTCTACCTCGACAAGCGCTTCGGCCCCTACGACGTCTGGCGCCGCTACGACGGCACGCCGGCCGCGGGCAAGAAAATTAGCCACAGATGAACGCAGATGAACGCAGATGCCGGGCTGCGTTGACGGAAGCGAATGGACTTCTTCGCTGAAGGAGCTCCCCCTCGTCGTTGGTGAGATAAGCGAATCGAGTGCTATCCGTGCCCATGTATCGGCGTTCATCTGCGTTCATCTGCGGTTTCTATTGTCTCCTCTCGCGGAGAGTTTGCGCGTCTGTCGCCGTGGCTTTGGCTTCGGTCGTGGTCGCGCCCGTGGGTGCGGAATCGCCTGATCCCGGTTGCCGCATCACGGTGGGAGGCGAAGACGCCGCGGTTCGCAAGGTTCGCCTCGCGGGCGCAACGCGCGACGCGCTCGCGCTGGGCGCCGGCGGTGAGGCGATCGCCGTGTGTGACGGCTCGGCGGGCGTTTTTGTGGTCAGCACTGGAGCGCGCGGCGTGCCGGCGTCGGCGGCAGTCGCGTTCTACGTCGACGTCGAAGGCGCGCAGGGCTGGGTGCCGCTGTGGCGTGGCGGTGGTGCGGCGGGAGTTTGGGCCGACCATCGCATCGAGCTCCTGGCGACAGGAGCGGCGGCAGAGCGGCGACTGCGGTTGCGCGCCGTGCCGAGCGCGGCGGCGGCGGGCATGGAGTTTTTCTGGGGGTCGCCGCGATTCCTCCCGGCGCGACCGAGCGGATCGCAGCCGATGAACGTCATCCTCATTTCGCTCGACACGCTGGGCGCCGCATACCTCGGCACCTACGGCGGGCATGCGAAGGCGAGTCCCAACATCGACGCCTTCCTTGGACGGTCCTTCGCCTTCCACCGCGCTTACGCGACCTATCCCAACACTCTGGTCTCGCACGCCTCTCTGTTGAGCGGCCTGTATCCGAGCTCGCACGGCGTGTACGGGAGTCTGCGCAACTCGCGCGTCGGCGTCGATCTGCTGTCGACGGTGTTGCGCGAGCGCGGTTACTTCAACGTGGCTTTCACCGAGAACGCCTTCGTCAGCTCGGACTTCGGCTTCGACGAGGACTTCGACTGGTACGACGACGGGCCGGATCGCGGTGAAGCATCCTTTCTCGGTGATGCGCGAGAGACGTTTGGCCGCGCCCGCCAATGGCTCGAGCGCTTCGGCGCCGACGCGCCGTTCCTGCTGTTCGTCCACACCTACGAGGTGCACAGTCCCTACATCGCGCGCGACGAGGAGAGCCGGCGCATCGCCGACGGCGTGTTCGCCGGTCCCGAGGTACCGTCGCACGCGGCGGCGACCGCCGATGTCGAGCACCTGCACAATGCCGGGTTCGAGCGGTTGTCGCCGGACCAGATCCGGCGTCTCGAGGCGCTGCACGTCGGCGAGATCCACTATCTCGATCGACAGTTCGCCGAACTGATGGCGAGCATCGAGCGCATGCCTTTCGCCGAGCGCACGCTGGTCGTGGTGTTCGCCGACCACGGCGACGAGTTCGACCCGCACGGCAAGATCGGCCACGGCGAGACCCTGCACGACATCGTCATGCACGTGCCGTTGGCGTTTTATCTGCCGGCCGGCGCCGGCTCCGCGGTGCGGGTTCTGCCCGGCGGTTACGATCGGCCGGTGTCGCTGGTCGACGTCGCGCCCACCGTGCTCGACCTGCTCGGCATCGCGGGTGCGCTGCCCGGCGACGGGCGAAGCCTGCGGCCGCTTCTCGCCGGCGAAGCGAGCGAGCTGCCGCCGCGCGCCGTGTTCACCGAGCTGCTGAAGGCGGCGGGAGTCTGCGCCGAGGCGGGACTGCCGGAGGACTGCTTCGTCGGGCGCTTCGGCGTCTACACCGACGAGGCGCGATTCGAGTACTCCTC
Source organism: uncultured bacterium (assembly GCA_902826395.1). Lineage (GTDB taxonomy): Bacteria > Desulfobacterota > Binatia > HRBIN30 > CADEER01 > CADEER01. Next base: position 3,148 of record CADEER010000243.1, read on the forward strand.
GGTGCCGCGTTACGAGAAGCTGACGAAGCCGGCCGACGCTGCGTCGGCTGGGCCCGCCGAGGGCGAGAGCGAGGCGTTTCACGCGTTGCTGTCGGCGTATGTCACCGGAAGCCCCTGGCAGAGTAGAGCGCCCTGGCAGCCTCGTGCGGTCGACGTACAAAGCGCACCGCGCCAGGACATCGACGACGCGACGCGAGAGCGCCTCGAGGCGCTGGGCTACGACTTCTGATGGCCGACGACGTGCGCGGCCGACCGCGGCTGTTCGAGTACCCGCTGGCGTTCATGGCGTACGCGTCGGCGGCTTGCGTGCTTCTCTATCCCGTCTTCACCAGCGGCGCCGACCGCGTCTACTCGCCCGCGTCGGCCCTGTCGCGGCCGATCGCCAGCTTCGCGATGTGGATCCTGGCGTGGGGCACGCACGCGCTGACGTCGCCGGCGCGACTGTTCGATGCCAACGTCTTCCATCCGGTGCCGAACGCGTTGGCGTTCGGCGATTCTCTGCTCGGGGTCGTGCCGCTGTTCGCGCCCACCTACTTGCTCGGCGGCAATGTGGTGTTGGCGTATCAAGTGACGCTGCTGGCCACCCTGAGCCTGTGCGGCGCCAGTATGTACTACCTGGTGCGCCACTGGGGCGCCGGCGTCGCTGCCGCCGCGCTGGCCGGGGTGGTGTACGCGTTCTGCCCGGCGCGGCTCGGAGTGCTCGCCGAGCTGCCGCATCTCTCGATGCAATTCCTGCCGCTGGCGCTGCTGTTTGCCGATCGCACGCTGGCATCGGGCAGAGGGCGCGACGCGCTGTTGCTCTTTCTGTTCGCCGCGTGGCAGTCGCTGTGCGGCACTCAAATCGCTTACGCCTCGCTGTTGATTCTCGCGGCGTACGTCGCGGTCGCCGCGTTGGCGAAGAACGGGCGCTGGCGCGGCGCCGCGCTGGCGGCGGTGGCGCTGGCGCTGGCAGCGGCGGTGTTCGCGCTTTCGATGGCGCCGTACCGCGCGCTCGTCGCCGAGCAGTTGTTCGCCAGTGGCCGTACCATGCGCGAGTTTGCAACGTTCGATGCGGCCGATGCGTGGCGGGCGTACCTGGTGCCGCCGTATTTCGCCAGCCGCGGCTGGGGCAGCGGCGGTCAGTTCTATGTCGGGATCGCGGTGTTGTTGTTCGCCGGTGCCGGAGTAGCAGGCATGCGACGGCGACGCGGCACGCTGGCGCCGCTGCTCGCCGTCCTGTTGCTGTCGTACTGGATGAGCCTCGGTCCGGGCGCGTTGTTGTACGGCGCAGTGCTCGAGCGCGTTCCCGGCTTCTCGGTTTACGGTCCGGCTCCGTCGCGCTTCGCGGTGCTGGCGATGTTGCCGATTGCGGCGCTGGCTGGCCTCGGAGTCGACAGGCTGCGATGGCGCGGGGGTGGTCGGGTGTTGATCGCGGCCGCGGCCTCGGCCGTCGTGTTGGTCGACTACCGGCTGCCGTTCCAGCACTTCGCGACCCGGCGCATCGTCGTCGACCGGGCGCAGATGCCTCTCCACGAGACTCTTGCCGAGCTGCCGACCGGCCCCGTGTTGACGCTGCCGATCGACCCGTGCTCGGTCGACGACGCGAGCGCGATCATCGGTCGTCAACTGGCGAGTGTGTTGCATTGGCAACCGCTGATCGACGGTTACCGCAGCCACGAGCGCGCGCCGTCGATCTACCCGGTGGTGCGCGCCCTCGCGGCCGCGCTGCCGGATGCGCGAGCGCTCGAGTTGCTGCAGCGGTCGACCGGTCTGCGTTATCTAGTCGTCCACCTGACCGACGTGCCCGGCGATTGGCGGCATCGGTGGCGCGAGGTGGAGGGCATGACCAGGCTCGGCTTTTTCGGTCACGATCTCCTATTTCGCCTGAACGATGAAGCCGAAGCCGATCTGGGCGACGAGCTACTCGGTCTGCCGCGCAGCGAGCGGACGTTGACCGGTGTCGCATTGGCGCCGTTGGCGGCGGACCAGCGGGCCGCCGGTTTGCGATTCGCCGAGCTGCCGCCGGGCGTCGCGACCGCCGGCAACCGGGTGCGGGCCGCGATTCTGGTGGAGAATCGTTCGCCTGTTGTCTGGCCGGCGCTGTCGGTCGACGGGGGCCGTGTGGTCCACCTGTCGTATCTGTGGACCGACGGCGCGGGCAAGCTGGTCGGCGGCAATCCGAAAGCGCAGCCGTTGCCGCTCGACCTGGCAGCCGGCCAATCGGTCGTCGTATCGGCGTGTGTCGAGGTGCCGTCGGTGAGCGGCGAGCTCAACCTCGCCTTCGGCCTGACGCAGGGCGATCAGTGGTTCACCGACTCCTCCGAGCCGGTGCGAGTCGAGGTGGTCGCCGAGTAACGAATTGCCTGCTCAGGCGGAACAGAGCGCGACCAGGTCGAGGCAGCGGTCGAGGCCTTCGTCGGTGACGTAGAAGTCGGCGACGGTGATACGCTCGCCGCCTGCAGCGGTCTTTGCCTGGGAGCGCACGATGTTGGCGAGGCGGGCGAATGCAAAGTTGATCAGGCCCTGCGGCAGCAGGTTGCGCAGGCCGAGCGGGTCGAGGCGCAGGATGCGCTCGACCGAGCGCCGGCGCGCTTCATCGAAGGCGGTCACCTTGTCGTTGCCGCGCATGCCGCGCATCGTCACCTGCGAGAACACACTCTGCAGCAGCTTTTGCAGCTCCGGCGCCGTGTACTCGCGCACGTGGTACGGGTTCTCCGAAAACGACATCAGGCGGTTCGGCGTCGTCAGCAGCAGGGTGCCGCCGGGGGCCAGGCGGGCGCGCAGCGCCTCGAGGAAGGCGCGGTCGTCTTCTAGGTGCTCGAGTACCTGGAAATTGAGCACCAGATCGAAAGTGTCGTCGAAGCCGGCCGGACGCGATAGATCGACGTGCTCGAAGCGGAGGTTCGGCGCTGTCCATTTCCGCTTGCAGAACTCGATCGCCGTCGCCGAGTAATCGACGCCGGTGACCTGTGCGGCGACGTCGACCAGCGCCTGGGTATTGAAACCCTCGCCGCAGCCGGCGTCGAGAACGCGCTTGCCGGCCGCCAGGGTGCGCGCGTACTCGTAAGCCGCCAGGTGGCGTCCCTCGTCGTAGTCGAAGTTCTCGCCGCGCCCGGGTCGCTCGCCGGTGAATTCCGGCGAGGCGCTATCGCCGGTCGAAGCGTTGGTCGCGGCGTGGTTGGACATCGCGTCGGACGTTAAAAAAACGAT
>CADEER010000244.1 GCA_902826395.1 uncultured bacterium
GCCGGCAACATGGTCGACCTCGACTCGAACCCGACCAAGCTGGTCGAGATCGTTGAGATCGGCAAGCAACTGCTCATCACCCGCGGCGCGCTGACCACGTTCAGCATCGCCAACGACGTGGCCAAGTACTTCGCCATCATTCCGGCGGCGTTTGCCGGCACCTACCCGGCGCTCGGCGCGCTCAACGTCATGGGACTGGCGACGCCGGAGAGCGCGATCCTCTCGGCGGTGATCTTCAACGCGCTGATCATCGTCGTGCTGATCCCGCTGGCGCTGCGCGGCGTGCGCTATCGCGCCGTGGCGGCGGGTACGCTGCTGCGCGACAACCTGCTGATCTACGGCCTCGGCGGAATCGTCGCTCCGTTCATCGGCATCAAGGCGATCGACCTGCTGTTGGTCGGCCTGGGCATTGCCTGAAGGAGAGGGAATCAAGGCCATGAAAGAGAATGCGTTGCTGAATGAGCTGCGGCCGGCGCTCACCATGTTGCTGGCGCTGACCGTCATCACAGGGGTAGCCTATCCACTCTTTGTCACCGGCGTCGCGCAGGTGTTGTTCTCGCACCAAGCCGCGGGAAGCATCATCGAGAACGACGGGAAAGCGGTCGGCTCGCGGCTGATCGGGCAGCCGTTCGAAGACCCGAAGTACTTCTGGGGCCGACTGTCGGCGACCGGCCCGCACGCCTACAACGCCGCCGCATCCTCCGGCTCAAACTACGGGCCGCTCAGCGACTCGCTGAAAGAGGCGGTGCAAGCGCGAGTGACGGCGCTGCGCGAAGCCGATCCTGGCCAGAGGGGTTCCATTCCCGTCGACCTGGTCACCGCGTCGGGCAGCGGGCTGGATCCGCACATCAGCCCGGCGTCCGCGTACTACCAGTTGGCGCGCGTCGCGCGCCTGCGCGGCGCCAGTGAAGCGACCGTCAGGCAACTGGTGGAAGAGCACACGGAACGCCGATTGCTCGGCTTCCTCGGCGAGCCCGTCGTCAACGTGCTGGAGCTGAATCTCGCACTCGACAGATTGGTCTCAGCGCAGGCGTCGCGCTGAGAGCTCGCCGAGCGCGTCCGCCCGGACTCGGTGGGCGCCGCTTCAGCCGGTCGTCTGCATGGCGGCGCTGATGCCGTTGAGGCTCAAGAACAGCGCGTGCTTGAGCTCGTCGCGTTCGTCTTCCGGCGCGTCGCGGTGGCGCCGCAGCAACTCGACCTGGAGGAGATTGAGGACGTCCGTATAGGGATTGCGGCGTTCGATCGAGTGCCGGATCACCGGGTTGTCGGCCAACAGTCCATCCAGTCCGGTGATTGTCAGGATCGCGTCGCGCGCCGTCTCGAACTCCGTGCGGATGCGTTCGTGCATGCGGTCGCCGCCTTCTCCGGCGAGACGGCTGTAGTGGGCGCTGATCTCCAGTCGGCAGCGCGCCAGTTGGTGGCGTGCGTTGTCGATCAGCGATTGGAAGAAGGGTTGCTTGCGGTAGAGATCGCGCAACTGGTCGCCGTCGGCCGGTGCGCCGGCGAGAACGTCGGCGAGGGCCGTGCCGATGCCGAACCAGCCGGGCAGCAGGTAGCGTGTCTGCGTCCAGGCGAATCCCCATGGGATGGCGCGGAGATTCGCGAAATCGACCTTCGCGGTGCCGCGCGCAGCCGGTCGCGAGGCGATGGGCAAGCCGCCGATCAGGGCGATCGGCGTCGAGCGCGAGTACCATTCCCAGGCTTCGTCGCAACCGACCAGATTCCGGTATGCCGCCATCGAAGACGCGGCCATTCGCTCGAGCAACGGCCGGGCCGAGTCGATCCCCGCGTCGGCGGTCCCGGTGGTATCGGTCGCCGTGCGGATCATCGCGTTGACGATCTGTTCGAGGTGCCGGTGTGCGATGTGGGGTTCCGCGTAGCGGAACGAGATGACCTCGCCCTGTTCGGTGAAGCGGATGCGGCCGTTCTGCACCACCGACGGCATCGCCAGGATCGTCTGGTGGGCACGGCCGCCGCCGCGTCCGATACTGCCGCCGCGACCGTGGAAGAGACGCAGGTCGACGGAGCGCCGGCGACAGACGTCGCCGATCCGTTGCTGCGCTTCGTGCAGGGCCCAGTTCGCCATCACGTAGCCGCCGTCCTTGTTGCTGTCCGAATAGCCGAGCATTACCTCCTGCGCGTTGCCGCGGGCCGCGAGATGGCGCGCGTACACCGGATGGTCGAAGGTCGACTCCAGGAGGTCGCCCGCGGCATCGAGGTCCTCGATGGTCTCGAACAGCGGCACCACTTCGATCGGACAGCGCGGGTCGTCGGCGCGCCACAGGCCGGCCATGCGGGCCAGCAGCATGGGTTCGAGCACGGCGCTCACCGAGTCCGTCATGCTGACGATGTAGCAACCGATCGAGTCCGGCTCGCGCCCGATGGCGTCGCGAACGACGTCGAACACGCCGAGCGCCGCCCGCGCCGTTTCCGGCAGCCCCTCGCGGCACAGCGGTTCCGCGCGCTGATCGTCGAGCAGCTCGGTGAGCAGGCGCAGCCGCTCGCTCTCGGGCAGCGCGTCGTAGTCGGCGGCGCGGCCGGTCCGTGCGAAGATCTCGGACAGTGCCTGGGCATGGACACGGCTGTGCTGACGGATGTCGAGTGCCGCCATGCAGAAGCCGAACGTGCGCGCCAGCAGCAGCGCGCGCCCGGTGCGGCCGTGGCTCGCGAGCTGGGCAAACCCACTGGAGCGCAGGCACTCGGCGATCAGCTCGAGGTCGCGGATGTAGTCGGCGCAGCGATAGGCGTCGTCGCCGCCGTCGAGGAGGCGCTGCAGGCGCTCCATCAACTGCGTCAGTCGCATGCGATAGGGTTCGCGCTGGAAGCGGCGCAGATCGCGCTCGGAGAAGGGGAGCTCGGCTGCGTCGCGATCGATTGCGGCATAGAGCTCGGGCGGCACCGGCGCCTGCGCCGGCGAGATGCTGAGCTCGCGGCGCAGCTCGCGAAGTTCGAGGTAATGGAGATCGAGCGCCTCGCGCCGTTGACGCTCGACGGTCCAGCGCGTCACCTCAGGTGTGACGTTCGGGTTGCCGTCGCGATCACCGCCGATCCAGGATCGGTAGCGGAGGAAGACCGGCAACTCGGGCGCGGTCTCGAAGTGGCGCAAGAAGGCGCGCTGCAGATCAGCCTGTATCCAGGGCACGGTGTCCCAGATCGTGTTGCGCAGGAAATAGAGGCCTTGTTCGACCTCGTCGGCGACCGTCGGCCGCGCGGCGCGGACCTCGTCGCTGGCGACGATCAAGGAAACTTGATTGTGCAGCTCCATCAGAGTCGCCAGGGTTTCGTCGGGAGTGATGTCTTCACTGCGGAGGCGCGCCAGCAACTGGCGCAGGCGGCGCAGCTTGTAGAGCATCGTCAGGCGGCGAGCCTCGGTGGGGTGGGCGGTCAGCGTCGGCTCGACGTCGAGTCGGGATAGGACGGCCGCGACGTCGCCTGCGCCGTAACCGCGGTCGCGCAGCTCGAGAAACACTTCGTCGATCGACTCCGGACGGGCGGGACCGGTCTGGCGGCGAGCGCGCTCTCGGTTGATGCGGACCACCTCGTCCTGCTCGGCCTGATTCACCAATCGGAAGTAGGCGGTGAAAGTGCGCAGCAGCGCCTGGATCGTCGGTAGGTCCAGATCGGCGATGACGCGGGCCGCTTCCTCGAGCGGCTCCGTTTCGCCGGACGCGGCGGCGCGTTCGCAGAGATCGTGCAGTCTCTGCGTCTGTTCGATCAGCTCGCGGCCGGCGCGGGCGCCGATGACTGCGCCGAGAGTCTTGCCGAGCAGGTCGACGTGCTTCGTCAGCGACTCGGACATCGGCTCATCCCGACATTATGGGAGCAAAAAGAAGGCCATGGCCCGGTGGGGCCGATCGGTTTGAGAGCCGGCGTCACCGTGTACCCCGCGCTGCCCAAAGTTCGCTCCCGATGCACAGAGAATGGTCCGATGTACACGCGGATTCGGATCGGCTCCGCATGAACGGCTCGGTCGCTTTCCCGCCTCGCCTCGGTGCGACGGAGTCGTCCTTGCCGGGCGGAATGTGAGACGGTACGGAATGCGCGTTGCTCCGAGCGCGTTGGGCGTCGTCCAGGCGTCCGACGACCACGGGGCTGCGGCGATGGAAGGAGGCTCCGATGATGCGTGTGGCGCAGGTTTCCCAGGCCAATGGTCCCTTCGAGCTGGTCGAGCGGGAAGTTCCGCAGCCCGGGCCGAATGCGGTTCGGGTTGCGGTCGATGCTTGCGGGGTCTGCCACAGCGACGCGTTCGTGAAGACGGGCGCGTTCCCGGGACTGGCGCTGCCCCGCGTGCCCGGGCACGAGGTGGTCGGTCGCGTCGACGCGCTCGGGCCCGGAGTCGACGGCTGGACCATCGGGCAGCGCGTCGGCGTCGGATGGCATGGCGGCTATTGCGGGAAGTGCGATCCGTGCCGTCGGGGCAAATTCTTCGCCTGTGTCACCGGACCGCCGATCACCGGCATTTCGTACGACGGCGGTTACGGCGAGCAGATGATCGCTCCCGTCACCGCGCTGGCGCGCGTGCCGGACGGTCTGTCGGCAACCGACGCCGCGCCGCTGCTGTGCGCCGGGGTGACGACGTTCAACGCGCTGCGCAACAGTGGTGCGCGCTCCGGCGATCTGGTCGCCGTGCACGGTCTCGGTGGCCTCGGGCACCTGGGCGTGCAGTTCGCCGCGAAGATGGGTTTCCACACCGTCGCGGTGGCTCGCGGCGCGGACAAGGCTCCGCTGGCGATGAAGCTCGGCGCCGATCGCTATATCGACAGCACCGCCGAGGATCCCGCTCAGGCGCTGGCGGCGATGGGAGGCGCGCGGGTCGTGCTGGCGACGGTGACCGATAGCGAGGCGATGAGCTCGATGGTCGCCGGCCTCGGCACCGAGGGAACGCTGTTGGTGCTCGGCGCGCCGCACTCGCCGCTGACGGTGCCGGCAATCGGGCTGATCGTCGGATCGCGCAGCGTCAAGGGATGGTACTCGGGAGTCTCGATCGACTCGGAGGACACACTCGCATTCAGCGCGAGGACGGGCGTACGCTCGATGAACGAGACAATGCCTCTCGCCAGCGTCAACGATGCATACGACCGAATGATCAGCGGCAAGGCGCGGTTCCGCGTCGTGTTGAGTCCGGGGCTGGGCAAGCCATGATTGCGAGGAGTTGCGGTCATCGGATCGCAGCTAGCGCGCTCGGAGTGATTGTGAACGGCCGGTCCCTCATCCCGATTCTCATCGCGACCAGCGTGAGTTGCTGCTCGCCCCCCTTGGCGCTTGCCGAGGGTTCCTTCTTGCAGCCGAACACCAGCGCAACGACAACGCGGCATATCATCCTGCGGCCGGACGAGAGCCGTTTTCGGATGCTGCCGGTGACCAACTACGTCAACACCGCGTTCGACACAGCGCAGGTCTCGGGCGCTTTCAGTCAGGACGACTACTGGGAGAACCACGGGCGTGTTCTCGACCGTCTCGCCGACCCGATCAACTCGATCGAGGACGACGGCGGCTGGGACCATTTGGTGAGCCAGGAGTTGTTGTCTTCTCACGTCCTACCCAATCTGACCCTTCACCTGCTCGGCAACGGCTATGACTTCCGCGCCCTGGCCGAGTGGTTCGACGAACACGACGTGCCGTTCCCCTACCTATGCGCGTTCGTCACCTCGTACGCCGGCTATCTCGGCAACGAAGCGGTCGAGGTCTCCAATCCGGAGATCGACGCGACCGACAACATTGCCGATCTCTATTTCTTCAATCTGCTCGGCAACCTTTTGTTCCTCAGCGACACGGTTACGGACGTCGTCCACAACGACCTCGAATTCAGAAATTGGCCGGGCCAGCCGGTATTCGACGTCCGTCACAACGAGATTCTGAATGCGAGCAACAACTACCTCCTGCGGCCGCGAATGTTTGGCGATAAGGTCCGACCGTTCCTGTACTTCGGCCTGCATTATTTCGCCGGCCTCAGCGTGTCGCTGCAATCCGAGGAATCGCTTTCCCTGGGAGTCGGTCTGGCGGCGGTCGATCCCTTCGCGGACTCGATTCTAGACACGGTGCGGGCCTCGGGCGGCATCTACTGGGATGACGACGATCGGTTGCTCGCGTCGATGATCTTCAATGGCACCGACGACTCGATCGTGCGGGTAAATCTCTACCCCGATGTCTTTCGCTTTCAGACAGTGGACCTCGGCGTCTTTCTCGGCGCGGCCGGCGATGGTGTACCGACCTTCGGTATCGCGATCGAGAAGCTACTGACTCTCGGGGTCAGTTGACTGCAGGGCTGTCCGGTAGACCAGATCGACGTTCTGTTCGATCCCGTCCCCCCTCGAGCCTCCAGCCT
>CADEER010000245.1:0-4692 GCA_902826395.1 uncultured bacterium
CCTGAATGGCAAGTCGGTAGCCCAGGGGACCAAAGCCGGCGATGACGCCGGACGGCGCGTTCATCGTCGCGCGCGCTGGCGATGCGCTCGCCGTTCTGGATACGCGCAGCGCCGCCGTGACCTTTTATCCGCTCGAGGTGCCGGCAGTCGCCGTCGCGACTACCGACGCAGGCGCCCACTACCTCGGCGAAGACGGCCATCTCTACGGCGTTGACCTCGCCAGCGGCGAGACTCGAGTCGGCGGTAAGCTGGTGGTTGCGAAGCGCCGTGGCGAGCTCGCCGGCGGCAGCTCCGCGCTGCTGGCCTACGGCGAGGGATTGTGCGGCGGCGAGCTGGTGCGCGCCGACGCTGTCGGCGGTGGCGTGCTCGATACGCTGATGCCGGACGGCGGCCTGAGTTACTTGAGCGTTGCGGCTGCCGGCGACTATGCGCAGACCGGATACGCTTCGCAGGTCGACATCTGGGATCTGCGCGACGGCAATCTGGCCTCGCGCCTCGTTCGGCCGGAGGGCTTCGATCGCAGCAACCTCGTCTTGTCGATCGCCACCGCTTGCATCGACGATTGTCCGCCGCCGCCGATCGCGCCGGACCGCGTGCGCTGGGATCTGCTGCCCAGCGCGACGCCAACTCTCACGCCGACACCGAGCGCGACGCCGACGCCGGATCCCGATCCGCCGGTCGAGCAGCCGGGTGTGTGGCTCGAGGTCGACACCGCGGTCGGCGTCGCCGGCGACATCATCGACATCGCCATCCACCACGACTCGCAATACGGCGAGAGCCGGAAGGTCACGGGCTTCCAGCTCGACCTCTGGCTGCCGGCGGGAGTGCGGCCGCAGGAGTGGCGCGCGGGCGAGCCGGATTGCGAGTTCATCGGCGACCGTGACCACATCGCCGCCAACAATCCGTGGTACCGCAGCGCCAGCGTGTTTCTCCCCGAAGGTTGCGACCCGGCGGCCGACTGCCGGGGGTTCCGTGTTCTGGCGGCGGCGGAGACCGAGCTCGAGGTCTGGCCGTGGATCGTCTGCCGGGCGCGCATCGACGCCGAGCTGGCGCCCGGCTCGTATCCGATGTCGGTCGACAATTTGTATCTGGTGACCGAGCCGCAGTCCGATCGATTGCAGGCGGTCGTCGGCGACGTCTACGTGCTCGACGACCGGCGCGCCGCAACCCCGACGCCCGACCCCGTCGACTACTACGGTCCGACGCCGGCGCCGATTCCGCCATTGCTGTTGCAGGGCCGCGGTGTCGAGACGACGGCGGGCTGGACCAATAATGTCGAGTTCGTATTGAGCGGTGGCGCCATCGCGCCGGTGCGCGGTGACCTGCGGGTGATCGTCGAGATGGAGCCGCCGTTGCGTCCGGCCCCAAACGGACTGGGCGGTGTTCGCTGCCGGCGCAATCCCGAGCTCAGCAAGGGTGGTACCTTCGAGTTGCTGCCGCCCGGCTGCGGCGCGACCGGGGACTGCACCGGTGTTGCCGCGTGGATCAAGATCGACCCCGGTTTCACCGGCTTCGACTCTGGCGACCCGCCGCGTTGGTTCTTCCGGCCCGACGACTGGTTGTTCCGCTGTGAGATCGCAGTCGACGAGGATGCCGAGAACGGCCAGTACTATGTGTTGTTGAACGAAGCGACGTTCGACGAGCGGCCGGTCACTGCCAGCGACATTCTCATCGACGCGTTCGTTCCGCGGTTCACACCGACCGCCACAGCGACGCCGCCGGCGACTTGGACTCAGACCCCGACGCGGACTCCGCGCCCCCATCAGTCGCCGCGTCCGTGCACCGCAGAGGCCGGCACATCCATCATCTGCATCGACGACCTCGAAGCGGACGCCGGCGACGCGGTGGCGCTCAACGTGCACTACCTATCCAGCGGCCTCGAACAGGCTGGCCTGGCGTTCGAGATCGATCTGGGGAAGGCGTTCGTGCCGGTGGTCGAGGGAAATGGGACAATCAGCGACAACAGCGACCCTTGCCGAGTGAATCCGGAGATCGACAAGAACGGCAGCGCGTTCGCCTACTTTGGCGAACAGATCAAGGCGCTGATCCTGTCGTTCGACAACCTCGACCCGTTGCCCGACGACGTGCGCCTTGTCACCTGCACGCTGGATGTGACCAGCGATCTCGCTCCCGGCGAGTACGAGATTGCGTTGCTGGAGCCGGGCGGCTCCGATCCCGACGGCAATGAGCTGCCGGTCGCAACGCGCAACGGTTACTTGCGCATCCGCGGCACGGTGGCGCCGACGACCACCTCGACGCCGCTTCCCGAAACGCCGACGGCCACCAGCGAGCCGACGCAAACACCGCAGGCGAACACGCGCGACATCGAAGCAGTGAGCGACGATTCCGGCTGCCAGGTCGTCGAGCCGCGCATCAACGGCTGGGCCGCCGCGCTTCTCGTGCTGGTGCCGCCAATGCTGTGGCGGCGGCGCCGCCGCAGCGCCGATCAGCCCCTCGACCCCCGCCCCTCGCCCCTCGCCCCCGCGGATGTGCGGGGCGGCGCCCCGTACATCCGCTGATACACGCGGTAGTTCGCCATCACCTTCTTCACGTAGTCGCGCGTCTCGCGGTAGGTGATCGACTCGACGTACTCGTCGGGAGGGCGCGTGCCGTAACGGCGGTCCCAGCTCGCGACGGCGTTGGCGCCGGCGTTGTACGCGGCGAGCATGCGCACGTGGTCGCCGCCGTACTTGTCGGCGAGCTCGCGCAGGTGGGCGACGCCGAGTTGTACGTTGGTGGCGGGGTCGTAGAGGTCGATGCGTCCGCCGCGGCCGATGCGGGCCGCTACCGCCTCGGCGGTCGATGGGAGCAACTGCATCAGGCCGCGCGCGTTGGCCGGGCTGAGGGCTTCCGGATCGAAGAGGCTCTCCTGCCGCATCAGTGAGACGACCAGGATCGGATCGATGCCGTAGCGCTCGGCGTTGGTCTCGATGAGCTTCCAGAACGCCAGAGGATAGAGAATCGACGAATAGCTCGCCGATCCGCCGACCAGGCGGATGGCGCTGCGATGGGCGTCGACGGCGCGGTAGAGGTCGATCATGAAGTCGCGCGACTGTCCCGGGTTGTCACGGCTGAAGGCGCGCACCTCGCGTCGCGCGTGGCTGGTCAAGCCGGCGGCGTGCAGCTCGCGGGCGCGGAACAGGTGGTAGTCGCTCGCCAGGCTCGGCGGCAACGGCGGAAACGGCGTCGCGTCGGACTCGACGCTGCTGAGCGTCTTCGGGCTGCGCATGCCGAGCCGCTCGGCGGCGCGGATGGCGTAGTACGAGTCGGGCGTTCGCTCCAGGATGCGACCGTAGATGGCGCGAGCCGCGCCGGCATCGCCCGCTTTCTCGAGTGCGCGGGCGCGCCAGTAGATGGCATCGGTCGAGCCGGAGGATCCGAGCTTATGCAGCTCGCGTTCCGCCGCGGACCACTGCCCGGCGTGATAGTGGATCCAGGAGATCTGCCAGCGCGCCTCGCGCGCCGACTCGGAGCGCGGGTAGCGGGCGATGACCGTGTCGAAGCGCTGCAGCGCCGTCGCGGTGTCGCCCTCGTCCTGGGCGATGCGCCCCAGTGCATAGTGCACCGTCGGCATGCGGTCGTGGCGCGGGTAGCGGCGCTCGATGTCGAGGAAGGCGCGCTTCGCTTCGGAGTTGCGGTCGCGGTTCCACAGCCAGCGCGCTTCCTCGAAAAGAACCTGTTGGCCCTCGGCGGGGAAGCGGCGGCCAATCTCGCGCAGCGTGCCGAGGTAGGCATCGGTGTCGCCGCTGCCGAGCTCGACCAGCGCACGCAGTCGCAGCAGGCGCGGCTGATCGCTCGGCGCTGCCCCCGCCAGCAGTTCCTCGGTCAGGCGCCCGGCGGTGGCGTAGTCGCGCTCCTGCAGCAGAAGCCGCGCTTCGATCTCGCGCTCCGCCGCGCTGCGCGGCGCGAGCTCCGGATAGCGATCGCGCAGCGCGAATACGTGAGCGCGGGCGCGGGCGGCGATGTCCTTGTTCTCGTCCTCGCGCAGCGCGCCGAATGCGCCGTAGGCGGTTCTCACGTCGCCGCGCGCCAACGCGATCTCCGCGAGGTCGAGACGGGCTGCATTCGCCAGATCCGAGTCTTCGGCGGAGGAGGCGCGGCGCAGCAGCGGCTCGGCGGCGCGCGCGTCGCCCAGCGTCAGTTGGTGATGGCCCCAGGACAGCGCGGCGGCGTCGGCGTGGACGCTGCGCGGGTGTCGAGCCAGGAGATCCGACCAGGCACGCGATGCATCACCATACTGGCCGACCTGTGCCGCGCACTGCCCCAGGTAGTGGAGGTGGTAGTCCTCCATTTCCGGGTAGGAGCGCAGCAGCATCTGCAGGAGTGGAATTGCCTCGGCGCATCGGTCGGCGGCGGCGAGATCGACGGCAGCCGCGAGAGCGCGCCGCTTCTCCGCCTCGGTGGTGGGTGCGGCGACGCGAGCGAAGCGCGGCATCGGCGTCGACGGCGGTGCGGCGACGGGTGCGGCCACCGTGGGCACCGGCATCGTCGCCGGCGCTTCCGTCGTCGTGCGGCCGCAGGCCGGGAGGAGTGCGATGAACAGGAGTAGAGCGGGCCAGGGCCGAACCGACATCGGGTAAAGCTAGCGTGGATCATGGGTTCGATCCATCGAGGTGCGGTTGGAAGCTGCGGTGGAGATCGTGAACCGTGAACCAGTTCCCGCTTCCCCAGTTCCCGGTTCACGGTTCCCGG
>CADEER010000245.1:4792-6283 GCA_902826395.1 uncultured bacterium
CGGTTGGTAAGCCGGCCGATACGTCGTCGAGCGCGATCGTTGCGCTTGACAGATAGGTGGTCGTCCTATTGGCATGCCAGGTGGCTTCACTGATCCTTGCAAGTGCTTCCGCTCGCCGCTCGCGGCTTCTTGCGAGCCTCGGGCTCGTGTTCGATGTACGTCCGAGCGGTATTCCCGAACGTCTCGAACCCGACGAATCTGCCGCCGATCACACCCTGCGACTGGCTCGCGACAAGGCGATGGAGATCGCGGCCAAGCATCCGGGGGTGTGGGTGATCGGCGCCGACACCGTCGTCGTCCTCGACGGCGAGATCCTCGGCAAGCCGGTCGACGAAGCCGATGCGAGGCGGGTGTTGGCGCGCCTCTCCGGTCGCGAGCACCAGGTGCTCACGGGGATCGCCTTGATTGCGCCGGACGGTTCGCTGCGCGAACAGTTCTGCGAAGAGAGCTCGGTGCGCTTTCGCAAGCTCGGCGGCGACGAGATCGCCGCCTACGTCGCCTGCGGCGAGCCGCTCGACAAGGCGGGCTCGTACGCGATCCAGGGCGGTGCGGCCGATTTCGTCATTCGCTTGCAGGGATCGTATGAGAACGTCGTCGGCCTGCCGATCGATTCGGTGCGCGACATGTTGCAGCGCGCCGGGCTGTATCCACCTCGTGTCGGGCGATGACCGATGCGATGGCGGACGGCGCGCTCGCTGAGATTGCGGCGCGAATCGGGCGGATCCGCGAACGCATCGCGCGTGCCGCGGAGCGCGCCCACCGCGACCCGGCGACGGTGCGCCTGATCGGTGCGGCGAAGGGGATGCCGGCGCCGGTGGTGCGTGCCGCTGTCGCGGCGGGACTGACCGACATCGGTGAGAACTACGTGCAGGAGGCCGACGCGGTGCGCTCCGGCGTCGAGCAGCAGGCCTGCTGGCACATGATCGGGCACATCCAGCGCAACAAGGCGGCGCGCGCCGCGACGCTCTTCGACGTCGTGCAAACCGTCGATCGCGCCGCCCTGGGCGAAGTCCTGGCGCGGCACGCCGCCGAGGCGGGAAAGGTCCTCCCGGTCTTGGTCGAGGTGAATGTCGCCGGCGAGGTGACCAAGCGCGGCGTCGCGGCGCGTGAAGTTGCGGCGCTGGTCGCCGAGCTGCGGAAGCAGCCGGCGCTGCGCGTCGACGGGCTGATGGCCATCCCACCGGCAGCGGACGAGCGCGCGGCGCGCGGCTACTTCCGCGCCCTGCGCGAGCTGCGCGATGCGAATGCGCTGACCGAGCTTTCGATGGGCATGAGCGACGACTTCGAGATCGCCATCGAAGAAGGCGCGACCATGGTGCGGGTCGGTCGCGCGATCTTCGGCGATCGCCCTTGATTAGCGCGCGATCGCTTGCCCGGCGCGCGGCCGTCTGTTGAGTTGCTGGCCGCATCGCCACGCGAGACTGTCGATTTTCTCTCGTACACGTACACGTACTCGTACCCGTACACGATCAATGTCAGAATTCTGCAGGA
>CADEER010000246.1 GCA_902826395.1 uncultured bacterium
CAACGGGCTGCTAGGGGAGGTCCGACTGCGTGCAGTAGTCAGGGACGCTGTCTCTCGCGTTTGACCCGTTGGCGTCGCGGTACTAACGGGGGCCGGGTGATCGTCATCGCACTTGGGCGCGAAGGCAGTGAGCGAGCCCGCTGATCCGAGCGCCGCGCCTGATTCGCGCGGGTTCGGCGCGTGGTGGCGCGATGCCGGCGTTGCTCGTGCGATACGGCTGTCGCTGTTTGCCGCGGCGGTGATCGCGGCGAGCCTTGCCTACCGCGGTCACCTGAATCCGAACGCGCCGTGGACGGCCTGGCTGTGGCAGTTGGCGCTCGGCGTTGCGCTGCTAGTCGCCGCGCTGTGGGAAGGCGAGGGCGCATCGAGCGGCCGGTTGCGCTGGGCCTTCCGCATCGCGGGTGCGGCGGTCGCGATCGCCGGCGGTTGGTTCGCCGTGACGCTTGCGCCGGAGCGCGGTCGCGAGCTGGAAGCGGGGATTGCGCTGATCGCTGCTCTGCTCGGATTCCTCGTCTTCCGCTGGCGACCCTTTGTCGACGCGGACGTGCGCGACCTGACTGGCGGTGATCCGACGCCGCGCGCGGCCCCGATGTGGCGCATCGCCGCGCTGGCCTTTTCCGCCGTCGCGGTGGCGGCGGCTGCGATGGTGTGGAACCCGACGCACCACGAGCTCGGCTTCGCACTGTGGCTGGCGAGCATGGCTCTCTTCGCCGGCGCGTTCTGGCAACGCGGCGCGGCGAGTCGCGCCGAACGCTGGCAGGTCGAATCAGGCGCAGCGCTCTCCCCAGGTGGCGAGCGTCTGGCGCTGTTTCTGATCCTCGTCTTCGCATGGGCACTGCGTTCGACGGTGCTCGACGCGGTACCGGCGTGGGTGAATCCCGACGAGGGGCGACTCGGTCGCTATGCCGAGAGGATGTGGGCGGACGGATTCCCCAATGCCTTCGGCCTCGGCTGGAACGGCTTCCCGCACCTCTCCTACATGGTGCACTACGCGTGGGTGCAGGTGCTCGGCGCGAGCAATCCGCACTTGCGTCTGTCGGCGGCGACGATCGGTGTCCTCAGCCTGATGCCGGCGTTCTATTGGATGCGCCTTTGGTGGGGCAACGTAGTCGCGCTGATCGGCGTGTTCCTGCTGGCGATCAACCAGACGCATCTGCTGTGGAGCCGCATCGCCTTCAACAACATGCATCAGGTCCTGGTCGCGGCGCTGATCCTGCTCTGCTTTGCACGCCTGCTGCGCCGCCGCCTCGCCATCGACTGGGTGTGGCTCGGATTCGCCGCCGGCCTCGCCTTTCACACCTACCACGCGGCCAAACTCTTCCCGCTCCTGTTGGTGCCGATCGGCGTGCTGCTCGCCATCGGAATCACCGGCTTCGCGCGACGCTATCTGCCCGGTCTGGCGATCGGAGTGGTCGCCTTCGCGCTCTGTCTCGGGCCGCTGATTCGCACCACCGTCGAAGGCTGGGACTTCTTCTATCTCAGCACGTCGAATCGCGTCGACGTCGGTCTGTTGGTCGATGCGTACCGCGCTGGCGAGGTGCAGTACGTGCGCGACTATCTCGATGGGCACGTGCGCTCGTCGCTATACGCCTTCACCGCCATCCCGACTCCGGCCGACGCCTATCTGACCGCGCTCGTCGCCGTGCCGTTTGCGCTCGGTGTCGGTTGGATGTTGTGGCGCTGGCGCGATCCGCGCCATCTGACCGTGCTCGTCTGGGTCGCCGGCATTCTCGGCGCGGGCATGATCACCGACTACCCGCCGGCGACGACGCGCATGCTCGGGATCTTGCCTGCCGTGTGCGCCATCCCCGCGATCGTCGCCGGCCGTCTTCGCGCTCTGCTCGGGCGGTGGCGATGGGGCGACTCCGTGTTCGGCGTGATTCTGATCGCCTGGCTGGCGGTGGCGGCGCACGCGACTTGGTACCAGTTCTTCGTCGTCGCGCCGCCTCTGCAGGCCGGTCAGCCGATGTCGGAGATCTGCCGCGTCATCCGCCGCGCGCCGCTGCCGTCGACGCTGTACATGGTCGGCGGCGACGCCGAGGCGGAGCTAACGGTGGCGCAGAACGACTGCATGATCGCCGCCGACGCTCGCCGCCGCCTGGTCAACCCGCCGCGCGATGCCGCGGTGGTGCCGCTGCCGCCCGACCACGTCGGGGATGCGATCATTCTGGTTTCTCACCTGCAGCGCGAGCTGGCGCCGCTGATCGGCGCAGCCTACCCGGAGGCGCGCCATACGATCGTGCACGATCGCGCCGGACTGGCGACGCTGCAGGTGTTCGACATCAGCCAGAGCGTCATCGAACGGCACCGCGGCTTGCGCGCCGAGTACCGCAGCGCGTCGGGTCATCGTTTATCGGATCAGGCGAGCCCGCTGCTCGCGCCGCCAGCCGACGCCGAGTTTCCGGCGTTGGTGATCTGGCGCGGCAGCCTGTTCATTCCGGAGCCCGGCCAGCACGAGCTGCGCACCAGCGCCGGCGAGCTGCGCATCGGCGATCGCCTGGTCGGCAGCGGCGCTGCGCTGCGGCTGGCGGCCGGCTGGCACGCCATCGAGATCGCCGCGGAGCTTACCGCGACCAGTGATCCTGCCGTGCTGCTGGAGTGGCGGCGCGACGGCGCATGGGCGCCGATCCCGCCGCAGTATCTCCACGACCAGACGCCGCGCGGCGGCTTGCTCGGCCGTTACTTCAGTCGCGCGATCGAATCGGCGAGCGCCGAACCTCTGCCCGATGCCGCCGACTATGAGAGCATCGAGCCGGCGCTCAGCTTCCGCTACCGCGCACAGTCGGACGATGAGCCGCCGGTACCGTTCGCGGCGCTGCCGTCGACGATGGAGTGGAGTGGCAGTGTCGATTTCGACGGCCGGCCACGCCGCCTGCGCCTCGAGGCGACGACGCCGACGCGCGTTTTCCTGGACGGTGAGTTGGTGATCGACCTGCCGCGCGACGGCCGGGCGAAAGAGGTGGACCTGCCGGCGACGGAGGGACGCGTGCCGCTGCTGGTGCGCAACGTGCGACCGCAGGACGACGATTGGCGCTACTGGGAGCTGCGCCTGCTGTGGCGCGAGCCGGGCGGCGATTGGGGCGCGACGGCCGGCTACGAGTGATCTCGCGCCGTGGAATCGATCAGTGATCCGGGCTAGCTAGTGCCCACTTATGCTTGCCAATTTCATCAAGGAGACAGGTCTCATGGGTTATCGACGCCTCGGCTTCACAATCGTTGCGCTGGTGATGGTGGCGGTCTGGACTCGGCCGCAGGCACCCGTTGCGGCGGCGACCGGCGGGGGGCTCGACCGAACGGTGCTGCCGATTCACGAGCCCGCCGTGCCGGTCATTACTGAGTTGGACGCCCGCAACGCCAAGGCGCCGCCGCGCTTCGAAGTGAAAGCGCCGGATGGCGCGCCCAACGTCGTCATCGTGTTGATCGACGATATCGGCTTCGGCGCCTCGAGCGCCTTCGGCGGCCCGATCAACATGCCGAACCTCGACAAGCTGGCCGGCGCTGGACTGCGATTCAATCGCTTCCACACCACCGCGCTGTGCAGCCCGACGCGCGTCGCGCTGCTCACCGGCCGCAACCACCACGTCAACAATGCAGGCGCGATCATGGAGCTCGCCACCGGCTTCCCGGGCAACACCGGCATCCGACCGCAGAGCGTGACGCCGCTGGCGCAGATCCTGCGCATGAACGGCTACAGCACCTCCGCCTTCGGCAAGTACCACGAGACGCCGCCCTGGGAAGTTTCGGTGTCGGGCCCGTACGACCGCTGGCCGACCGGATCGGGCTTCGACAAGTTCTACGGCTTCATCGGCGGCGAGACGAACCAATGGGCGCCGGCGATCTACGACGGCGTCACGCGCGTCGAGCACGACATGTCGCCGACGTACCACTTCACGACCGACATGACGAACCAGGCCATCCGCTGGGTGAGTGCGCAGCACGCGCTGACGCCGGACAAGCCGTTTTACATGTACTTCGCGACCGGAGCGACGCACGCGCCGCACCACGTGCCCAAGGAGTGGGCCGCGAAATACAAAGGCCGCTTCGCCGGCGGCTGGGACGCACTGCGCGAGGAGACGTTCGCGCGCCAGAAAAAAATGGGCGTCATCCCCGCTGACGCCAAGCTGACGCCGCGTCCGAAGGAGATACCGGCGTGGGAAGACATGAACGCGGATCAGCGGCGCTTGTTCGAGGTGCAGATGGAGACGTTCGCCGGCTTCGCCGAGCACACCGACGCCGAGGTCGGCAGACTCGTCGCTCAGCTCGAGGCGCTCGGCGAGCTCGACAACACGATCTTCTTCTACATCGTCGGCGACAACGGCTCGAGCGCCGAGGGCGGGCCGGAGGGCGCGTACAACGAGATGATGGCGCTCAACGGCATCCCGGGCACCTTCGATCAGATGGCGCCGCACATCGACGACTGGGGCAGCCCGACCACCTTCCCTCACTTCGCGATCGGATGGGCCTGGGCAACCAACACGCCGTTCCAGTGGACGAAGCAGATCGCGAGCCACTTCGGCGGCACGCGCAACGGCATGGTGATGCACTGGCCAGTGCGCATCCAGGCGAAGGGCGAGATCCGCAGTCAGTTCCACCATGTGATCGACGTCGCGCCGACCGCGCTCGAGGCGGCCGGCCTGCCGGAGCCGCGGCTGGTCAACGGCGTCGAGCAGCGCCCGATGGACGGCGTTTCGATGCTGTACACCGTGGATAACGCGAAGGCTGCCGATCGGCGCCGGACGCAGTATTTCGAGATGTTCGGCAACCGCGCGATCTACCACGACGGCTGGGTGGCGGCGGCGCGCCACTCGATTCCCTGGGTCCTGCTCGCGAACCCCCCGCTGTCGGAGGATGTGTGGGAGCTCTACAACGTCGACCAGGACTTCAGCCAGGCCGACGATCTCGCCGCGAAGCATCCCGAGAAGCTCGCCGAGCTGCAGGCGCTGTTCATGCAGGAGGCGGAGCGCAATCACGTGCTGCCGATCGACGACCGCCGCTCCGAGCGCTTCAATGCCGCGATTGCAGGCCGACCCGATCTGCTCGGCGGACGTACGTCCGTGACGGTGTACGACGGTATGCAGGGCATCGCCGAGAACGCGTTCATCAACATCAAGGGCGTGCCGCACTCGGTCACCGCCGAGATCGCCGTGCCCGACGCCAAGACGGATGGCGTGATCATCGCGCAGGCCGGCTACTTCGGCGGTTGGGCGCTCTACATGAAGGACGGCGCCGTCGTGCACGACTACAACTTCTTCGGACTCGGGCACACGAAGGTCGGGTCGAAGACGCCGCTGCAGCCCGGAAAGCACACCATCGTCTACGAGTTCGTACCGGACGAGGCGAAGCCGGGGACCGGGGGCAAGTCGATCCTGAGCGTCGACGGAAAGGTCGTCGCCGAGGGCCACATTCCGAAGACGCAGCCATTCATGTTTTCTGCGGACGAAGGTGTCGACGTCGGCAGCGACCAGGAGACCGTGGTCTCCGACGACTACCAACCCGGCGCAACGGACTTCGAGGGAGAGATCGTCAGCGTGACCGTCTCGCAGGTGGGAGCTCCGTGATCCCACTCCCGCCCATGCTGCCGTTCGCGACTGTCGATTTTCTCCAGATGACGGGCGAAGCCCGCACAGAATCCCTCTCCCGCATCGCGCGCGGGAGAGGATTAAAGGTGAGGGTTCAAGATTGAGAGACGCCGCAGGCCGTTGGGATAGACCGAAATGGCAGTGATGGGCTTCTCATTCCCCTCACCCTAACCCTCTCCCGGTGGAGACTGTCGATTTTCTCCCGTACACGTACTCGTACGCGTACCCGTACACGATCCATGCCCGAATTCTGCAGGAAACTCCGTGTACGAGTACGGGTACGAGTACGTGTACGGTCACTCATCTTTCGTTTTCCGACAGTCCCGGAGGGAGAGGGGATCTCTGCGGTGCGGGCTTGAGAAGCTGCTCGCAGCTGCCTTTACGACAGTCTCCGCAAGGGAGAAGGTTCTGCTCCTCGGTGGCTGCTCACGGGCGGCGCAGGTTGATCTGCCGCCATACGCGGCGATCGAGCAGCCGGCGCATCAAGCGCGGCCACTCGGCTGGTGTTTGTAGCTGGCGCCGCACGCGCTCGCGCTGCGGCGCGAACGCGATGGGCT
>CADEER010000247.1 GCA_902826395.1 uncultured bacterium
CGAATTCTGCAGGAAACTCCGTGTACGAGTACGGGTACGAGTACGTGTACGGTCGTGAATCTTCGTTTTCCGACAGTCTCTACGGCAGAGGTCGACAGCGGAGCTGTCGGGAGAGGGCCAATGAAACGGGTCGCCGTCGGCGACTACTGATGAAGAGTTGCCAATCCGCAATCGGCTCGCTACAGCGCAGGCGGTGATCCCGATGCGAGACATGCGATTGCGCCGCCTGCACGTGCGCCGCTTGGCGATCCTGCTGCTGCTGTTGTTGACGGCGGTCGTGTCGGCGGCCGAAACGGGCGGCGAGCCGGATCTCGAGGTGGTCCGCGTCGGCCTGGAGGAAGAGGCGACGCTGTCGATCTGGAATCGCCCGATCACCACCTTCCGCGCTCAAATCGGCTTCAATCCCCCGCATCGCCGCGCTGAACTCGCGGCCGAGAGGATCGCCGAGCTGTCGCAGCGGCAGTTGGGAGGAATTGTCAGCGTTCAGGACGCGACGATCGCCGGCGTGCACGGTTACATGGTGATGCTCGACACGACGACGATCCTGTCGCTGGTCGAAGAGGATCTCGAATCGGCGCCGGAGGAATCGGGAAGCGCACCGGCCGCGGCGCTCGAAGGGTACGCCAACCAGGCCGCGGCGCAGTTGCGCGAAGTGCTGGAGGCGAGGGCTCGCCAGCAGCGCGTGCCGGTGCTGGTGCGCGGCGCGGCGCTGAGCCTTGCGGCGACGCTGGGGCTCGTGGCCTGGCTTTGGGTCGTGGTGCGACTGCGGCGCTGGTTGCTGAACCAGATCGCGAAGCTGCCGATGAACCTCACCGGCAAGCGCATCTTCGAGATCGAGCTCGGCCCGCAGCTCATCGACCTGCAGAGGTATCTGGCGCGGTTGCTCGCGGTTCTGCTCGGCCTGATCGGCCTGTACGTATGGATCACCTTCGTCTTCTCGCAGTTTCCCTACAGTGAGCCGTGGGGGTACTCGCTGGGCGCCTTCCTCGTCTCGATCGCCCATCGCATCGGCGGCGGAGTGGTCGATGCCGCCCCGGGATTGGCGATGGTGGCGGCCATCTTCTTGTTCACGCGTTTTCTGGTGGGCGTCGTCTCGAGCTTGTTCGCCGGCGTCGAGCGCGGCTCGTTCACCGTGTCGTGGCTCAACCCCGACACGGCGCGCGCGACACGACGCCTGTTGGTGCTCGCCATGTGGGCGTTCGCCGCGACGATGGCGTATCCCTACATCCCCGGCTCCAATACCGATGCCTTCAAGGGCATCAGCGTCTTGCTGGGCCTGATGATCTCGCTCGGGTCGACGGGCGTGGTGAATCAGATCATGAGTGGCCTGGTCGTCGTGTACTCGGGCGCCATCCAGCCGGGCGAGTACGTGCGCTTCGGTCAGGTCGAGGGAACGGTCTCGGAAGTCGGCCTGCTGGCGACTCGGGTCGAGACGCCGCGCCGCGAATCGGTCAGCATTCCCAACTCGCTGCTGGTCACCGACGCCACGGTCAACTACTCGCGCCTGGCCGGCGCGCAGGGTGTCATCGCCACGACGTCGGTGACGATCGGCTACGACGCGCCGTGGCGGCAGGTGCAGGCCATGTTGATCGAGGCGGCGAATCGCACGCCCGGCGTGCGCGAGGAGCCGGCTCCGCTGGTGCGGCAGACTTCTCTCGCCGACTTCTACGTGGAGTACACCCTGCTGGTCCGCCTGGACGTACCGCAGAACCGGCTGATCACGCTTTCCGAGCTGCACGGCCACATCCTCGACGTGTTCAACGAGTACGGCGTCCAGATCATGTCGCCGCACTTCGAAAGACAACCGGAGAACGACGTCGTCGTGGCGAAGGAGCGCTGGTACGCCGCGCCCGCCCGGCGCGAAGAATCGCAGGGCTGACGCGGCGCGCCCTCTGCCTAGACGAGCACGGCGTCGAGGGTGATCTCGCAGTTGAACAACTTCGACACCGGGCAGTTCGCCTTGGCGCCGGCCGCGATCGTCTGAAACGCGTCGTCGCTCACCCCTGGTACGGTCGCTTCGAGCGTGAGGTGCACCGCCGGGATCGAGAAGCCGGCGTCGCCGCGCTCCAGGGAGACGACGGCCGTCGTCTTCAACTGCGTCGCCGTATGGCCGGCGTCGCCGAGCGCCTTGGAAAGCGCCATGGTGAAGCAGCCGGCGTGCGCCGCCCCGAGCAGCTCTTCGGGATTGGTGCCGCGCCCGTCCTCGAAGCGAGTCGTGAATCCGTAGGGATGCTCGGCGAGAGCGCCGCTCTCGGTCGAAATGGTACCGCGCCCGCTGCGCAGATCGCCGGACCACACGGCGGATCCTTTGCGTTTGATCGTCATCGTCGTTTCTCCTTTTTGGCTCGAGCCGCCCCATGCCGCGCGGGCGCTTCCATCAGACACCTGCCGCGCCAGCCCACGCAAACGGCGTGCCTCGCAGCGCAGAAAAGAGCGGTGGTCATCGCCTCCACAGCGCCGTTCGCCGATCGCGAGCCTCGTCGCGAAGTCTCGTGAATTCGTGAACTGTCGCGACTCTCGGTTGCGGCACACGTCGGGATCGGCGCGACGCGCCTGCTTGGCACGGGTCTGGCGTTGATGCCGTTGGAAGGAGGCGCGCATGGCTACGATCACTGCAGGCGACGGTACGCAGATCTACTTCAAAGACTGGGGCGAGGGGCAGCCGGTCGTCTTCAGTCACGGTTGGCCGCTCAGCGCCGACGCCTGGGAGGACCAGATGGTCTTTCTCGCGTCGCGCGGGTATCGCTGCATCGCGCACGACCGGCGCGGCCACGGTCGTTCGAGCCAGCCGTGGAACGGCAACGACATGGACACCTACGCCGACGACCTCGCGGCTCTCGCCGCGGCGCTCGATCTGCGCGATGCGGTGCACGTCGGGCATTCGACGGGCGGCGGCGAAGTCGCGCGATACATCGGCCGCCACGGCACGCGGCGGGTCGCCAAGGCGGTGCTGATCGGCGCCGTGCCGCCGCTGATGTTGAAGACGCCGGCCAATCCAGGCGGCTTGCCGATGTCGGTGTTCGACGACATCCGGGCCAAGGTGCTGGCCGACCGCTCGCAGTTCTTCAAGGATCTGCCGACGCCGTTCTACGGCGCCAACCGCCCCGGCGCGAAGCTGTCGGACGGTTTGCGCGATTCGTTCTGGCTGCAGGGCATGATGGCCGGCTTCAAGCCGGTCATCGACTGCATCCAGGCGTTTTCCGAGACCGACTTCACCGAGGACCTGCGGCGCATCGACGTGCCGGTGCTGCTCATTCACGGCGACGACGATCAGATCGTGCCGATCGACGCCTCGGCTCGCCGCGCCGCCGAGCTGATCCCGGCTGCTGAGCTGAAGATCTACGCGGGCGGCTCGCACGGTGTGTGCACGACGCAGAAGGACGACGTCAACGCCGATCTGCTGGCCTTCCTGGAGACCTGATCCGCGGGGGCGCCGATGTTGAAGATCGTGAGGTCGGCGGACGGAGGCTCCGTCGTGTTCGCACTAAGTGGTCGACTCGACATCGACCACGCCTGCGAGCTGCAGACGGCTTTTGCGTCGGAAGACCTCCCGGTCGTCGTTGACTTCGACGACGTCCGGCTCGTCGATCGGGACACCGTGCCGTTGCTCGTCGGCTGGAAGAGGAAAGGTGTCACATTGCGCAACTGTCCGGGTTACATCCGCGCCTGGATAGCAATGGAAAGGGACGGAGAATGAACCTGCTCAGTCGGGTAATCACAAGGAGGAGAATATGGAAACGCGGTTGAGACCCATTTTTGCGGCTGCGGTTGCGCTGCTCGCTGTCGCGCCGAATGCACTCGCGCAGAAACCGAGTGCGAGGCTGCTGACGCCGCAGAACTCGGCGTTGATCCTGATCGATCACCAGCCGCAGATGGCGTTTGCGACGCGTTCGATCGACATCGTCGAGCTGCGCAACAACGTCACCGGGCTCGCCAAGGCGGCCAAGGTGTTTGGGGTGCCGACGCTGCTGACGACGGTTGCGGAGAAGAGCTTCAGCGGCCCGCTCTTCCCGGAGCTCAAGGCGGTGTTCGCGGAGCAGACACCGATCGACCGGACGACCATGAACGCGTGGGAGGACGAGCGCATCCCCCAGTGGGTCGCCGGTACGGGGCGCAAGAAGATCATCATCGCGGCGCTGTGGACGGAAGTCTGCTTGATCGGTCCGGTGCTGTCGGCGCTCGAGGAAGGCTACGAGGTCTACTTCGTCGCCGACGCTTCGGGCGGCGTCAGCGACGAAGCGCACGCAATGGCGATCGAGCGCATGATCCAGGCGGGAGCGGTGCCGACGACATGGCTGCAGGTCATGCTCGAGTGGCAGCGCGACTGGGCGCGCCAGGAGACGTACGACGCGGTCACCGGGATCGCCAAGGAGCACGGTGGCGGCTACGGTCTCGGCATCATCTACGCCAAAGACATGTTCGGCGCGCAGGAAGGACACTGAGCCATGCCGAGTGCGCAGCGCGACGATGCGAGTCCGCTCTGGAATCGGCGCGACGTCCTCGCCCTCGGCGCCGGTGCGGCGCTCGGCGTCGCGTTTGGCTCCGGCGGCGCGCGGCGCGCCACCGGTGCACCGGCCGCGGCGGACCTGATCCTCGGCAACGGCCGCATCTCGACGCTCGACCCGCACCGGCCGGATGCCGAAGCGATTGCGATCGGCGGCGGTCGCATCCTGGCGGTCGGCAGCGCCGCCGAGGTCGAGCCGCTGCGCGGGCCGTCGACGCGGTTCGTCGACGCCGGCGGTCGCCGCGTGGTTCCCGGTCTGATCGACTCGCACATCCACACCATCCGCGGCGGCCTCAATTACAACCTCGAGCTGCGCTGGGACGGCGTGCCGTCGCTGGCCGACGCGCTGCGCCGGCTGCGGGAACAGGCGCAGCGCACGCCGCCGCCGCAGTGGGTGCGTGTCGTCGGCGGGTGGAACGAGTTTCAGTTCGCCGAGCGGCGCCTGCCGACGCTCGACGAGATCAACGCGGCGGCGCCGGACACGCCGGTGTTCATTCTCTATCTGTACGGCATGGCGTTCCTGAACCGAGCCGCCCTGCGCGCCGTCGGGTTCACCAAAGAGACGCCCAACCCGCTCGGCGGCGAGATCCAGCGCGACAAGAACGGCGAGCCGACAGGGCTGCTGCTGGCGAAGCCGAATGCGCTGATCCTCTACTCGACGCTCGCCAAGGCGCCGAAATTGTCGCCCGACGATCAGACGAACTCGACGCGCCATTTCATGCGCGAGCTCAACCGGCTCGGCGTCACCAGCGTCATCGACGCCGGCGGTGGCTATCAGAACTATCCGGAGGACTACGCGATCATCGAGCAGCTGGCGCTGCGCGGCGAGCTGACCCTGCGCATCGCGTACAATCTCTTCCCGCAGCGGCCGGGACACGAGCTGGAGGACTTCCGGCGCTGGGCCGGCATGGTGCGGCCGGAGCAGGGGAGTGATCGCTACCGGATGAACGGCGCCGGCGAGATGCTGGTTTTCAGCGCCGCCGACTTCGAGAACTTCCTGGAGCCCCGCCCCGATCTCGCGCCGAGCATGGAAGGCGAGCTGCGGGCGGTCGTGCAGTTCCTGGTCGAACAGCGCTGGCCGTTTCGCCTGCACGCCACCTACGACGAGACGATCGGTCGCGCACTCGACGTCTTCGAAGCGGTGAACCGCGAGGTGCCGTTCGCCGGCCTGCGGTGGTGGTTCGACCACGCCGAGACGATCTCGCCGCGCAACCTCGAGCGCACGCGCGATCTCGCCGGCGGGATCGCGGTGCAGCACCGCATGGCGTACCAGGGCGAGCACTTCGTCGCGCGCTACGGAGCCGAGGCTGCGGCGCAGGCACCGCCGCTGCGGCGCATGCTGGAGATGGGGATCCCGGTGGGCGGTGGCACCGATGCGACGCGGGTGTCGAGCTACAATCCGTGGGTCGCCCTGCGCTGGATGGTCGCCGGTCGCACGGTGGGAGGCGCGACGTTATACCCGGAGACCAATCGGCTCACCCGCGAGGAAGCGTTGCGTTCCTTCACCGCGGGCAGCGCCTGGTTCTCCGGCGAAGATGCGGACAAGGGTATCATTGCCGCCGGCCGGTTTGCCGATCTGGCGGTGTTGTCGGCGGACTACTTCGCGGTGGCGGAGGAGCAGATCGCCGAC
>CADEER010000248.1 GCA_902826395.1 uncultured bacterium
GCGGCGATCCACAAGGAGAAGTACGACGCGGTGGATGCGAGCCCGACCCGCTACATCATCCTCACTCAGGGGCACGTCGATCACGTCGGCGGCGTCGATCACTTCCGCGAGCCGGGCACCGATGTCGTCGCGCACGCCAACAACCTGGCGCACCAAGCCGACGATGCGCGCATCGCCGCCTTTCGCGCCGCGCGCAGCTACTTCGCGTTCGCCGACGCCATCGACCGCATCGGCACGCATGCACGTGCAAGCAGTCGAGCGGCCGTCGCACAATCGAAGCCGGTGCCGACGGTGACGTTCGACGATCGCCTCGAGCTCGAGCTGGGAGGCCTGCGCCTCGAGTTGCTGTGGGTACCCGGCGGAGAGACGACCGATTCGCTGGCGATCTGGTTGCCGCAACACGGCATCTGCTTCACCGGCAATCTGTTCAGCGCCCTGTTCGGCCACTTCCCCAACCTCGTCACCGTGCGCGGGGACCGCTACCGCGAGGCGCCGCGCTTCATCGAATCGCTCGAACGGGTGCGCAGGCTCGAGCCCGAGATGCTGCTGGTCGGTCATCACCAGCCGGTGACCGGCAAGCAGCTCATTCAAGACGAGCTCGTTCGCCTGCGCGACGCCGTCGCCTGGGTGCACGACAAGACCGTCGAGGGAATGAACGCCGGCAAGGACGTCCGCACGCTGATGCGCGAGGTCCGCCTGCCGCCCGAGCTCGCCGTCGGCGAAGGCTACGGCAAAGTCGCGTGGAGCGTGCGCGCCATCTGGGAGACCTACGCCGGATGGTTTCACCACCGATCGACCACCGAGCTCTACGACGTGCCGGCATCGGCCGTCGCAAACGACCTCGTCGACATCGCCGGCGCCGACGCGATCGCCGCGCGCGCCGCGGCACGCCTGGCGGCCGGTGCCCCACTGGAGGCGATTCATCTCAGCGAGATCGTCTTGAACGCCGATCCCTCGCACGACGCGGCTAAGCGCACCTACATCGCCGCTCACGAGCACCTGCTCGAACGGAGCACCAACTTCTGGGAGACGCAGTGGTTGCGGCACCAGATCGCGGCGCGCCGCCGTTGATCGGGCACACCGGGCAACCGTCGACCTACGCCAGCAACCTCGCGAGGCAACCCCGTCCACCGGCGAAGAGCGGCCAGCCATCGCCGACGAGCACCGCATCGACCTTCGGCAGCTCGGCGAGGCGGCGGACACTGCGCAGCGCCGCGGCCTTGTCGGCGAGCTTCGCATCGGGCAGCAGGTTGAGCGAGCCGCCGCGCTGGCCGCGCACCAGGTCGCCGGTGATCAAGGTCGATTCGTCGAGCAGGAGCGCCAGCTCGCCGGGCGTCTTCGAACCCTCCATCTCGAACACCCGCAGCCCGGGCCGCGCCTCGTCCCCGTCGCGCAGCCAGCGGTCGCAGGCGAACGGAAACGTATCGCGTTCGGCCGCCGGCCCCGCCAACTCGGCGCCGAAGCGCCGCGCCAACTCGGCAGCGTCGCGCACGTGATCCGAATTCGTGATGACGACCACGCTGGCGCCGCCGAGCTCCTCGAGCTGCGCCAGGTCCGCGGCGCTGAGCGGCAGCGGATCCACCAGCACGTTGCCGCCGTCGCGGCACCAGACCAGGGAATTGAAATCAACGTCACGGCTCTGGTCGAATACCGACCACATCCGCAGATCCACGCGATGAAGATGCTTCATGGCAACCTCCCACCGCGACCCTAGCCGACCAAGGACCAGGCGGGCGAGCGGCTGGGGATGCCACGCTCCGACACCCGGCGCGGCCCATCACGATTCCTGATGGGATCTCGCATCTGGCAATCGACAAAGAGTCCGCCGCGGCTACAGTGTCGCAGACTCTAAGCGATGCGTACTTATCCGAACTTGCGCTCGACGGATCGCTAGAGTAGCCCGGTCGAGGCGCGGATCGGGCGACAGGTGAAGCACTATGCGATCGATCATTCTCATTGCCGTCCTTCTGAGCGCCCTCGCGGCGGGCGCCAGCGAGCGATCCGCCTCGCTGCAGTCGCAGGCGCTGGTCGCGCTGCATGGCGGCAACCTGCAACAGGCGCGCGAGCTGATGGATCGCGCTGTCGCAGCCGATGCCGGCGATCCGTTTGCCCACTACTATCGCGCCGTCGTGCGCAGCCGCATGGGGGACAGCGCTGGAGCGATTGCGGATTTGCGCCGGGCGCTGTCGATCAAACCAGACCTCGCCGAAGCGCGCCTCGATCTCGGCGTCGCTCTGGTCAACGCCGGTGAATACGCGGAGGCGGAGCCGCTGCTCGAGGAGGCGGCGCGCGAGCCGAGTCTGCGCGGCAATGCGCTGCTCTTTCTCGGCATCGCCAAGCTGCGGCGTGGCGAGAACGCCGCCAGCCTGGCCGACTTCGACCAGGTGGCGCACAGCGATCCGAGCCTCGCCACGACGGCGCGCTACTACCGCGCCGTGGCCCTGCATCGAATGGGACGCGTGGACGAAGCGCGGGGCGAGTTCGAGCAGGTGATCGCCGAGAAGCCCGATTCCCAGCTCGCCGCCGAGGCGAATCAGTTTCTCGCCGGCGGCGGCCCGAGCAAGCCGTACGAGCTCTACGGCGCCTTCAGCCTCGACTACGACAGCAACGTCGTGCTCGAGCTCGACGACCAGAGCGCCCAGTCGCTCGACGTCGAGAGCACCGACGACGGCTCGATGAATCTGCGCTTGGGCGGGCGCTACTCGGTGTGGCGATCGGAGAACACCGCCGTGACCGTCGGCTACGAGTTCTCGCAGCGGGTCTACCTGCAACTGGACGAATACAACCTGCAAGGCCACCGGCCGAACCTGGTATGGACGGCACGCTGGGAAGACCTGCGCTTCGGCATCCTCGGCGCATACGATTTCTACCTCTTGAAGGACGACGCCTATCTGCAGCGCGTCGGCGGCCAGCCGTGGATCGCGTGGCACGGAGTCGATTGGGGCCGCACGGAGGTGTCGTATCGCGTGCGCTGGAACGACTTCCTGTCGCTGCCGCCGCGCGGAGTCGTCGACGGCGACGTCGCCTCGGACGAGGACGAGCTCGACTCGGTCTCACACCAGCCGCGCCTGCGCCAGTACGTCTACATCCTCGACCCGCGTCGTTACGTGTCGGCGAGCTACATGTACGAGCGGCGCGATCCGACCAAGAGCATCGGCGAGGCGTTCGGCTTCAATGCGCACGAGGTGCAGGTCGCCTTCGGCACACCGCTGCCAGGCGATTTCGAGCTCTACGCGTCGTACGCGTATCGGCACGAGGACTACGACGAGGGCGGGCGGGTGGACGAGCCGAACGAGATCATCGCCCTCGTCCGGTGGCCGCTTGCCACATGGTTTGCGGTTAGCGTCGGGTACTTCGGAGAGCTGCACAATTCCAATCAGTTCGAGTATGATCGCCACATCGCATCGGTCGGCTTCGATTTCCTGTATTGAGGGTAAACTACCGCCATGACCAGTCGGGGAAGAGTGAGAACCAGCAAGGTCGGGATCGCCCTTTCGATCGGACTCGCACCGCTGCTGCTCGCCGGGCCGGCGGCGGCACAGGTCGTCGGCAACGTCGCCGCGGTCGAGAAGAGCGCCGAGGTCGGCCGCGCTGGCTCATGGGCGGCGGCGAGCACGGGTCAGCCCGTGCAGATGGGCGACCACGTGCGCACGGACGCCACCGGCCGGGTCAAGATCGCATTCGGCGACGGCAGCGTCGCGGTCGTCTCGAGCCGGTCGGAGCTGGTCATCGATCAGTACGTCTACGATCCGAGCAAGAGCGGCGGATCCTCGTACCTGGAGCTGTTGAAGGGCAAGGTGCGCACCATCGTCAGCGAGTACTACTCCGAGGCCGGCGAGTACGAGGTCCGCACCCCGACCGCGACGGCAGGCGTGCGCGGCACCGACTTCATCGTCGCCTACGATCCGGAGACCGAGATTACCGACGTAGTCGGCAACTCGGGCAGCGTCTTCGTGCGCGGCCTGGCGCGAACCGCCGCCGAAGAGGTTCTGATCACCGCCGGTACGCAGACGAGCGTCGCACGCGGCCAGGCGCCAACCGAGCCGCGCCGTCTCGATGAAGAGCGCTTCCGCTATTACATGGAAGACCTCGAATTCGTCGGGCGCGGCCGCAGCGTGGGTATCGGCTTCACCCAACCGATGTTGAGCGGGGCCGAGGTTGCACCTCCCGACCGGGCCGAGGCGGGCGGCGAGGCACAGCAGGGACTCGACCTGGACAGCTTGCAACAGGGCCAGGGCGGAGCGGGTCAGGATGCCTCCGGTCTGGCCGACGAGCCTCCAGCCGCGCTCGAAGCCGGCGACGTGGGAGTCGATTTCTGATGCGCCCGCGCATCCGCACCTTGCATTCAGGAGTGTCGCAATGAGCGTCCCGTCATCGACTTATCCGTCCGCGCAGTCAGCGATTTACCGCCGCGCGACCGCGGCTCTCGTCGGCAGCTCTCTGTCCCTGGCGGTGCTGGGCTGCGGCGGTTCCGGTTCGAGCGATGGCGGCGCCGGGAGTCTTTCGGCACGCGTCTTCTGGCAGCAGCCGGACGGCAGCGGCGACGCGATCACGTCGGGCACCAGTCCGAGCGGCGGCTTCGGTCCCGAGCTCCCCGCCGCGGTGCGCACGGTGCGCCTCGACTTCGCACCATCGAGCGGCGCCGCGTGCTGTGTCGCCATCGATCCGAGCGGTCTCGTCGTCGATCCGGATACCGGCCGGAGACGCGTCGTCCTGACGCAACTCCCCTCGGGACCGGGCCTGCTGACCATCGCCGGCTTCCCCGGCGGCTCGGCTCCGGCGCCCGCTGGAGCGAACACGACCTGCGGACTCGAGCCCGCCGACGTCGCCTCACCGTGCGTCGCGTCGTCGCTCGACGGCCCGAGCTTCATCAGCGCACCCACCGACGTCACCGTGCGCGCCGGCACTCAAGTGAACGCCGGCGACATCCTCGTGCCCGCGGTGCCGTTCATCGTCACCACCACGCTGCAACCAGTTCCCGGCGGCAGCGTTCCGGCGCCAGTCCAGCTCGGCGCTACGGTCGCCATCTCCGGCACGACTCTGCCGATCGACGACATCGACATCGCCACCACTCCCGGCGGCGCTGCGGCGGTGACGCTTACCGCCTGCGACGACGCGACGAGCAATCCGTGCAGCCCGGGCGGCGCGCTCGAGGTGCGGGGCTTGCGGGCCGTCGGCCAGGCAAACGTTCCGAGCGGCAATGCGACGGTCGAGATCGTCGCGACCGGCGACGGAACACCGCCGCTCAGCTTGAGCTACGACTTCACGTCACAGGGCGCGGCGCCCTCGGCGACGCCGACCGGCGCGCCGCAGGCGACGTCGACGTCTACTGTTCCGCCTTCGACTCCGCCGCCGAGCCGAACGGTTGCAACGCCGACTTTCACGCCGACACAGACCATTCGCGCCACCGCGGTGCCGGGTTCGCCGACGGCGACGCCGGACTTCCTCTGCGGACCGGCGCCTGCCAGCACCTGCCAGCGACCGATCGACGGCACGCGTTCGAGCCTCGTCATCGGCATCGACAACAACCCCGCCGACGATCGCATGGTGTTCGAGTGGGAGCGCGGCAATTTCGTCGACGGCCGCGACTTCGGCGATCCAGGCCTGGCGACGTCGTACTCGATCTGCATCTACGACGGCATCGACGGAACCAGCACCCTGGTGCGCGAGCTCTACATCCCACCAGGCGACGACTGGAGCCCGACCGACGATGGATTCCGCTACGACGATCCGAGCGGACGGCGTGACGGCATCGAGCGCATCGACCTGGTGGCCGGACAGCCCGGTCGCGCCAACATCTTCGTGCGCGGCGGCGGCGTCGAGCTCGATCCGCCGACACTGCCGTTCGAGCAGAACCCGACGATGATCTACCAGGTCAAGAACGACTCCGAGGGAGGCCACTGCTGGGAGACGGTCTTCTCGCGACCGGCCGAGCGCAACGACGCGGCGCTGTTCCGCGACAACGGCGACAACGCCATCGGCAACTGAAAAATAGGGGTCAGGGTTCGGGGGTCGGGGGCCAGGGAATGAAGAGTCTTCGCCTGCGGCGAAGACTCCACCATCCCTGATCCCC
>CADEER010000249.1 GCA_902826395.1 uncultured bacterium
CTGGCGGGAAGTAGACGACACGGCTGCGCGCGCCTTCCACGATGACGGGTGCGACGAGGATCCGGTCGCCTATCAGGAACTGGTCGTCCTGCCGCTCCTCGGAGCCCGGCGCCTGTGGAAAGTGAAGCACGAGATGTCGCACGACGGGCCATCCGTGATCGCGCGCCTGCGCGACCAGCGTGTAGAGGTACGGAAAGAGCGCCGTGTGCAGTCTGGCGTAGGTCTTCCAGTGCTCGATGCTGTCGGCATCGTTGTCGATGAGCCAATTGGCCTCGCAGGCGAACTGACCGTTGTGCTCGCGCATGACCGGCAGCATCGCCCCAATCTGGGTCCAGCGGTAGAACAGCTCGCGATCGGTGGGTGGCGAGGCCAGGCACAGCAATCCGGCGATGTCGGTGGCGACGACGGGCACGCCGCTGATGCCGAGAGACTGGAGAGCCGGGATCACCGTGGGCAGGCCATCGCCCTCCGACCAGTCCGTCCGCTGATCGCCGGTCCAAACGACCGGCGAGTACTTCCAAATGCCTGTGTAGCCGGCGCGCGAGAAGAACACCCAATCGCCGTCGGGGCGCCGCTCCTCCCAGAACTCGCGGGCCGTGCGGGCCCAAAGCCCGGGGGAGTCGTTGTGCACCTCCCAGCCGAGTCGGCCGTCGGCGGAGACCGTGGTGGCGCCGACGTACTCGCCGAAATCGTTCATCCAGCCATCCACTCCGAATCGCGCCGCGCGGTCGTAGATTGTGTCCCGCCACCAACGGACCGCGTCAGGGTTCGTCAGGTCGAGCTGCGCACGGAACTCGATCAGCCAAAACGTCGATGGAGTTCCGTCCGGTTCTCGAAGCAAGTAACCGCGCTCCGCGGCGTACACATAGTCTTCCGTGCCGACGGTGATGTACGGCTTGAAGTACGCGAACACGCGAAACCCGAGCGCGTGCATATCGTCGATCATGCCGGCCCAGTTCGGGTAGTGGTTCTCGTCGAGGTGGAAGTCTTCCGAGTAGAGGAATTCACCGTCGCCCCCGGCCCAATCCTCGTTCCAGATGCCACTCGTGGGAATGCGCTCGCTGCGCATGAGAGCCGCGATCTCCCGCGTTCGGCTCTCGGCGTTGGGGCTGTCGCCGCGGTGCTTCGTATTCGCCGAGATCCAAGGCGCGAACACCCAGGGCTGCGGAAGCTCGGGGATCCGTCCGGTGAACAGCGTGTAGGCTTCGATGACCTCGAGTGGGTCGTCGCCGACGAACACACCTAGCTCGAGGCGGTCGTGCGCAAGCTCGATCGCGGTCTTCGCGGGATCGGCCTTGCCAAAGTCGAACCGACTAAACCGAGTATCGTCAATCAACAAGCCGTACGTGCGCGAGCTCAGATAGAAAGGGACGGGCACACCCGTCGGCAGCTCACCCTCGCACGTGAAGTTGCACCCTTCCTCGGTCCACACGACCAGCTCGTTGCCACTGTGCTCGGCTCCTTCGTAGCGCTGGCCCATGCCGTAATAGCGATCGTCGCTGGTGTTGACCAGGTCGATCGCCACGCGGTTGACGCCCTCGCCCATTCCCGGCGCGACTCGTGCGGCGATGCGCAAAGCGCGCGGGTCGCCGTCGCTCGTCAAGGAGAGCATCATCGACGGAGCATCGCCTGCGGCCGAGCTCAGCTCGACGTTCAAGGAGGTCGCATCGCAAGCAATACTCGCGACCGTCCCCGTCTCCGTCCACGGGGCGACCACCCCTTCGTCGAAGGGGTCTTCCTGTCCGGTGACGGTCGTGAAACGGAGCGGCCCCGCTGTTTCGATCAAGGTTTCACCGCTCGGCCGCACGACGCGAAGCGCGAAGTCGGATTGCCTGACCTCCGCTCGCCAACGCGCCGTCTCGATGATCGCCGTTTCGCCCGCGGGGCAGGCCACGCGCAGCTCCGAAGAACTGTTCGACGAATCCGAGCAACCCGAGGTGAGTAACGTCGTGACCGAGGCAGCGAGAAACAGGAGCGCCGCGCGCTCCAACATCGACGAGAACCGCTTGGTGGTCATTTTTCGAAGCCTCGAATCTCTATGGGAAATGAGCCGTCCGTTGGACCTGAAGAATCTGCACAGATGGCAGCGGATGCAAGTTCTCTCAGCGATCGGTAGTGGGTCAGTTTGACTCACTGCTCGAATGATTCCCGATCATCTGGATCCGCAGTGGATCGCCTCTCCTACGGGAGAGGCCGGGCGCAGCCCGGGAGAGGGTTCATGAGATGATTTCGCGCAGCGAAACTCCGCAATCCCGTTGGCGTGTACTTCATCAGTGGTCGCCTGCGGCGACCCGTTTCATTGGCCCTCTCCCGACAGCTTCGCTGTCGACCTCTCCCGTAGGGCGAGGTGATCAGGGGCGACGAGTATCCCTGAATTGAAGTGACCCACTACTCAGCGATCAGCCCCAAGTGGTCAGGCGGGCGGCGAGACCATGAACACTGAGAACTGCCGCCGCAGGCAACGCCGTGCGCCAAGCTGGTCACGTTGCCATCGCGGCCGGTGACGGCTTGCACGACCGAAATCGCGGCGCGAACATGTGAAAAAGCGACCTCACACCGCCACGAACACGGTGACGACAAGAAATTGCGCCGGTGAAAACGCTCTATCGGGCGCAGCCACGAAGTCAGATTCGAGAAGGGGCGCATCACCTCGGCCCTGTGGTCGAGGCACTCGAGCCAGGCGGTGATCCAGTTGGAGCCGGCGATGTCGATCTTCTCGGAGTGGATGAGCCGTCCGACGAGTGAGAGTTGATTGCTCGGCGACCGGGGCTACTCTATATGGTTCTTCATATGAAACAGATTCTAGTCGAGGTCGACGACGAGATGGCGGGCAGGTTAGAGCGCGTTGCACCGGCCCGGTCACGGCGCCGTTCGGAGTTCATCCGTGCCGCCATCGGCAAGGCGCTTGCCGATGCCGAAGAGGACAACACCGCCGCCGCCTACCGACGGCAGCCTGATGCGGGGGATGACGCGTACATCGATTCACGCGTTTGGGAGCCAGCGGCGCGCTACCGGAGAAAGGCGACGCGACGGTGAGGCAGTACGAAATCCGTTGGGCAAGCCTGCCAGCCCCGATCGGTCGCAGGCCGGTCCTGCTCCTTACCCGCACCCCAGGGTACGCCTACCTCAACAAAGTAATCGTCGCCGAAGTGACGACAACGGTCCGAGACATCGCGCAGGAGGTCAAGCTCGGCCGTGCGGAAGGACTCGCACACGACTCGGTCGCGAATCTCGACAACGTACACGTCGTCCCCAAGACCGTTCTCGGCACGAGAGTCGGCGGCCTCGCACCGAATCGCCAACTCGAGGTCAAACGCGCACTGGGACACGCCCTCGGGTGGACCGAGTTGCAATCCCTATAGGCGTGAATCGATGCGGAGAGGAGTCAACGACCTAAGTGGAGAGCTGAAGCCGACGAGGCCCACCGAGGCGGTCCTCGCGGAATGAGCCGTCGGGGACTCTCGGTTGTCAGTGACCAGTGAGCAGTCGTCAGGGCGCGTGCCCGTATGCGGAATGAGCCGTCGGGACTCTCGGTTGTCAGTGACCAGTGAACAGTCGTCAGGGCGCGTGCCCGTATTGCGAAGCGTCCTATCCAACGCGTCCGGCCCCGCACTTCGCGTCCTCTACAACCGGGGGATGGTGAAACCCTGAACACTGAGAACTGTCGACTGTGAACTAGCGAGGCCCGCCGAGGCGGGCCTCGCGGAATGAGCCGTCCGGGACTCGAACCCGGGACCCTCTGCTTAAAAGGCAGATGCTCTAACCGTCTGAGCTAACGGCTCGGAATGATGCAGTCGGTCGAGATCAACACGGCACTCCTGTGCGGTCAAGCCATGTGCTTCAGACGTGGTCGGCCGGATTCGGCGCGGCTGGCGGACTACCGGGGCGATGGCGGTCTCATTGGGCATCGTGAACCGTGAACTGTGAACCGTGATGCGGGCGTCGGTTTCGATTTCGATGGCGGTTTCGATCTCGAGCCGCGCGCCATGGGCGAGTGTGCATCGGACTTCATCACACCACGACCAGTGCGATGCCCATTGCGACCAGGGCGGCGGCGATCCAGCGCAACGGGCCCACTGGTTCGTGCAGGGAGGCGGCGGCGATGAAGGTGGCGATGAGGACGCTGGTCTCGCGCAGCGCCGCGACCGGTGGGATGGCGGTGCGGCGGTAGGCCCACAACACGAGGCCGTAGCCGAGCATGGCGACGCCGCCTCCGCACAGCGCCCGCCATCCTCCCGACCGACTGGTGGCGAGCAGTCGCCGGCCGCGCGTCGCGCAAACGTACGCGCCGATCGGGATCGCGGTCGCGACGTGCAGCCACACCAAATAGGAGAGCGTGCTGGCGGCGTTGCGCACTCCTCTCGCATCGACCCACGAGTAGCCGGCGATGAACAGGCCGGTCGCCAGCGCGAAGCCAATTGGTTTGGTCGCGGTGCGGCTTTCGAAACCGAGCGCCAGGATGCCGAGCGAGATCGCCGCGACACCGATCAGTGCGAAGCTGCCGACCGGCTCGCCGTACAACAGCGCCAGCGCCGTCACCAGGAGCGGCGCCGAGCCGCGCGCGATCGGATAGACGAGGGCCAGATCGCCGTGCCGGTAGCCGGCCGCGAGGCAGGAGTAGTAGCCGGTGTGGAAGACGGTGCTCGCCGCCAGGTACGGCAGATCGGCGGCGGACGGCAGTGGCGCGGCGAACGCCAGCGGAGTCAACAGCAACGCGCCGCCGCCAACTACCAACGTCTGGCCGATCAGCGGATCGGGCGTGCGCTTCACCAAGGCGTTCCACGTCGCGTGCATCGCGGCGGCGACGAGGACGATGGCGGCGACTTCGAGCGGCATTGGGATTGGCTATGGCGCGATGCACGGCAGCACAAGCGGAGAGTCGGGAATGGAGGGTCGGTGAACCGTGAGCCGTGAACCGTGGAGGGCAAGATCCGAATAACGACACCGTTCACTTCTCGGCCGACAACACGATTCGCAGCTCACGGTCCACGGTTCACAGTTCACGGTTCACGGTTCACTCGCCGGCACTCCACTTTGCCCCCTCCGCGGTCTATGGTTCGCCGCGATGGAGAGCACGCCGCTCAATGTACTGCTGGCGCTGTCGGCGGGAGTGGGCCTGGCCGCGGCTACCGGCTTTCGCGCTTTTCTGCCGCTGTTCTCGCTCGGCGTGGCGGCACGCCTCGGTTGGGCGGCGGTTCGACCGTCCGAGCAGTTTCTCGCCGGCGACCTGGCGCTGATCGCGCTCGGCACTGCGACCGTCGTCGAGTTGCTCGCCGACAAGATCCCGGTGGTCGACCACGCGCTCGATACCATCGCAACGGTGCTTCGCCCGGTCGCGGCGTGGGCGGTTTCGTTCGGCGTCCTGACACCGCTCGGACCGGAGTGGGCCGGCGCGCTGGCGACGCTGCTCGCCGGCGGCGCACTCGGCGTGCACACGCTCAAGGCCCACGCTCGCCTCGGCAGCACCGTCACCAGCGCCGGGCTCGCCAACCCGCTGGTGTCGCTGATCGAGGACGTCGTCGCCTTCCTGCTGACGCTCGCCGCGATCCTGGCGCCGATCCTGGCGCTGCTGTTTCTCGCTCTGCTCGCGTGGCTGGCGGTGAAGGTGCTGCGCAAGCTCTCGGGTGCGACGCGCTCATCGACTCCGGCTTGAGCCGTGCAACCTCGATCACCGGTCGTCGCCAGCGTGGACAGGACCACTGAACGCGCCGTGAACCGTGAACGGTGAACCGTGAACGAGTGGCTGAGGAAGAAGCGCGCTCAGGCGCCGGCGCGCATGCGCCACCAGCTTTCTAGGACTACGCCGAGCGATTGGGCGAACTCTTCGAAGCGCGCCAGGTCGTCGCCGTCGAAGGGCATTCCGTCGCGGCGGTTGAGGATCTGTGCGACTGCGAACACCGTGCCGTGCGAGCGAACCGGAACGGCGAGGATCGATCTGGTGCGGAATCCCGTCTCGCGGTCGACGGCCTGGTTGAAGAGCGGCTCGGCGTAGGCGTCGGGGACGTTCATCGGCTGACCGGTTTGGTACACCCGCCCGACGATGCCCGAGGTGAGGGGTACTCGGATCTC
>CADEER010000250.1 GCA_902826395.1 uncultured bacterium
GAATCCGATCCCCCGACTCATCATCGGACTGTCGTGATTCCAGTTGCCGTCGGGCAAGACCGCCGCTAGACGGGCAGCATTTTTACGGTAAAAATGCTGGCGATGTATGCAAGGGACCTACGGCTGCCGAAGCAGTCCTTCTTTCTGTTCGGGCCGCGCGGCACGGGAAAGACCACGTGGCTTCGATCGGTTCTTCCGCAATCGAGGAGCCATTGGTTCGACTTGATCCTCGATAGCGAGCTCGTACGCCTGACACGCGATGCCGACCGCTTCACCCAAGAGGTCGAGGCACTGCCTGCCGGAAGTTGGGTTGTCATCGACGAGGTCCAGAAGCTCCCGTCGCTGCTCAATCGCGTGCAAGACCTGATCAGCCGTCACGGCCCGAGTCGGTATCGCTTCGCTCTCACCGGTTCGAGCGCCCGCAAACTCAAGCGCGGTGGTGGCAATCTGCTCCCCGGACGAGTCGTCAACCGGTCGTTCTTTCCTCTCACCGCTGGCGAGCTCGGCCGCGATTTCGACGTGGAGCAGATTCTACGCGTCGGCGCGCTTCCCTCGCTCTGGGGACACCCGCTGGATGCCTCTGATCGGGTCGGCCTACTCGAGGCATACGTCCAGAACTACCTCACGCAGGAGGTCCGCGCCGAAGCGCTGGTCAAGGACCTGGAGCCGTTCACCCGATTCCTCGACGTGGCGGCACTCGCCAATGCCCAGGTGACAAACGTCTCGGCGATTGCGCGCGACGCTGCCGTCGCCCGACCGACGGTACAGGGATACTTCGAGATCTTGATCGACACGCTGATCGGGTTCCGCCTGCCGGCATGGCGACCGCGCGCCAAGGTGAAGGAGGTTGGACATCCGAAGTTCTACTTCTTCGATCCCGGAGTCGTGCGCGCGATCACTGGACGCCTACGCGATCCACTGGTCGAGCCCGAGCGTGGCGCACTTCTGGAGACCTACGTCTTGCACGAGATCCGCGCCTGGATGAACGTGTCGGGCGGCGGCGGCCAGCTCTCGTACTGGCGTACGCCTTCGGGATCAGAGGTGGACTTCGTGTGGACGCGCGGATCGAGCGCGTGCGGCGTCGAGGTCAAAGCGAGTCGTCGCTGGCGAAAAGAGGACGGCGCGGCGCTGAAGCAGTTGGTCGCGGACGGTATCGTGAATCGGGGCTTCGGCGTGTACCTCGGCACAGCCCCGCTCCGAGACGGCGCGATCGAGATCCTGCCCATCACGGACTTCCTGTCGCGATTGACCGCCGGGAAGGTCATTCCACCTGAGCGCATCGCCCGTTGACAGCGAAACAACACATGAGTCGCCGCAGCGGACCGCGCCGCTCCGCAGTCGGACAGCGGGCATCGCGCCGCCTTGCGCAATTCAGCCGATCCGCCATCCTCCGGCGACCCGACGGAGCAGGAGGTATCGCGTGCAAGATCTCGAGCTGGTGGTCGAGAACAACCCCGCCCCAAAGGACATCGAGGCCCTCGGCAGGGGGCTCACCGAGCACGCTCTGCCGACCACCGGCGTACCCGGATTCCGGCCGCTGGCAGTGTTCGTACGCGATCAGCAGGGCAATCTGGTCGCCGGCATTCAGGGGACGGTGAACTGGACCTGGCTGCACCTGGCGCTGTTCTGGATCTCGCCCGAGTACCGTCATCACGGCCTCGGCTCGCGCATGCTCGCCGCCATCGAGGCGGAAGGGATTCGGCGGGGCTGCACCAACGCCCATCTCGATACCTTCAGCTATCAGGCGCGCCCCTTCTACGAGCGGCACGGCTATACCTTGTTCGCCACCCTCGACGACTACCCGCCCGGCCATCAGCGATTCTTCCTGCGCAAGGCTTTGGTGTGACGGAGTCGGTACGCAAGGTTGACGCCAGGCAACGGCAACGCTAGGCGAGGCGGCGATGAGCGCACTCGCGAGGCGATCTCCATCGATCAGCATCGTCCAACCGGCGGCGGCCCTTCTGCTCGTGCTCGCCGCCGCATGCGGTACGACGGGGAACGAAGGCAAGGAGCCGGCCATCCCGCCCGGTCGCGAGGAAATGTTGTCGGCGATGCTCGGCGCCGGAGCGACGCTGCCGGGTGACTGCAAGTTCGCCGGAGGCGGAGTGAAGCATTCCGTCGTCGCAGCGTCCTACGCGTGCGCCGGCGGGCCGGTGTCCTTCGAGCTCGCGCATCCGAGCCGTGCCGGCAGCGGAGCAGGAGCCGTCGTCACCGAGAAGTTCGCCATCGTCACCAAGCAAGGCACGCCGCCGCCCGAGCTGGTCACGGCGCTGACGGAGTTGGTGCGGAAGCGCGAGGGCGAGTTCGAGTGGGTCTGGCTGGCCGGCGACGCGGCGGCCTCGGAATCCTCGAGCTCGATCCCGATCACCGCCCTCGCGGTCGGCGGCCTCGTCGTCATCGGTTTCGCCGGCTGGATGTTGCGGCGGCGCGCACCGACGCCCGGCGATTGATCTCAGCGATCCTCGATCCGGTAGAGTCCAAAGGACTGCGGCGCGATCGTCGGACCGCAGAGCTCGTCGCGCAGCCGACCGGTGTACACGGCACAGTCGCGGAACGGCGCCGCTGTCATCTCGATCTCGGCAACCGGTACCAGCCGTCGCTTCTGTGCCAGCTCCTCGCACTGCTCGCGCGTGTACAGGTAGACGTCCTGCTCGAGGCAAGGCAGGCCGCGAAAGAAGTAGCAGCCGCCCGGTCCGCAAGCTGGTCGATGGCG
Organism: uncultured bacterium; assembly: GCA_902826395.1. Classification (GTDB taxonomy): domain Bacteria; phylum Desulfobacterota; class Binatia; order HRBIN30; family CADEER01; genus CADEER01. The sequence goes on from CADEER010000250.1 coordinate 2,714, forward strand.
ATCGGCGAGGTAATCGTCGAGTCGAACGAGCCGCACGCGACCGGCGACCTCGGGCATGCCGGCCACGGTCATCGCGTACTTGTTGAACAGCTCGATCGTCGAACCGTGCCGGCGCCGCATCAGCTCGTCGTCGGGAACGACAACAACCGCGTCGCCTGCCGGCAGCTCCGCCAACGCGGTACGGAAGAATTCGTGCTCGCGTATCTCGAGGTAGCGCGACGTCAGCGTCGCCATCGCCAGCAACGGTTGCGCACCGAGATACACCAGCACCGCCACCGCTGCAGTCCGAACAGCGCGGCGCGGCGACGCGAGCAGCGCCGCGAAGCCCAGCGCCGCCGCCGGTAGAAGCAGGATCAACCAACTGCCGTACACGCGCATCGCGCCGTGACCGGATTCGGCCATCACCGGCAGCGCCAGCGCCGCAAACCACGGCGCGATCGCCAGCGCGGCCGCAGCCCAACCGTCGCGCATCTTGACCGCGGCACAGCCGGCAAGCAGCAAGGGTGCCGCGCTCAGCGGGTTCCACAAGACGTGCCGCCACATCATCTCGATGCCCGGCCAGATGCGCACCGGATTCTGATAAGAGAGACCGGCTGCTGCTGCGGCGGCGGAGCAGAAACTCAGCAGCACCGCCGCGAATCCCAACGGCCCGATCACCGATCGCCAGGCAATGCGGTCGCGGTTCGCCAACGCGAACGCAACAGCCGGAGCGATGAACAGCGCGTTCTCGTAGCGCACCTGCGTCAGCAGCACGAGGCCGAGCGTGCCGCCGAGCCAGCGCACCGCCGCGATCGGATCCGGCTGCGGCGCCCGCACCGCACCGGCGATCAGAACGTATGACGCCGCGCAGAGGAAGACCGTGAAGATGGAGAGCGCATCGGAGGCCGAGAAGAGGATGTGGACCGGCGACACCGCGAACAAAAACGCCGCCACTCGCGCCACCCACGGGTCGCGCCACACCTGCCGGCACATCACGTACACCAGGGGAATCGTCAGCGTCCCGGCGATCTGGTTGAGCAGGATCGCGTTCTCGATGTTTCGACCGGCGAAGTTGTAGAAGAGCGAGTACACCTGCGCCGTCGCGAAGTGCCCCTTGTAGCCGAGCAGCAGGCGACTGTAGGGAATACCGCCGAAGTCGAGGAGATTGGGGCTGGCAACCACGAAACGAAGCGCGGCTGCCAACAGCGTAAGGCCGAGCGCCCATGCCGCCGAGGTGACATCGCCCGGGCGCCATCGCTCCCGCCATCGGATCGCATCGCGCCCAGCGACCAGCCCGGCACAGACGATGAAGAGGAGGATCGTGACGCGAACCGCCATCAACCAGTACGGATGGGTGTCGTCCCCCATGCCGAACAGGACGTCGAGCCAGCGATCGGTGTGTTCCATCGGTTCCGCGCTCAACCTCTCTGGTCCGCTTGCGCCGCGAGCATCCGCTGCCAGGCGCCGCTTCCTGCCAGGCTGTCGGCGATGTGCGCCGAGGAGCGCGCGTTGCCGGCCGACGTCGGGTGGCCGTCGCCGGGAATGAACTCGTCGGCCTGGGTGGAGCGATTGGGTACGATGATCGCGTCGCCGGCAGCGCTCAGGCGATCCGCGACCGGTGTTTCCCACGCTTGGAAGCCGAACAGAACGAGCAGCGGCGGCCGCGCTGCAGCGCGCCGCACGGCGGCGAGGCGACGGAGCTGGCGGTCGAGATGTTCGAGACCCGCGTTCGTCGTCTCGCGCTCGAGGAACAACACCGCCCAGATCGACTCGGCCGCGTCGCCGACCAGGAAACGCACGAAGCTGAAGGCACTCCAGCGCCGCGCGTCGCGACGCGCGTCCTGCTCGTCCCAACGCGACAAGTCGTTGGCCAACGTCAACGCGAGAATCACCGCGTCCGGGTCGAGCTTTGCCGTCGCGGTCTCGTACATCGCAACGTGCGAGGCGAGGTTGTTGCCGGGAATGCCGAGATTCAACACCTCGAACCTCCGCTCGGGCCAGCGTCGCTCGAGCTCGGCGGCCAGATGCCGATGCAGCGTGCCACCGTCGTCGACGCCGATGCCGAACACGAACGAATCGCCGATCAACACCACGCGAATCGCCGCCGCGTCGCCCCTCGCCTCGGTGAAATCGGGATCGCGAAAGCCAAGGCGGTTGATTCCATACGCGACGGGCGCCTGGCCCGGAATCGTTTCGGTCGCGGTCGTATCGGGTGGATTGGTCGACAGAGTTCCGTAGTGATGCAGGTCGTCGGGTGCGAGGCTCGAGACATAGCCGGTGACCACGTAGGCGACGGCGAGCGATGCCGCCGCCAGACGCGCCGTCGATGACCGCGCGAAGCGCGTCAAGGCGCCCGCACAGAGCACAGCGGCGACGGCGAGCACGACGACAACCCCGGCGCGCGCTCCGATCGCCGCCAACGGCGCGCGCCGCAACATCGCCGCGAAGGATTCGCCGGTGAGCCAAAGCGCCGCATGCGCCGATCCGCACAGCAGCAGCGCCAAGCCGGCCGAGATTGCCGCTTCTCCAACGCCGCCGCCTGCCGCGGGGCTAATTGCGCGGCGCCGCAGTCGGCGCCAAAGCAGCCCCCCCAGCGTCACCGCCGCGGCGAGTACGAGACCGGCGATCGACAGCGCGCTTCGGCCCGTTGGGAAGTACGACGTCTCCTCCTCGGCGTCGCCGGCGATCGGAACCGTCGTCCACACGAACTCTGCCTCGCGTGCGCGGACGCGCGCTGTCAGCCCGGCGAGCAGCGCCGGCGGCGCTACTCCACTCGACACAACGACAGCAAATCGGTCGGTGCGCAGTGCACTGGTGGCCGCAGCCTGCGGATGCCGCAGCTCAACGGCGACGTCGTCGCCGGCGCAGAGGTAGCGCGCGCGAATCAGCGTCCGGTCGATCGCCGCGCCGGCGAAGGCGCAATCGCCGGGGCGGCTGGCGCCGAAGTCGAGCATCGCCGCGAACAGCTCCTCGTGTCCGGGCGGGATCACCGCCAGCTCGCGCGTCGCAGCCACGGCCGGCGGCGGTCCCCACAGCGCCATCGCCATGCATGCGCAGAGCAGCCCCCCGATCATCGGCGTCAATCTCCACGCCAAGCCGGCACAGGGCAAGCGAGCGTCCCTCGATACGCGCTACGCGCTACTCGAGATGAACGGGTACGCGCAACAGCCATCGCCGCGAATCCTCTCTCCTGAGAGACTGGCGGTTTCTCCCGTACACGTACTCGTACGCGTACCCGTACACGATCGGTGTCCGAGTTCTGCAGGAAACTCCGTGTACGAGTACGTGTACGGTCACTTGTCTTTCGTTTTCCGACAGTCCCGACGGGAG
>CADEER010000251.1 GCA_902826395.1 uncultured bacterium
TCGCGATGTCGGAGGTGGGCGTCGCGCCGCGCCTGTACCAATAGGTGTGACAGGGCGCGGACGCTGTCGCGATGCGGTAGGAGCGCGAGGTCGCGCCAGGCCCGGTCGGCGAGCGAGTCGCCTATCGCCGCGAGCCTCTCCGCCTCGTCGCTCGGCGCCAGATGGGCGATGGCGCGCAGCACGTTGCCCTTGAGCACGTCGATCACCGGCCAGGCCTCGGTCGGGTATTGGAGCTCTGCGCGGCGGTCGAAGTACGGCGACTCGTGCTGCGCCATCCAGCGGCCGTAGGTGAGCAGCGACTGCCGCGCGTAGTCGTACGCGGCGTCGCGCTCGCCGCGTCGCGCTTTCTCGTCGGCGTAGCGGAGCAGGGATTGGAGGAAGATCAGATACGACCAGCGCGCTTCGACATCGAGCAGGCGATGGTGCGCCGGATCGTCGCCGGGATGGACGACGCGGCGGATGAGTTGTTCGGCGGCGTCGAGGTAGTGGCGGGCGCCGCTCAGCAGCCAGCCGTCGAGCAGCGCGTTCAGCGAGTTGCCGGCGCCGCGCCCCGGCCCGTGGTAAGCATCGTCGCGTGTGCGCGACGCCCATCCCGTCGGACCGTCGTCGAGCAGCCCGAGGACGTTTCGCCTCCCGTCGTCCATGGCGATCACCCAGTCGGCGAGCTGCAGTACGGCCTCCCGGGCGCGCGCGTCACCGGTGAGATAGTGAAACAGCAGTAGACCGCTCGTGTAGTTGTTCTCGCCGCCCGGACCGCCGCCGTAGCGCGCCAGCAGCGAGGGGCGGTCGAGCTCGGAGTAGGAGCGATGCGTCGCCATCCCCGCGTCGCGGTAGTGATCGGTGTGCCAGAACAGGCCGCCGTTGTAGACGTCGCGGTCCTCGGCCGTGTTGTAGAGATCGATGTCGACGACGTGGTGCGCCAGCGGCCAGGCGATGTCGCGCCACGCATCGTCGCCGCTCCACAGGTACTGCAGCAGGGATCCGTACAGCACGTCGTACTGATTGTTGTAGTGCGAGATGAGGGGCGCGGCGCCGGGGTAGTAACGCTCCTCGTGATCGGCGAACAGATCGCCGTAGTTGCGCCAACCGTACTCGTCGATGATCTCTCGGCGCGACGCGAGGCTGCGCGGACCGTGCGCGGCATCGCGCAGGATGGCAGCCGGTACCGGGTGTACCTCGGCGGCCGCCAGTGCCGGATCGACGCCGGCCGCCGCGTACCAACTCGGCGCCGCCCGCGCCATCGTCGCGCGGCGCGTCCACGCCAGCGGCTCGTCCGCCGCGGACCAGTCGGCGGCGCACTCGAGCCAGACCTCGCGCGTCTTGTGCTCGCCGCCCTGTAGCTCGAAGAGATCGGCGAAGTGCTTCGGGAAGAGGCGAATGCGCAACGCGCAGCGATCGACCTCGATCGCGGTCGGGAAGCTCTGCCAGAAGTCGGTGATGGCGGCGGCGATGGCGCCGCCCGACAGCGCCGCGCCGGCGATCGGCTCGGCGCGCGCGCCGCAGCTCTCGGCGCCGTCGGCGCGCAGCCGGTAGCCGCGGAAGGTGGTCGGCACGTCGCCACGCGCGTTGCGGTGATTCGGGCTCTGCCAGTTCTCACCGCCACTGGAGTCCTGGTAGATCTCCCACCGCCGATCGCAACTGCTCGGCGCCGCGCCGCGCTCTGCGGTCGCGTGGATCACGGCCGCCGCGCGGCCGTAGTTCAGCACAAAGCTCCAGTCGCGGAAGTGTCGCGAGCCGCGGTCGCCCAGATCCCAGGTGCCGCGCCGGTGCCGAGCTCGCCGTGGGTTCTCGACGGTGATGAGGAGCCGCAGCAAAGCCGTGCCGGCGAACGCGCTCAGCCGCACCGTGAAACGCAGATCCGTGGTGCCGACTCGGCCGCGCAACCGAATCGACGCGCGCAACGGTCCCGATTCTTCGACCTCGCACTCGTCGATGCGCGGCGACTGGGCACGGTCGCGGCCGTCGAGCATCTCCAGCCGCGCCGCCGCCGGCAGCGGCCGCAGGAGGCGGAGCCAGTCGGCGCTCGTGTTGCCTGGTGTGGAGATGGCCAGCTCGGCGATGCCTGTGTCGATTCGCACCGAGCCGTCGTGGCGCCGAACTGTGAGCGGTGGAACGCTCGGTGCCTCGCCTGGCTCGAGCGCGATGCTCGCGCCGGTGGCCAGACCCGCGGGCAGAATGGCGTCGATCAACAGCCAGCGCACGCTGCCGTCGGGCCATCGCGCGGTCGGTCGCGTCTGGATCGGCAGAATCAGATCGGACGCACCTGCTTGCCTGACGGTCAGCGTCAACTCGGCATCGGTGAGAACACCCGGCGCGAAGGGTAGGCCGAAGGTGAGCGGCCGAGCGGCGCCGCCGTCCAGACCGTCGATCGAAATCGCTATCGGCTTCATCGGCGGGCGGCCGCTGCCTCGTCGAACAGCCACCCCGCACCGGCCATCACCGATTCCCAATCGAAGCGCTCCTCCACCAGACGCCGCGCCGCCTCGCCCATCGCCAGGCGCCGCGCCGGGTCGCCGAGCAGCGAGGTCAGTGCCGCCGCCAGCCCTTCCGGAGCGGTGCAATCGACGACCAGGCCGGTTACTCCGTCGATCAGGGTCTCGGGGCTGCCGCCGGATCTACCCGCGATGACCGGCACGCCGCACGCCTGCGCTTCGAGCAGCACCATGCCGAACCCCTCGACGTCGCAGCCGATCTGGCGATTGGCGAGGACGAACACATCGCAGTGCCGGTAGCACGCGCGCAGCACTTCTTCGGAAACAGCGCCGGCGAAGCTGACGTGCGCCGCAATGTCGAGCTCGCGGACGAGGGCGCGCAGGCGCTGTTCTTCCTCGCCGGCGCCGGCGATCGCCAGGAGGACGTCGGGAACGGCGCCGCGCAGCGACGCGATGGCGCGAATCAGGACATCGTACCCCTTGCGCGCCTGCAGTCGCCCGGCGGTGAGCACGACGTGGCGTCCACGCCATTGCGGAAAAGGCGGACTGTCGCCGGCTGGCGCCGGCGTGAAGAAACGGCTGTCGACGCCAGGTCGCAGCAGGCGAATGCGCCTGGCATCGATCGACCACTGCTCGCGCAACACCGTCGCCGTGAAGTCGCTGTTGGCGACGATGCGCTCGGCGCCGCGCAGGACCAGCCGCGTCATGTACCGATAGCGGCGGCTTGTCAGGAGTCCGGCGGACTCGCCGTTGCTGATGGTGTTGATCTCTTCGCCGTGCGTGAAGCAGTCGTACGGAATGCCGTCGAGGACGCGTACCGCGAGTGCCAGCCAACCTTCGAGCAGCGTTCTGCCGGCGAGGATGCGGTCGATGCGGTGCAGGCGCGCGATCTCGCGCAGCTCGCGCAAAGCCTGGCCGAACGGCCAAGTGTGAAACGTACTGCCGAACGCGCCTTCCGTCGCCGACCGCGACCAGCGCAGCACGTGCGGATCGCAGCTGGTGGAATCGCGCTCCTTCACGGTCCAACTGGTCAGCACCGTCATGCTGCCGGGTGGGCAGCGACGGGAGACCTCCCAAAAGAGTCGCGACGCACCGCCGTTGATCGGCGGGAAGTTCTCGGCGAGCAACAGGATGCGCGCCGTCATCGAGCCCTCCTGGCAAGGCCCGCCGCGAGAGCCGCGAGTGCTTCGTCGGCCGCGGATTCATGCGCCGCGAACCATGCGTCGTCCGCCCATTCGACCCAGCCGCCGATGCTGATCGGTTCGACCAGCGCAGCGAGTCGAGGCACCACGCTCGCATCGATCGCCGTTGCGGCGCACAGCTCGGCGAGAGTGGTGCGCGGCTCGCGCACCAGATCCTCGAAGGCGAAACTGAAGTCGGCGTACGCGAAGCCGAACGCCTGCGACAGCCGCCACAAAAGGTAGTGCGCGCGATAGGGGTGCGCCGAGTAGCCGTCCTCCAATGCGGGGAACGCGCCCGCCAGGTCCGCGATCCATTGGCGCAGGTAGAAGTGATCGTGCGCAGCGAAGGCTTGTGGATCCGCGTCCGCGGGAAAGCGCTCCGGTTTCAGTAGCAACGAGCACCATTGGTCGCGCGGATTGCGCAGTACTTGCACGATCGTCGCGTCGGGGAATCGATCGCGAAACCACGGCAGCCGCAGGTCGATGCGATTGAACTGCAGCGCCGCGCGTTGCGGCGCGCGCTCGACCAGCGCGCGGACGTAGCGCTCCATTGTTCGATCGCGCGAGCCGGCGCTCATGAGGAAATTGCGCTCGTGCCAGCGGTCGCGAAACAGCGGTGCCAGATCCTCCATGCCGAGGTATTCGTCCCAGTAGCTGGCGACGCGGTGACGGGGGTCGACGTGGGCGCCGCGTGCGGCGGGATCGAACCAGCGCCGTGGATTGAAGGGCTCGTAGTAGGCAGTGATCCCTCCGGCGTGGCGGAACAGGTTCCACAACAGCGTCGTGCCGGCGCGAAACCGACCGGTCGCGAAGATCGGCCCGCCGCCGCCGCGACGCGAATTGGCGTGCGGCACTATCAGTCCGCCGGTGCCGTGGACGTCGGGCCGCCGCTCGAGAAAGGGCGCGATTCTTGTGGCTACGCCGGCATCGATCGTGCCGGCCCTGCCGGCGGCGCGGTCGGCGCATTGCAGTGCGAGCCGCTTGAAGCGCCCGCGCCACGAGCGATGCAGAGCGGTGCTCCTCATGGTCGCTCCGCACCGCTCGCGGCGCGCACCACGCGATAGAGATCGAGCAGAGCTACGGTGGTGCGGCGGATGTCGAAGTGGCGCTCGACACGGAGTCGTCCGAGCTCGGCGCAGCGCCGCCGAGCCTGTGGATCGCCGAGTACGGCGGCGGCGCGTTCGGCGAGCAGATCGGGACGTCCCGGCGGCACCAGCCAGCCGCTCACGCCGTCTTCGATGATCTCGCGGTTACCGCCTGCGTCGCTCGCCACGACCGGCACGCCGCGTGCGAGTGCTTCTAGCAGTGCCAACGAGCAGGCTTCGCGCTCGGCGGCGTGAATCACCAGATCGAGCTGGCCGAGAAGCGACGGTACGTCGTCGCGCCTGCCGAGGAATCGCACGCGCCCGCGCAGCTCCGTTTCCGTGTCGCAGCGCTGTCGGAGACGAGCGCTGTAGTCGGCGTCGAGCGAGTCGTCGCCGATCAGCCAGAGCTCGACGTTTGGATGCGCGGCCGCCAGCCGCGGCAACATGTCCAACAGATCGTCGTGGCGCTTGACGGGGAGCAGATTGGCGATGTAGCCGACGCGGCGCCGCGCGGAGTCGCCGGCCGGCGCGATCGGTGCGAGCTCGGTCAGGTCGACTCCATTGGGAACGATGGTGTGTGCGGCGTGCGGCAAGTGGCGTCGCAGCAGGGTGCCGTTGGCGGTGCCCATCGCCTCGCATACGTCGATCATGGCGTGCGGCCCTGGCAGTCCGCGGAAAGACCAGATCACTTCGCGTTCGGTCAACGGCTCGGACCGGTGCACGTGGCACACCAGTGTCGAGCCGGCGAGTCGAGCTGCGAGCGCCAGCGGTCGCGCGGCGGCGATGTCGTTGGCGTGAACGATCTGCGGTGTCCAACTCAAGATCATCCTCATCGCGGTCACCGCACCGTTGACGGTGGACCACGGCGCTGCCAGATCGGGCGCTGGTAGCGGCAAGACGACCGTGCCGAAGGCGCGGCGCCGTGCCTCGGCCGCTGCCGGGCCGTCGCTGGGGAACAGCAGGCGTACGTCGACGCCGCGGCGGCGCAACTCGGCGGCCGTCAGCAAGAGAAAGCGATTGCCGCCGCCGAGCTGCGCGCCGCCGGCGGCGAAGAGCAATCGGCGCGGCAGGTTCGGTTTGGTCGTCCAATCCTTCATCATCGAGCTCGGCGGAGTCGAAAGGTCAGCTCTTGGTCACCCCGGCGAAAGCCGGGGTCCATGTACCATTGAAATTGGTAGATTCCGGCTTTCGGGCCTGTCGGAAAACGAGAATTCATGACCGTACACGTACTCGTACCCGTACACGGAGTTCCCTGCAGAATTCGGGCATTGATCGTGTACGGGTACGCGTACGAGTACG
>CADEER010000252.1 GCA_902826395.1 uncultured bacterium
CATCCCGGCGGTCTAGTAGGCGAGAGATCGTTCTGCTAGCGTCCCCAATTTCTTTTCGAGCCGGCGGCTTGCGGCGAGGGACATCCGGGAGCGACAGAGGAGACGATTTGTGGCGCGAGACGATTTGATTCAGATCGAAGGCACGGTGAAGGAGGTCATGAGCGGCGGCCTCTTCAAGATCGAGTCGGAGAAGGGGCAGGAGTTCACGGCCAAGATCAGTGGCCGCATGCGCCGTTATCACATCAAGGTGATCCCGGGCGACCGTGTCACCGTCGCCGTGTCGCCGTACGATCCGACACACGGCTTGATCGTCTACCGAAACAGTTGATCGTTCCTCTCGGCGACCCGCCGCGGCTCCACGAGCCGCGGTCTCAGTGGCCGCGAAACTTCGGCGGCCGCTTTTCCAGCAGCGCCGTCGTCCCCTCGCGCGCGTCGTGTGTCGCCGCCGCCATCGTGCAGGCGACCTGCTCGTAGTCGTTCATCTCGTCGAGAGTCGACGAGAGCCCTTTGTGAACCCCGCGCCGGCCGAGGTCGACGGCGACACTCGGTCCGGTCGCCAGGGCGCGGGCGTACTCGATCGCCGCCGCGACGTCCTCGCCCTCGGCGGTCAGCTCGTCGATCAGCCCGTAGCGCAGCGCTTCGCCGGCATCGATTACGTCGGCCGTCTCGACCATGCGCAGTGCCATCGGCAGGGTCGTCACCCGCGGCAGGAAGTAGGAGATGCCGCAGTCGGGCGCGAAGCCGAGCTTGATCATCGCCGCGCACATCACCGTGGTGGGATCGCCGAAGCGCCGGTCGCAGGCGAGCGCATAGCCCAGCCCGGCGCCCATCACCGGGCCGTGCAGCGCGGCGATCACCGGCTTCTCGACGGCGACGATGGTGCGGGTCAGCTCGGCGAACGGCCCGGCCGGCGTCTTGCGCTGGTAGCGCGGCATCTCGCCGGTATCGGCGAGGCCGGGCAAGGGGCGCTCGGCGCCGCTGAAGAACGCCGCGTCGGCCCCGGAGCAAAAGGCACGTCCGGCACCGGTCAGGACGATCGCCCGACCTCGTCTCGCATCCGCAAAGCGCGCAGCAGCTCCACCAATTCGGTGGCGAGATCCCACGTCATGGCGTTGAGCCGCTTCGGCCGCTCGAGGGTGATGACCCCGACGCCCTGGTCGACGGCAAAGCTGTACTCGGCGGACATTGCGGTTCTGATAGGACGTTGCGGGGAGCGTGGCAATGTCGAGAGACCGTGAACCGTGAACGGTGAACCGTGGATTGCGCGACCGTTAAGCGAATTCCAGACCACGGTTCACAGTTCACGGTTCACGACCCAAGGCGACCGTGTCCGCCGCACGACTCCTGACGTTGCCTTCTCCGGTGGTGTTGGATAGGAGCGCACCGAGATGGGAGCACGATCGTCCGGCCGCGCGCTTTCTTCTCGACAGGCGGTGCTGGTCTGTTTCGGCACCCGTCCGGAGGCGATCAAGATGGCTCCCGTCGTGCGCAGGCTGTCGCAGTCGCCGGTCTTGCGGCCGGTCGTCTGCCTGACCGGCCAGCATCGCGAGATGGTGCGGCAGATGCTCGCGCTCTTCGCGCTGAAGCCCGATGTCGATCTCGCGGTGATGCGGCCCGATCAGACCCTGGCGGGTCTCACCAGTCGCATCGTGGAGAAGGCGTCGTCGGCGATCGAGCGGTTCGCGCCGGCCGCCGTGCTGGTGCAGGGCGACACGACGACCTCGTTCGGCACCGCGCTCGCATCTTTTTATGCGAACGTTCCGGTCGGTCACGTCGAGGCGGGGCTGCGCACCGGCAATCCGCGCAATCCGTTTCCGGAGGAGATGAACCGCTGCCTGATCGGCCGGCTGGCGTCGTGGCACTACGCGCCGACGCCGATTGCGCGCGACAATCTGCTGCGCGAAGGCGTTGCGAGCGAGGCTGTCGTGATGACCGGCAACAGCATCGTCGACGCGCTGCAGGACATCGTCGCGACGTTGCGAGGGCGCGGCGACAGGGCTGCGTTCAAGGCAGCCGTCGAACCCCGCCGCCTCGCCGGCCGCCGGCTCGTGCTCGTCACCGGACATCGACGTGAGAGTTTCGGCGAGGGGGTGCGCAGCATCTGCCGCGCGCTGCGCGAGATCGCCGATCGCTTCGCCGATGTCGTGCTCGTCTACCCCGTGCACCTCAATCCGTCGGTGGACGGACCGGTGCGCGACATGCTCGGCGGCCACCCGCGCATTCTGCTGCCGCCGCCGATGGAGTATCTGCCGTTCGTCGATCTGATGAGCCGCGCCTACCTGATCCTCACCGACTCCGGCGGTATCCAGGAAGAGGCGCCGTCGCTGCGGGTGCCGGTCCTGGTGATGCGCGAGACCACCGAGAGACCGGAAGGGGTGGCGGCCGGAGTAGCGCGCCTCGTCGGCACCCAGACCGAACAGATCGTTGCCGCGGCGTCACGGCTGCTCGAGCAGCCGAGCGAGCGCGACGCAATGGCCTCCGGGGTCAATCCGTACGGCGATGGCGCGGCGGCGCAGCGCATCGTCGATCACCTCGAACACGCCCTGGCGGCGCGCGGTTGAGCGCCGTCAGTTCAGGTCGGTGCGAGACGCGTCGGCTAAAGACAGGTCATCCCGGCGGAAGGCGAGTCGAGGCAAAGTCGAGGCGAGGTGATGCCAAAAACCTTTGCCTCGCCTCGCCTGTGCCTCGCCTGTGCACCCTGCGCATAAACAGAGCTGCCTAGAATTCTCGTTTTCCGCCAGTGCCGGAAAGCCGGGATCCAGGTGGGGCTGTGGTCGCATGCAGCCTGGACCCCGGCTTTCGCCGGGGTGACAAAGTGGGAGGCTGATCGAACTGACATGCAAAGCCGCATCTCGTGGCTGAGCGGCGTCAGGACGGCGGTGGTTGCTGCGTCGCCTCCGACGGCACCTGCTGCCAATCGGTCGCTGCGCCGGCGGCGACGGCTTCGCTGGTCAGATGTTCGTGCTCGATCGTGTCGCGGTAATTCTTGACCATGAACCAGGTTTTCTCAGGACTGCGGCCGATGGCGACCTGCAGCTCGAGCGGGCGCCCCGCTTCGATCGCGGCGCGCGGTGCCAGCAGGACGAAGTAGCCTGAATTGCCGGCGACCGGCGTGCGCCGCACCCAGCGCAGTTCCCAATCGCCTTCTTTCCACGTCCGGTCGGCGAGCTCCTGGCTGATGTCGAATTTGAGCACCAGCGCACCGTCGACATAGAGCTCGCCCGGTGCCGTGCCGCCTCCCATCGATGCGGTGAAGGCGAACGCCGTGGGGCGCTTGGCGGCGGGCGCCGCGGTCTCCCAGATCACGGTGGGATTGGTGTCGTCCGAGTACGCCCACCAGGACATGGTGCCGCCGCGATAGTCGCCGTAGTCGCCCTGCGTGTGCTGATAGGCGAGGACCTCGGCGAAGCCCGGCACCAGTTGGAGTCGATCGGCGTCGGCGTCCGGCACCGTGCTCTCGGCGGGTGCGACCACTGGAGCCGGTGTGGGCCGAGGCAGCGCCGCCCTGGCTTGCAGCCAGTCGACGTCTTTGCCGCTGGCGTCGACGATGCGCGATTCGAAGAACCATCCGCCGATGTCTTCGCACGTCTGGACGAGCAACGGGTTGTCGCCGCGGCGGATCTCGATCGGTCGCCGCGACGGCGTGTCGGTCAGAACCATCGGCCCCGGTGTGAGCAGCTCGCCGTTCAGCCAGATGCGCACGGTGTCGGATCCCGAGATCTCGAGAAATGCCTTGTCGTCGCGACTCGAGCGCAGCGTCGTCACCGCATAGGCGCACACCCACTCGGGATTGCCGGGCGGCGGATTGCCGACGTGCGCGTAGAAGTCGTTGAAATTGGTGCGTACGAAAGGTTGTGCGATCGGGCGCCAGGCGACGCGATCGCCATACATGTTCTCGACCGTCTTCATCGACAGCTCGCCGGTGGGAATGAAGTCTCGCAGGACGCCCTTCTGATCCTCGTTGGAGAACGGACCGAGCGTCATCCACTCGGTGAGGAAACGCTTGCGATCGCGTACGTCGACGATCAGGAACGCCTCCTGCCCGCCCGGATCGAGGATCCGCTTCTTGATCTCGTAATCGGTGAAGTAGTGCAGGTCGCGCCGCTGCACGGCGTAGAGGATCCGCAGGCCCATGTCGTAGGCGCCGTACTGGGCGGGATCGGCGACGAGGTAGCCGAGATCTTGAGGCGTCCGCCCTTTGGTTGGATCGAGGCGCCGGTAGAACTGCGGAAAGATCGGTGGCTGGTTGGTGTCGGAGGTGGTGATCATCAGCAGGTCGTACTGATCGCGAACCGAATCCATGTATTCGATCGCCGGGCCGTAGCCGTACTGGAAGCCTCCGGGCCCGAGGGCGGCGTACAGCGGATACTCGTACCAGTAGAGGCGCAGGTAGTGGCGGACACCTGGGACGAAGAGCCCGAACAGGAACGCCGCCGCGACCGCGATCTGCGCGGCGCGCCCGAGTACCTCGATACGCAGAGCCCAGCGGACGAACCGCAGGATGCCGGCCAGGCCGATCGCGGCCAGGGCGGCGAACGCACCCGTGCCGACGAAGCCACGCGTTGCCGACGGCACCTCGCGCATCACCGCCGCGGCGACCGGATACGTGATGATCCACAGCAACAGGAGCTTCGGCCGGCGATCCGGCCAGAGCAGGCAGATCGCGGCGCCGAGGATGAGCAGCAGCTTGAAGGCCGAGATGCCCAGCCCGCCGGTGCTGATTTCGCCGAACCCCGGCAGCGCGACCGTCCGACCCGGCAGGATCCACATCGGCAGCAGCTCGCCGTGGTCGCGCAGCGAATGGCGCGTGATCCGGTCGCCGATCTGCAGCAGGAACTCGTCGCTGAAGAACTCGAGATAGGACTTCTTGTACTGCGGCCATTGCGCCCAACTCTGCTCGACCACCGAACGCGCGCGCTCGGCCAGCGAGCCCTCCTTCGGCACGTCGACGTGGAACCAGCGCGCGTTGTGCGCGTACTGCCAGGCCCGCTCGTGCGTCTGGTAGAAGTGCACGTACGGTGCGATGACGGCGATGCCGACGATCAGCGCGATCAGCGATTCCTTCCAACGGCGCAGCAGCGTCGGCAGGTAGAGAAGGCCGAAGCCGGCGATGAACACCGACATGAACACCGTGGCGATCGCGTAGGCGTAGGGCGTCAGCGCCGCGAACAACGCCGCGAGTGGCAAGGTGCGGCGCCCGCGCGTGTACTCCAGCAGAAAGTAGACGCAGGCGATGACCAGGAAGGCGAACGTCGTGACGCCGAAGGCGATGCGACTGAAGTGGATGTGCCACGGCATGAACGCGAGGAAGAGGGCGGACCACACGCCTACCCAGGCGCCTGCCAGCGAACGCCCGAGGAAGAAGATGACGATGACGCTGGCGACGCCGAACAGCGCCGAGGTCAGGCGCGTGCTGAACACCGTGAGCCCGAGCAGCTTCACGACGATGGCGCCGGGATAGATATAGGCGGGGTCCTTGTACCCGGCGAACGACCAGAACAGCAGCGGCCAGCGATCGCCGTCCTCCCCCATTCCCGCTTCGGCGATGGAGTACGAGTTGTAGCCCATCGCCGCCTCGTCGCAGAACAAGCCGGGTGGGTGCTCCTCGAGCTGGTAGATGTTCACTACCGCGGCCGCGACGACGATCGCCGCGAAGGCGACCCACGGCAGCCATCGCGAAACCATCGCCGATCTGTCCGACGCGCCGACCTTCTCTAGCTCAGACATCGACAGCAGTGGCACACGTCAGGGTTCTGATCCGCCGTGGAATCGCGGGGCTTTCGACCGGAAGAGCCGTTCGGAAGCGACTGCCGCTGAACGGCCGGACGCGAGGAATCTCGATCCGCAGAGCCTATAGTTTGCCGGCCAGACACGGTCAAGACGATCGCCGCGGTGCGCGCGCGACGACCAGGATCGCCGGCG
>CADEER010000253.1:0-3877 GCA_902826395.1 uncultured bacterium
CTTCGCCTAATCGAGTTGGTAGCGCAGTGGCAGGTGCTTGAGACCGCCGTTGACGGTGGAGTGCAGGCGTTCGATCGGTCCCGCCACTTCGAACGACTTCAGGCGTGCCAGCAGGTGGCGGAAGATGGCCTCGAGCTCGACGCGGGCGACGTGTGCGCCCATGCAGAAGTGCTCCCCGACACCGAAGGCGAGGTGGGGGTTGGGGCGGCGGTCGATGCGAAAGGCGAACGGATCTTCGAACACATCTTCGTCGCGGTTCGCCGACGCCCAGTACAGCGCCACCTGTTCACCGGCGCGGATGGTGTTCCCCCGCAATTCGTAGTCCTCGGTTGCGACGCGCGCGAAGTAGGCGATCGGGCTGACCCAACGTAGGAGCTCTTCGACGGCGTCTGGCAACAGCTCCGGCCGGGAACGCAGCCTCTCCCACTCGCCGCGATGCTCGCAGAAAGCGAGCAGTCCGCGGCTGATCGCGTTGCGCGTCGTCTCGTTGCCGGCCTCGACCATCAGCTCGCAATACGCGACGAGTTGCTCGGCAGTGAGCGGCTGGCCGTCGATCTCGCGTTCGGTCAGCTCGCTGATCAGGTCGTCGCGCGGATCGGCGCGGCGTAAGTGGATCAGACGGGCGAAGTAGGCGTGAATCTCGCCGCGCGCCCGCATCATCGTCTGCGCCGGCGTCTCGCCGGGACGGCGGTACTCCGGGTCGTCCTTGCCGATGACTTCGTTCGTCAGCCGGTACAGCAGGCGCCAATCGTCGCGCGGCGCGCCGACGATCCAGGCGATCACCGCCAACGGCAGAGGCGCCGCGACACTCTCGACGAAATCGCATTCGCCGACGGCGCCGCCGGTCGCCGCCTGATCGAGAATCTCGACGGTGATGCGCTCGATCTCGGCACTCTGCGCCCGCAGCGCGCGCGGCGTGAAGCGGCGGCTCGCGACGCGGCGCATCGGCCCGTGCCGCGGCGGATCGAGCACGACGACCATATCGATAGGAGTCGCGACCAACGGACCTCGCTTCACCAGCGTGATCCCGTAGGCGCTGGAGAAGCGCCGCGGCTGCGAGGCGATCTCGACGATGTCGGAGTGTTTGGTGATCGCCCAGAACGGCAGATGGCCGGGCGGCTCGAAGCGAGCCACCGGCGCTTCGGCTCGCAGCTTCGTCCACGCCTCGTCCGGATAGCCGCAGCGCGCGTACCGCGCCGGGTCGATGAGATCGAGCGGATCGACGCCGGCCGTCATCGCGACATCACGCCAGACACGCCGCCCAGCCGCCGTCGACGGGAATCACGGCGCCGGTGACGAACGAAGCGCGATCGGAGGCCAGGAACGCCGCGACCTCGGCGACCTCCGACGGCGTTCCGGCGCGCTTCAGCGCCGCCTTGCCCGCCATCTCCGGGAAATGTTCGCCACCGCTCGCGCCCATGATCTCGGAGAGGATGAAGCCCGGGCAGATCGCGTTGGCGCGAATCCCCTTCGGTCCGTACTCGGCGGCCGCCGATTTGGTGAGCGAAATGACTCCCGCCTTGGCGGCGGAGTAGACGCTGGTGCCGAACGCGACCGCGTTGAGACCGCCGACCGATGACCAGTTGATGATCGACCCGCCGCCGGTCGCGAGCATCGCCCGAATGCCGTGCTTCATGCCGAGCAGCACGCCGCGCAGGTCGACGTCCATTACCTTGTCGTAGTCCTCCATACTGACCTTGGCGATGCGCCCGCCGGTGCCGATGCCGGCAACGTTCAAGACCGCATCGACGCGCCCAAACTCTGCCACCGCCTGGGCGATCATCGCTTCGACGTCCGTCTCCTTCGATACATCGCAGCGACACGGGACGACCGCCTTGCCGATCTCGGCGGCAGTTTCGTTCTCGGCGCCGCTGATGTCGGCGGCGAGCACCATGGCTCCCTCGCGGGCGAAGATCTTCGCCGACGCCTTGCCCATTCCGGACCCGGCGCCCGTGATCACGGCCACCTTTCCATCCAGCAATCCCATCGAGGCGCTCCTCAAGCTTGATGTGACGAAAAAATCAGATCCACAGATGAACGCAGATAAACGCAGATGGAAACGGATCCGAGGTCATGCGATCTCCGGCCACATCCCGGGGCGGCGGTCGAGAGCAGTGGGCTCGGCCGTGTCGTAGGTGCGAATCGGCGTGCCGTTGACCAGCACGTGCCGCACGCCGATCGGCTCTTCGGCCGTCAGGCGTTCGGCGTCGGCGGGAAAATCGCGCACGCGGCGCAGCGGACCGGGAGCGACAGTCCGCGGATCGAAGACGCACACGTCGGCCCAATAGCCTTCGCGCAGGTAGCCGCGGCGCACGAAGCCGAACAGATCAGCCGCCTCGCCGCTCAACTTGCGCACCGCTCTCTCGAGCGGCATGAGCTTGCGCTCGCGCACCCACTTGCCGAGCAGATCGGTGTAGAGCGGCGCGTCGCACAGTTGATCGACGTGGGCGCCGGCGTCGGAGAGTCCGAGCACGACACGGTCGTGGGTGAGCAGATCGCGCACCGCGTCGACGTCGTCGTTGGCGATGTAGGCGCGGAACCTCGTCTCCAGATCCTCGTCGACGGCGATCTCGCACAACACGTCGAGCGGGCCGCAGCCGCGCTCGCGCGCCAGGTCGACGATGCGCCGTCCCACGAGATCGGGAAACTTCCGCGACTCGGACACCTCGAAGGTCTCCCAACGCGGCTTCATCTCCGCCAGTTCCAGATCGGCGGCGGCGCGCGCCCGCCAGGCGGGATCGCGGTACGCGGCGATGCGCTCCTCGCGGCTGCGTTCGAGCAGCTCGCCGAAGACCTTGCCGACGTTGAGGTTGTAGGCGTCCGCCATCGTGAACTGCATGGTCAGCGGCCGCGGTGTCACCTGCGGCCACACCTGCACGTCGCTCGCCAGGCTCTTGCGGTGCAGCTCGAGTTGCGGCCGGTGCTTGTCGTCGGGCGCGGCGAACAGCGGCCAGGTGAACGGGCGGCCGATGCGCGGCTGCAACTCGTAGAAGTCGGGGTAACTGCACTGCTTGCCCGGCGTCGCGAGCACGACGCCCTTCCCCGCCTGGCCGGCGGCGAGGAACAGCGCCTCCACCTCTTCGCGTTCGGCGAAGCGGCTCGGCACCGGCTTGCCGTCGATGCCGCGATGGGCGAACGAGAAGCTGGTCGAGAAGCCCGCCGCGCCGGCATCGATCGCCTCGCGCACCAGGCCGCACATGCGCTCGATCTCGGCCGCGGTCGCGGCGCGCTCGTAGGCGGCATCGCCCATCACATACAAACGCAGCGGCGAGTGGCCGAAGTAGGCGGTGAAGTTGATGACCGTGCCGCGCCGGCGCACCAGATCGCGGTACTCGGGGAACGTCTCGAACTCCCACACGATGCCAGCCGCCAGCGTCGCCGGGTCCATGTCCTCGACGTTCTCGAGCGTGCGGACGATGACGTCGTGATGCTCCGGACGGGTCGGCGCGATCGCGAAGCCGCAGTTGCCGGCGACGACCGTGGTGACGCCGTGCGACGACGACGGTCGCAGAGCCGGGTCCCAGAACACCTGCGCGTCATAGTGCGTGTGCACGTCGATGAAACCCGGCGCCACGGCACAACCCGAAGCGTCGAGCTCGAGGGTACCCCGCAGGTTCGGCCCGATCTCGCGAATCACCGCGCCCTCGATCGCCACGTCCGCGATGCGGCCCGGCGCACCGCTGCCGTCGTAGACAGTCCCCCCGCGGATGACGACATCAGCCGGCATGGCGGGCTCTCCGGCGAACACGTCGATTTTCTTCCGTACACGTACTCGTACGCGTACTCGTACACGCCTTCCTCTGCGGAACTCGGACAGTGATCGTGTACGAGTACGCGTACGAATACGTGTACGTGTACGTGTACGAGTACGTGTACG
>CADEER010000253.1:3977-5831 GCA_902826395.1 uncultured bacterium
GTGTACGAGTACGCGTACGAATACGTGTACGTGTACGTGTACGAGTACGTGTACGGTCGCGACGGTCGGAGCTCGGCACTGTGGCTCATCTCACTCCCCCTTCGCCTGCGCGGCCAGCATGCGCATGACGCGGTGGGTCGGCGCGCCGACGGTGATGCCGCCGTCCACCGGCAGCACCATCCCGGTCGTCTGCGCCGAGCGTTCGCTGGCCAGGTACAGCGCTGCGTTGGCGACATCGCGTGGCTGGCCGACGCGCTGCAGCGGTTGGGTCAGTTGGCGCACCGGCGCCCGGTCGAAGGCTGCGATGTCGGTCGGGATGAGACCCGGCGCGATGCAGTTGACGCGGATCCCGTGATCCGCGAGCTCGATCGCGAGAGAGCGGGTAAAGTGGATGACCGCCGCCTTCGAGGCGCGATAGGTCATCACGCCGCCGCCGGCACTCACTCCGGCGATCGAAGAGGTATTGATGATCGAGCCGCCGCCGTGCGCCGCCATGTGACGCGCCGCGCGCTGACTGCCGACCATGACGCCGAGGAGGTTCACGTTCAGCACGCGCTGGAAATCCTGCAGGGTGTCGTCCAGGAACCGCACGTTCATCGCACTCGGGATGCCGGCGTTGTTGAACATGACGTGCAGACCGCCGAAGCGCGCCACCGCGAAGTCGACCAGCGCCTGAACTTCGCCGGCGTCGGCGACATCGGTGCGCACGAAAGCGACCGCTGCGCCGAGCCGTGCGGCAGCGGCCTCGCCCTTCGCCGCGTCGACATCGGCGATGACGACCGCGGCACCCTCCTCGACGAAGAGCTCGGCAGTGGCAAGTCCGATCCCGCCGGCACCGCCGGTGACGATCGCGACTTTTCCGGAGAGCTCGCCCGGCATCCCCTACGCGCCTCCCTCGACGCCGAGGATCATCTCGGTGCCGCGCAGTACCGTGCGGTGCATGAGCCGTCCGGAGTCGGGCGGATACGGGACCGCGTGGTGCATCACGCCGCAGTTGTCCCACATGAGGAGATCGCCGACCTGCCACTCGTGGCGGTAGACGTTTTCGCGGCGAGTCGCGTGAGCCGTGAGCTTGTCGATGAGCGCCCGACTCTCGTCCGACGACACGCCCTCCACCCAGTCGACGGTCATGCCGAGGACGAGCGACCGGCGGCCCGATCGGTGGCGCCAGACGAGTGGGTGCTCCTTGGCGCCGAGCCGTCCCGAGCGATCCCGATTGGCCTCGGCGGCGCGCCAGCGCGCCTGCTCCTCGGCAGTGGGATTCTTGTTGGTAGCCCGATTCGACGCCTCGAGGCTGTGGACGACGCGCAGGGTTTCGTAGCGCAGGCGTTCGGCGGCGGTGAGATCGTCGTATGCGGCGTACGTGTTGCAGAACTCGGTCTGTCCGCCGGTCGCCGAGAGGCGGCGCGCCGAGAGCATCGTCGCGCGCGGCGGCGGACCGTTCTCGAACAGCCCGTCGATGTGCCAGTCGACGGTCGCTTTCAGATATTCCGCCGACGGATTCACCTCGGGATCGAGAGTGATCTTGAACACGACTTCCTGGGTGCCGTCGGGGCGCTTCGGCCCCTGCGGAATGACGTCGCCCAGGTTGCGGGTGAAGGCGACCTGTTCGTCGTCGCTGAGACCGATCTGCGGAAAGAGCAGCACCCCGTAGCGCTCGAGCGCGTCGAGACACTCATCGGCAAACGCGGGATCGAGCACGGTGTCGCGATCGACCAGCGCCCTGGCGCCGACGCGCGGTGTCAACGGAACGAATCGCTCACTCACGATCAACTCCTGTTCAAAAAAACTCACCACAGAGGCACAGAGGACACAGAGACCTTCGAATTCGATCAGGTGCGCCGCCAATATGGG
>CADEER010000254.1 GCA_902826395.1 uncultured bacterium
CGGGAGAGGATTAAAGGAGAGGGTTCGTCGTCGTAGAGTTCGCGAAAGCCTTGTGACACATGCGCCAACGCACACGAAATATTTGATTGCCCTCTCCCTAACCCTCTCCCGGAGGAGACTGTCGGAAAGCGAAAGTTTCTCGGCCGCACCGTTCATGCGCAGGCTTCACAGGCGAGGCACAGGCGAGGCGAGGCAAGGGTTTTTCAGAATCACCTCGCCTCGCCTGTGCCTCGCCTCGCCTTCCGCCGAGAGAAAATCGACAGTCTCAGAGGGGATATCTGCGGTGCGGGCTCGCGAAACTGTTCGCATCTACTTTCACGACAGTCCCGTGGGGAGAGGTGATCATGCAGAAGCCTCCCCGAATTGAAGTGGCCTCCCGATGCTCCATCCAGTGGTCAGCCATCGACGATCTGCGCTATACGCGCGCATCATGTCCATACGAAGAGTAGTGCTCTACGCCGTTTTGCTCACCGCGATGATGATGGCGGGCTGCACCTACTACCAGGCTGTGCCGGCGACGCCGAGCGGGCCGAGCTCGTTCGACCGCGCGTGGAACGCGGCCCTGGGCGCCGCCGAGGATGTCGGCGTGTCGGTCTCGAGCGCCGATCGCACGAGCGGCATCGTGTACGGCACGAGAGGCAATCAGAGCGCGACCATTCGCGTCTACAAGCAAGCCGACGGCCGCGTGAGGGTCGAGTTCAGCATCCAGGGCGGCGGCGAGGCGGCCGACGCCATCGTCGCGAAGGATTTCTCCAGCGCCTACGACCGCCGCATGGGCCGCTGAGCGCGACCTTCCCGACTCTGCTGATTTCGATTTACCGTCCATGACCAACGCCATCGAGTCCTTCGAGATTCGGGTCGACCAAGCGGTCCTCGACGATCTGCACACGCGGCTGCGCAACACGCGGTGGCCGGCGGCGCTCGACGATGCGAAGTGGGCCTACGGCATCGAGCAGGCCTACCTGCGGGATCTCGTGCGCTACTGGCTCGACGAGTATGACTGGCGCGCGCACGAAGCTCGTCTCAACGTCTGGCCGCAGTTCCACACCGAGATCGACGGCCAGCGGATTCACTTCTACCACGTGAAGTCGCCGGTCGCGGACGCGATGCCGCTGATCCTCACGCACGGCTGGCCGGGCTCGGTAGCCGAGTTCGTAGACCTGATCGGTCCGCTCACCGACCCGGCTTCGCACGGCGGCGACGCGAAAGACGCGTTCCACGTCGTCATCCCCTCGCTGCCCGGCTACGGATTCTCGCAGCCCAACGACGCCAAGGGCTGGGAGCCGAAGCGCACGGCGCGCGCCTGGGCCGAGCTGATGGCGCGGCTCGGCTACGATCGCTACGGCGCGCAGGGCGGAGACTGGGGTTGGTTCGTCAGCACCTGGTTGGCGCGACAGGATCCCGAGCATTGCACCGCGATACATCTGAATCTGCTGTTCGCGATTCCATCGCCGGAAGCGATGGCGGCGCTCGATCAGCTACCGAAGTCGGAGCGCGAGAAGTGGAATCGCTTCCAGCGCTTCAACGCCGGCGAATCGGGCTACGTAGCGATCCATTCGACCAAGCCCGAGACGCTCGGCCTCGGCCTCGCCGACTCGCCGGTGGCACAGCTCGGTTGGATCGCGGAGAAGTTCCGCACCTGGACCGACTGCGACGGCGTCATCGAGAACGCCGTCGCGCGCGACGATCTGCTGACCAACGTGATGATCTACTGGATCACCAACACCGGCGCGTCGTCGGCGCGCTTCTACTACGAGGCGATGCGTTCGGGAGCGTTCAACCCGCAGCCGCGCCTCGAGACACCGGTCGGCCACGCCTGTTTCCCCAAAGAAGTGCTGCCGGCGCCGCGCAGTTGGTGCGAAGCGGCCTTCAACATCGTGCACTGGACCGACATGCCGCGCGGCGGCCACTTCGCCGCGCTCGAGCAGCCGCAGCTCCTGCTCGACGACGTGCGCGCGTTCTTCCGCCGCTTCCGCTGAACCTTCGAGCAGTAACGCCGGGCATACGGAAAAGCCACACCTTGCTCGCCATTCTGGCGTGCGGTAGTGCTCCCGGCCCATGAAACAGCGGATAAGAGTGCGCAAGTCCCCTCCGTTGTGTTTTGCCAACGGCCTGCGCCACCTCGCCGCCTACGCGGGCATAGAGGACGCATCGGCTGCGTTCGGAGTCGACCGCTCCACGCTCGATGATTCGGAAGCGATGATCCCGATCACCGTCTACTACGACGCCATCGAGCAAGCGGCGGCTCGCAGCGGACAGGTGCACTTCGGCTTTCGCTTCGCTCTGCGCTGGACGAAGGTCGCCCGCGACGGCATCAGTGCAATGCACTTCTTGATGCTGTCGAGCCCCACTCTGCGCGTGGCTTGCGAGCACATGCTGCGGTACCAGCGCTACTGGAATCCCGCCGAGTCGTACGAGATGGTTACGGCCGGACCGGCGGTTGGGATTCGCTTTCGCTGCTGGGGACCGACACGAGAGGCCCACGTTCATCAGGCAGAGAAGACAGCCGCCATGATCGTCGTCGTCGCGCGCAGCGCCGATCCCCAGTGCCTGCCGGTCGGCGTCGCCTTTCCGCACGCTCGGCGCGGCGAGGACGCGGAGTTGACGAAGCTCTTCGGGGTGGCGCCGACCTATGGCGCGCCGTGGACCGAGGTCACCTTGCCAACCGCGGTCATGGACCGGCCGCTGCCGAGCGCGAATCCGGGTCTGTTCGACTTCATGGACCGCTACGTGCGCAAGGAGATTGCCGCCCGGCCGCCCGACAATCCGTCTTTTGCGGGGCGGGTCTTCGCGGTCGTGCAGCGACTGCTGCATGAAGGGGACGTACGGCAGGAAGTGGTCGCGGGCTCGCTGGGTGTCGGCCCGCGCACCTTGGCGCGACGTCTCGCCGAGGAAAACACGACCCTGCGCGAGCTCGTCGACGCCGTCCGCAAGGGTCGCGCCGAGGCGCTCCTCGAATCGGACGTCGCGATCGCCGAGATCGCGTTCCTCCTCGGCTACTCGGAGCCGGCCGCCTTCCAGCACGCCTTCCGCCGCTGGCACGGCGTGAGCCCGAACGCCTGGCGGGAGAAGCGTGGCGCACCTTTGACGATTCAAATCGCCGAGGCCGGATGATCACCGGAGCTCGTCCGGCTTAGAAGCGCTGAACGATCTCGGCGCCGAACGCCCGGGGCGGCTCGTAGTAGCGCACCGCGCTGCCGGTGAGACGCGGCCACGCCTGGGCGTTGGCGTAGTACTCGGTGTCGGTCAGGTTCTGGATCCAGAACGCGATCGAGCTGCGCTCGTCGTTGAAGCCGTACCGGAGGATGAAGTTGACCAGGTTGTAGCCGGGTTGTCGGAGCTCGGCGATCTCCGGGGCAACGAACGACACCGCGCTGATGTACGACCAGTCGATGCGCGGCGTCAGACTCCCCTGCAGCCAGGACGGGCCGCCCATCTGCGGCAGCTCCCACGCGTACTGCAGCGCGGCGTGCGTCGTCCACTCTGGCACATAGGTAAAGCTCTGGCCGCTCCGGTCGATCGTCTCTCCGGTGATCGAGTCGACCGCATTGGCGTAGTCGAGAAACTCCGTATCCGTATAGCCGACGCCGCCGCTCATCAGCAGGCCGGTTATCGGAACCGCCCGCGCTTCGAGCTCGAAGCCGTGCGCGCGAGACCGCGCCGCATTGGTGACCAGCGACGATGTCGGCGGCACGCAGTTCGGATCGCCGTCCGGCGGACAGGCGGAGCGGTCCTGCACGAGCTGCAGCACCTGTTGGTCGTCGCGCTCGAGCAGGAAGTAGTCGAAGTCGAGCTCGACGCGGCGGTCGAAGGCGATCGTCTTGAGTCCCCACTCGTAGGAGTCGGCAAACTCCGGTTCGAACGAACGGCTCTCCAGCGGATCGTCGGTGCGGCCGGCCCCGTTGATGCCGCCGCCGGTGAAGCCGCGCGCGTAGGTGAAGTACGGCATCGCCCAGTCGAGGACACCCGTCGCCGCGAGCCAGCCGGCCGGCAGTGGCAGCGACACACTCGCCATCGGCGTCCACGCACCAAACGTCGCGGCATTCGAGTAGTCGGTCAGCACCGGATCGAGCGGCGTCAGATCGGGCGGGATCGTCACCGTGCGCGAAAGCGACATCCGTTCCTCGGTGTAGCGCAGCCCGGCGGTCAGACTCAGCCATTCGGTGACGTCGAACGACGATTGCCCAAACAGCGCCCAATTGCGGCGCGAGATGTCGTTGACGTTCTCGGTCGTGCCACCCGCGAGGTCGAGGATCGGATTGCCGGGCAGGAAGCGCAACGCGACGTCCTCGTCGATCTCGTCCCAGTAGAAGAACGCGCCCGAAACGAACGACAGCCGCCCATCCAACGCCGCGCCGCTGAGCTGCAACTCCTGCTGGATCTGCTGCTGGAACTGCGGCTCGCCGTTGATGCCGGTCGCCTGCCCACTCGTGGGCGGTCCGCCGACACTCGCGTAGACGAACACCGGAAAGCCGGTGCCGTCGAGGTCGTTGCGCGCGCGCGGGATCTGCTCGCGCCAGGAGCCCGTGTAGCGCAGCGCCAGATCGGCGAGCGGGCCGGCGTCGCCCAGCTGCCAGTCGAGAATGCCCCAGGTGCCGTAGCTCTCGATGTCAGCCAGCGAATCGAGCTCGCTCTCGAACCGATACGGGCGCGAGCGCTCGCACGCCTCGCGATAACCGGGCGGCAGAAATCCCGAAAAGGGATTGTTCGGCATGCCCGTGTCCGGATTCACCTGCGAGCTCGCGTCGATCGGAACGCAGCGCCCGCCGAGCCCGCGCGTGTGGTCCCGCGACCAGGTGCCGGTCAGGTCGAAGGTCACACCGTCGAGCGGCAGGAATCGCAATGCGCCGTAGAAGTCGAGCGCGGCGCGGTCGGGGTATTCGCCGCCGGTGAGAGTGTTCTCGGTGTGACCGTCGTAGTTGGAGCTTGCGAACGTGAACCGGGAGAACAACTTGTCCTCGAGGGCGCCCAGAGAGATCGGAAGGTTGAGCGTCGCACGCGTATCGATCTCGCCGAAGCTGCCGCCGCGCAGCGAAACCAGGCCTTCGAGCTGGTCGCGCGGCTTGATCGTCTTGATGGCGATCGCGCCGCCGATCGTGTTCTTGCCAAACAGCGTCCCCTGCGGCCCGCGCAACACCTCGACCTGTTCGAAGTCGACGATGTTGAGCACCGACCCGGCGGCGCGCGACAGATAGACCCCGTCGACGTACGTCCCGACGCCCTGGTCGAGAAAGCCAGCCGGAAAACCGCCGACGCCGCGGATGAACGGCGTCGCATCCTGCCCAGTCAGCGTCGTGTAGTACACCAGGTTGGGCACCAGCCCCTGCAGATCGGCCAGCGACTGCACCTGCGCCGCACGCAGCGCAGACTCGTTCAGCACCGTGACCGAAACCGGCGCGCGCTCGCGCAACTCCTCGCGCCGCCGCGCGGTGACGACCATCCTTTCCACCTGTGCCGGCACGCGCCGCGGCTCTTCCTCTGCGGCGCCGGCCCGACCGAGCGGCAGCATCGACACCAGCAGCGCCGCAAACGAAATAACGACCGCGCCTCCCGATCGCCCTCCGCCACCTCCCATGCCCGCCTCCCGTACGGTCGTATCGACCGGCGGGAAACTGCTTCAAAGGCATGGCAAAGACAAGCCCGCGTATCATCCCGAAGGGATGTCAGAGTCAGAGTTTAGATGCCTGGCACCCCTTCGGGGTGCGCTCAAATTTGCGTCGCAGGATCCGGTGGTGTCG
>CADEER010000255.1:0-2391 GCA_902826395.1 uncultured bacterium
CTCGGCACGGTCGGCGAGCCGATCAATCCCGAGGCGTGGATGTGGTACCACCGCGAGATCGGGCGCGAGCGCTGTCCGATCGTCGACACCTGGTGGCAGACCGAGACCGGCGGCATTCTGCTGTCTCCGTTTCCCGGTGCGACGCCCACCAAGCCGGGCTCGGCGACGCTGCCGATTCCCGGGCTGGAGCTGGAGGTCGTCAACCACCAGGGCGCCAAGGTCGGCGTCAACGAGGGCGGCTTCCTGGTGATCCGCAAGCCCTGGCCGGGCATGATGCGCACCATCTACAAGGATCCCGAGCGCTTCAAGCAGCAGTACTGGAGTCAAGTCGAGGGCTCGTACTTCACCGGTGACGGCGCCCGTCAGGACGAGGACGGCTACTTCTGGGTGATGGGGCGGATCGACGACGTCGTCAACGTTTCCGGCCATCGCCTCGGCACGATGGAGGTCGAGAGCGCACTGGTCAGTCACCCCGCGGTGGCCGAGGCGGCGGTGGTCGGACGGCCCGACGAGATCACCGGGCAGGCGATCGAAGCGTTCGTGTCGCTCGAGGGCAAGCAGCAGCCGAGTGATGCCATGGCCGAGGAGCTGCGCAAGCACGTCGCCAAGGAGATCGGCTCGTTCGCCAAGCCGGCAAAGATCCGCTTTGCCGACGCGCTCCCCAAGACGCGCAGCGGCAAGATCATGCGCCGCCTGCTGCGCGACATCGCCAGTGGCTCCGAAACCGTAGGCGATACGACGACCCTCGAAGACTTGTCGGTCCTCGCCAAGCTGCGCGACGACGAGGAATGAGTCTCGGGAACCGGGAACCGTGAACCGGGAACGCGCGCCCTTGGAGTTGTTTGCGCGCGTGCTGCGAGCTAGGTCATTTGGTTGGACGCGCGGCGATCGCGCTTTGGACGGCGCCGAAGGCGCCTTTGGACGCGGCGTGAAGCGCCGCTTTGGACGGGCGCGGTAAGCGGCGATGTTGAAGGTGCACGACACCCTGAGCGGCAAGCTCGAAGTCTTCGAGCCGATCAATCCCGGCGCCGTCGGCATGTACGTGTGCGGCGTCACGGTCTACGACCGCTCGCACATCGGCCACGCGCGCGCGCTCGTCTGCTTCGACGTCATCTATCGCTACCTCAAGTTCTGCGGTTACGAAGTGACGTTCGTGCGCAACTTCACCGACGTCGACGACAAGATCATCAAGCGCGCCGAGCAGCGCGGTGTCCCCGCGATGCAAGTGTCGGAGGAAAATATCGCGGCGTTCAAAGAGGACATGCGAGTTTTGCTCTGCGAGCAGCCCGACCTCGAGCCGAAGGCGACCGAACACATCGCCGAGATGATCGAGCTGATCGGCGAGCTCGAGGCGAAGGGGCTCGCCTACGAATCGGGCGGCGACGTCTACTTCGCGGTCGACCGACTGCCCGAGTACGGCAAGCTGTCGCACCGCCGCCTCGACGACATGATGGCGGGGGCGCGGGTCGAGGTCGACGAGCGCAAAAGGCATCCGATGGACTTCGCCCTCTGGAAGGCGAGCAAGCCGGGCGAGCCCGACTGGGACAGTCCGTGGGGCAAGGGACGCCCCGGCTGGCACATCGAGTGCTCGGCGATGGCGAGCAAGTATCTCGGGCAGCCGTTCGACATCCACGGCGGTGGCAACGATCTCGTTTTCCCCCACCACGAGAACGAGATCGCGCAGTCGGAGGGCGCCCGCGGCTGCACGCTCGCGCGGTACTGGTTGCACAACGGTATGGTCAACCTCGGCTCCGAGAAGATGTCGAAGTCGCTCGGCAACTTCATGACCATCCAGCACTGCGCTGCCGAGTATGGCGGCGAAGCGCTGCGCTATCTCGTGGTCGGCACCCACTATCGCGGTCCGCTCGATTTCACGGTCGAGCGACTGCAGGAACAGAAGAAGGTGCTCGATCGGATCTACGAGAGCCTGGCGCGCGCCGACGAGGCGCTTGCCGGAGCCGCGGCGAAACCGGACGCGGGGCTGATCGACGAGCACGTCGCGGCGTTCCGCGAGGCGATGGACGAAGACTTCAACACGTCGCGCGCGTTGGCTGCTCTGCACGATGCGCTGCGTGGGATGAACCGCTATCTCGACGCCGGCCAGTTGCCGCAGGCCGCCGCGTGCCGCGAGGCGCTGCGCCGCATCGGCGCTGTGCTCGGCATCGGTACGCAGGACCCCGCGGCATATCTCGAGTCATTGAAGCAGCAGACGTTGTCGACGGGCGACCTGACTGCCGAGCGCATCGAAGCCCTGATCGCCGAGCGTCTCGCCGCCCGCAAGTCCCGCAACTTCGCCCGAGCCGACGAAATCCGCGACGAGCTGAAAGCGCAGGGCATCATCCTCGAAGACAGCCCGGCCGGGACCACCTGGAAAACCGCCTGACGCGCGGC
>CADEER010000255.1:2491-5725 GCA_902826395.1 uncultured bacterium
TCAGCGCGTTGCGTCGATGAGTCGTTGATCCAACCGAGTGCCCTGTTGGACCGCGCGACTGTCGATGCGCGCGCCGAGGTCGGCGTTGTCGGCCTGGATGCGCTCCGACAGGTCGGGCTGCTTGGCGGGTTTGTCGGGGCGTTTGCCGCCGTGGCGTTTGTCGCCACGCCGGTCATCGCCGCCCTTTATGTGGCGCCGGTTCTTGCTCGGATCGAGGCGGTTGTGGGTCTGCTTGTCGAAGTCGTGGCGATCATCGCGGCGCTTGCGACGGTAGTCGTCGACGATGCGGTCGCGGTGGCGAGGGTCGTCGCCGATGATGATCTCGGTCCCGGTCTGGATGACCTCGCCAGAGGGTTGATCAGCGAAAGCGTCGACGGTGTCCTCTAGCTCGGGGGCGTCGCCTTCCGCCTCGCCGTCGGCGGCGGGTGCGACCGGAGCTTCCTGCGCTGCCAACTCTTCGGTTAGCGTGACGTCGCGCTGGCCAGCATCGCCTTGGTCGGGTTCTGCGCGCCGCTGCGGTTTGCTCGGGGCCGTGCCATGGATGCGGTAGGTCGGCACCTTCCGTTCAAAACGGTCGACGACGAAGGTGTACTCGTCGAACTCATTCGCGCGTTCGGTGCGCTGGTAGCGTTCGTACGCCGCCAGATAGTCGAGCTCGCTCCCCGGCCGGTGATCATGGTCGCCGGCGTAGTGATGCGCGTGTTCCTGCACGACATTGCCGTGGTGGTGCGCGTGGCGGTAGCGATCGACAGGGTGAGTCGGCGCCGCCTGGTAGTCGGTAATGTAGGTGATCCTGAGCTGGGGCAAGTCGGCCAGGTGCGGCTCGTAGCAGACTTCCCTGCCGTGCGCGTGCGGCTCGATCAGATCGCCGGTGATCGCGTGTCCAAAGGCGACGATCTCGCGCGCGGCGATGTCGCCCCGGTCATAGTCGAGCTCTGAAGCCGACCCGTGCTGCCCGCGCGCCGGCCCACCGGCAATCAGCACAGCGAGCAGCGCCCACCCGAGAAACGAATCACCCTTCCAGCGATCGCACACCTTCCGCCTCCCACAACCCTGCTCTCAGGATGCCCCAATTCGAGCCCGCGTCCACTGGAAATTTTGCCAACCCGCCCTCCAGCCTTCAGCCTCAGCCCGAGCCCCAGCCCGTCCGTTTGACGAAAGCGATGCGAGCTCCAACTTAGAGGAGAGCCGGCTGGAACCGCGCGCCCGTATGGAGTATCCCTCCAAAGCTCAGCGATGCGCCCGTAGCTCAGCTGGATAGAGCATCTGGCTTCGAACCAGAGGGTCGGCCGTTCGAGTCGGTCCGGGCGCGTGTATCCCGGGGGGCGCCGTGCCGCCCCCCGGGTTCACCAGTATCCCGGCCCTTCAGCCAGATCTCCTCGCTGAGCCGCCATGTCTCGGCGAATTCGTTCCGCCGACGTCGTCCGAGATCTACGTTCACGTTCGAACTACGAAATCGCGTCGTGCAGTGTCGTCTTTCGGGTTGGGGCAGCGGAGCGCGACATGCCGATAGGCTAGCACTTCCGGATTCGAGTTCGACTTGACGGTCTACCGGACGCCTTCCTATGACCGCGCTTCTCGATCAGGGTGAGTGGCGTTGGCCTGTGGGCCTCACGATCCTGCGAGGCGCTTGGCGCGGCCGCGCTTTTTTGAGAAGTCGGGTTCGTCAGGGAGGAATCGGGATATGGACGATGTCGCGAGCCTGATCGCGAAGCTGGAACGGATCGAAGCGCTGCACGCAGGCGCTGCGACCGAAGGCGAGCGGATCGCCGCGGAAGAAGCGCGGCAGCGGATTCGCACGAGAATCGACCGCATGGCGGCGGAGACTTCCGTGGTCGAGATGCGGTTCGCGATCCACAATCAATGGTCGCGACAGCTGTTTACAAGTCTGTTGCGGCGGTACGGATTGCAGCCTTACCGCTACCCGCGACAGAAGCGCCAGACGATCATGGCCAAGCTGCCGGAATCGGCAGTCGACGGTCTGTGGCGCGAGTTCTGTGAGCTCGACGAAGCGTTGCGCGGACATCTTAATCAATTGGCGATGATGATCATCGCGCGAGCGATATCCCCTGACATCTCTGAGGCCGCTGAGGTTCGCGAAGTCGAGGAGCTTCGCTGATCGGTGCCGAGCCCACCACACATGCCGTCTCTGGACGAGCGGCGGTTGCGTGAGGATGCACGCCCGCCTATGTCGGTGTCATGACGATCGCCAAGGAGCCGTTCGGCAGTACGGGTCATCAGTCAACGCGGATCATCTTCGGCGCCGCGGCGTTGTGGTCGATGCGGCAAGATCGGGCGGATGAATGCTTGGACCTGCTGCTCGAGCACGGGGTGAATCACATCGATACCGCCGCGGACTACGGTGACTCGGAGTTGCGCATTGGGCCGTGGATGCAGTTCCATCGTGAGGAGTTCTTCCTGGCGACCAAGACCAGCGCACGCGACTACCAGGGCGCGCGCGACAGCATCCACCGCTCGCTCGAGCGCCTGCAGACCGACCACGTCGACCTGATTCAACTGCACAACCTCGTCGAGGAGGACGAGTGGGAGAGGGCGCTATCGCCGGGCGGGGCGCTCGAGGCGGCGGTCCAGGCCCGCGAAGCGGGCTTGGTGCGCTTCATCGGCGTCACCGGGCACGGCACACGGATCGCCGGCATGCACCTGCGCAGCCTGGAGCGCTTCCCGTTCGACTCTGTGCTGCTGCCGTACAACTACTCGATGATGGCGAATCCGGCCTACGCGGCGGACTTTGAGAAGCTCGATGCGCTGTGCCGTTCACGCGGCGTTGCCGTGCAGACGATCAAGTCGGTGGCGCGCCGGCGCTGGCAGAGCGAT
Organism: uncultured bacterium; assembly: GCA_902826395.1. Lineage (GTDB taxonomy): Bacteria > Desulfobacterota > Binatia > HRBIN30 > CADEER01 > CADEER01. Next base: position 5,327 of record CADEER010000255.1, read on the forward strand.
GCAGAGCGCCACTTCAGTTGGTACGAGCCGCTGCGCGATGGCGAGGCGCTGCGGCGCAACGTCGGCTGGGTGCTGGCGCGCCCAGGCGTCTTCCTCAACTCGTCGTCCGACGCGAAGGCGCTGGCCGCGACTCTCGAAGCCGCGACGGCGGGTGTGGCGGAGCCGACGGCGGCCGAGATGGAGGCCGATGTCGCGCGCCTGGCGATCGAGCCGCTGTTCGAAGCGGGTGAACGCGAGCGGATTTGATTTCACCACAGAGGCACGGAGACACAGAGAATGAGCGGCTGGAAGGCATCCACCTGCACGGCTGCCAATCCCATCGCCAGTGAGTTTTGGCGTCGATGATGCGAGCAGCGTTTTGTCGGTACCTTCTCTGTGTCCTCTGTGTCCTCTGTGCCT
>CADEER010000256.1 GCA_902826395.1 uncultured bacterium
GGCTACGGCGCCATTTGCTCGAAGATCGTTCCGGGTTGGCGGCCGTCGATGTCGGTGAAGCCGTAGTGCTTGGCCAACTCGGCGACGATCAGCACTTCGCCGTTTCGTTTCTCTCGCGACGGGTCGGCGGCGAAGTGAGCGACGGCGCGGCCGGACAGTTGCGGCGACTCGCCGTTGCGCAGGCCGAAGGGAACCTCGCCGCGCGCCGACACGGCTTGCAGGTACTCGGTGCGGACGACGCCCGGCCACAGCGACACCGCGGTCACTCCGACCGGGGCCAGCTCGACGGCCATGTCCTTGGCCATGCGATCGACCGCCGCCTTGCCGACGCCGTAGGCCACGTTGAAGACGTAGCTCATGCCGGCGAACGACGACACGTTGACGATCAAGCCGCGCTTCTGCTCGATCATCATCGGCGCCACCGTGTGACTGCAGACGTAATGGCCGCGGCAGCCGACGTGCATGAGCTGATCCCACAGGCCGACCGGGTATTCCCAGAACTTGCCGTCGAAGATCGGCTTGTCCGGGGCGGTGAAGGCGTTGTTGATCAGAATGTCGACGCGGCCCAGTTCTCGGCGCACTCTCGCGAACAGATCGACGACCTCCGCATCGTTCGCGTGATCGCAACGCATGGCGATGCCCTTGCCGCCGATCGCGGTGACCTCGTCGGCGGTCGCCTGAATCGTTCCGGGGCGATCGCCGCCTTTGTCCTCGAGGCTGCGACCGGTGATGACGACGGTCGCGCCCGCTTCGCCGAGGCCGAGGGCAATTCCCTTGCCGACGCCGCGACTGGCACCGGTCACGACGGCGACTTGTCCGCTCAAATCAGGCATTCACGCTCCTTGGATGTATCGGGAACCAGACGTATCGGGAACCGAAAGCCCCAGTTCCCGGTTCCCGGTTCCCGGGCCTGTTAGTCGGCCAGCCAGTTTCCGTGCGCGCCGTACGGCACGCGTTGCGGCAGCTTCACTATTGCGATGGGTGCCGCTTCGATGTTCTGCGCGTCGAGCACGACCAGACTCGATTGGTTCTGCCGCTCGTCGTGGGCGATGAGCAGTACGAATCCGTCGTCTTCGCCGGCGTCGGGCGAGCGCGGCGCGAATACCGGCTCGCCGCCGCCGACGTTTTTGCCCAGATCGTGAACCCTGCGGGTGCCGGTCTCGAGGTCGTACTTGTAGACCCATCGGTCGTAGCGGGGAGAACCGGTCATCGGCACCATGCCGAGGGTGTAGCCGTAGCGCGCCTTCAGGCCGACCCGGCGATCGTCTACGCGCGGGAAATCGCCGGGGGCGTCGTCGATCTGCTCCTCTTTCACCCTTCCCGAGACCAGATCGATCGTCCATCGCCACAGGCGGGCGCTGGTGTCTTCTTTGTTTCCGACGTCCTGCATGCCGCCCTTCATCGAGTGCGGCTGGCGACAGACGTGCAGCACGATCGTGTTGCCGTCCTCGTAAGAGTTGAGGGGATGGAAGACGTAGCAGGGGTTGATCTCGAACCAGCGCACGTCGGCGTTGGTGCCGTTGCGCGGCATGACGCCGAGCCGCGCGCCGCACTCTTCCTTGAACACGAAACCGCCTTCCTCGAGTGCGAAGATGATCGGCAGGTCCATGAACACGACGTGGTTCCGAGTCACGTTCCAGTCGTGCATCATCACCGGCCGGGGGATCTCGATCGGCTCGAACTGCACCAGGTTCCCCTGCGGGTCGATTCGGTAATAGACGAGGTGCGGCGGCAGCATCGGCGAGTAGCCGAAGGCGAGCATTTCGCCGGTCTCCGGACAGATGCGCGGATGCGCCGTGAAGGCGCGATCCAGCTTGCCGCCGAAGTCGACCGGACCGACCGTCTCGAGCTTGCGGTCGATCTCCCAGGGGACATGCGCTTCCTCGAGGGTCAGGATCCGGCCGGCGTGGCGGAAGACGTGAGTGTTGGCCGGCGACGCCTTCGAGTCGGCCATCGCCGACAGCACGTTCATGTCGTGCTCGTAGTACGGCGTCTTGACGTAGCGGTTGCGGTAAGAGGCCTTGCCATCCGCGAGCTCGACGCCGTGCACCATGCCGTTGCCGAAGAACCAGTGATCGGACCAACCGCTGCGCGGGTTCATCCCGTTGCGGATGTAGATGCCGTTGAGGTCGCGCGGGATCTCGCCCTCGACCGCGAGATCGGTAGTGGTGACCTCGTCCTGCACCGGCGCCCAGTTGCCCTGCAGATGCCAGGGCAACTCTTCCTGCTTGATCGCGGTCGTCATGAATCCTCCGTAGTAGCCACTAACTTGTGGGGACTTAGCGCGGCCGAGCGCCGCGAGCAAGAGCTATCTGCGCGCCCGGCGTCGATGGATCGCGGACGGCGCGTTGACTTGCCGTTCGCGGCGAATCCATATTCCGCGCATGGGCAGCGCCAAGGATTCCACGCCCGAGCGCCGGCTCGAGAGGGAGCTGAGCTCGCAGCAGACGCTGCTCGATGCCGTCATGAACGCCTCGTACGACGGCATCTGCCTGATCTCGCCGAGCGGACGGTTCCTCGAGATGAACGAGGCCTTCCAGCACATCACCGGCCTGCGGCGCGAAGATTGGATCGGGCGCACCATCGACGAGATGCGCGCCACTCCGGGTACGGCGCGTAACTCGGCGGCGCTGCAGGTGCTCAAAGGTTCGTATCCGGCGACGACTCTGGTCAACGCACAGGGCGGCGAGCTTCTGCTGGTGACCGCCAATCCGCACTTCGACGAGAGCGGAGAGTTGCTCAGTGTCATCCTGAACGTGCGCAACTTCACCCAGCTCAGCTCGCTCAAACGCCAACTCGAGCGCCATCGCGGCGAGGCGGCGCTGGACGAGCTGGAGCGTTCGCACCTCGAAAGCCGACTGCGCAACTCGGGCCTCGACGATTTCGTCGTGAAGAGCCCGGCGATGGTCGAGCTCGTCTCGACCGCGATGCAGATCGCCGACTACGACCTGACGGTTCTGATCGAAGGGGAGACGGGCGTCGGCAAAGGGGTCCTCGCCAACCTCATCCACCGCTCGAGTCGTCGGCGCGGCAAATCTTTCATTCAAGTGAACTGCGGTGCGATCCCGGAGTCGCTGGTCGAGTCCGAGCTGTTCGGCTACGAGTCCGGCGCCTTCACCGGCTCGGCGCCGGGAGGGAAGCAGGGGCTCTTCGAGGCCGCCGACGGCGGCACGATCTTTCTCGACGAGATCGGCGAGCTGCCGAAGAGCTCACAGGCCAAGCTGCTGCAGATCCTCGACGACAAGATGCTCACCCGTGTCGGCAGCGCATCACCGCGCCGCCTGGACGTCCGCGTCATCGCCGCGACCAACCGCCGCCTGCGCGATCTCGCTCGCGTCGGCGAGTTTCGCGCCGATCTCCTCTATCGGCTTGAAACCATTCCGCTGTTCATCCCACCGCTGCGCGAGCGCCCGGAAGATCTCGCGGCGCTGATCGAAAAGCTCGTCGAGTCGTGCAATCGCGAGTACGGCACCGAGAGGTCACTGTCGGCGGCGGCGGTCGAGTTGCTCGAGGGATGCGAGTTCCCCGGCAACGTCCGCGAGCTGAAGAACAAGATCGTGCGGCTGATCCTCACCGGCACCGGCCCCGAGATCGACGTCGACGCCGTCCGGCGCGAGTTCGAGCGTGAGTCGCCCGAGACGCAAGCCGACGCGCCGAGCGCCAACGGCTCGATGAAGGCGCGGCTCGAAGAGGTCGAGCGAAGGATCCTCAGCGAGGCTTCCGATCGCTGCAGCAGTACCTACGAGATGGCCGAGCAGCTCGGCATCGACCAGTCGTCGGTGGTGCGCAAGATGAAGAAGTACGGCATCGCCAAACGCCGCAACGGCTAGCCGCCGGTCGAAGGGCGCGACTCCTCGTCACCCCGGCGAAAGGGACTGTCGGAAAACGAGACATCAGTGACCGTACACGTACTCGTACGCGTACTCGTACACGGCGTTCCTGCAGAAATCCGGCATTGATCGTGTACGGGTACGCGTACGAGTACGTGTACGGGAGAAAATCGGCAGTCCCTTTCGCCGGAATGACGGGTGTCGTGCGTTAGTGACGATTGCAACAGCCCCCCAGAGCCGGACACACCTCGGCTTTTCGATGCTGCGGCGCATTGGTGGATGCATGGGTGCATTGAGACGAGGGTGGGTCGTGCAGTTCGGTATGTTGTGAGGCGAGTGCGCTCGAGTTGGTATCGCACTTGCTCTGCAACGGTCGGATCCGGATTGGCTCCGGATTTGGGGGGAGTAGATGGAGCGAGTCGCGGGTGATTCTGGGCAAGGTGTCGCGTCGCGGTACAATCCGCTCGACCCCGAGTACGCGGGCCGGATCCAGGAGGTGTTCGCGGCGGCGCATCGCGAGGCGCCGGTGTTCTTCAGCCCGCTCTACAACGTCTGGGTGGTGACCCGTTACGACGACATCTGGACGGTGCTCAAGGACCCGACGCGTTACTCGTCGTCGCTGTCGACCAATGTCGCCGCGAAAGATGCGCCCGAGGTGATCGCGATCCTCAAGGAAGGTTGGGGACAGCTTTCGACCCTGGTCACCTGCGATCCGCCAGCGCACAACCGCTACCGCGGGCTGATCAACAAGGCGTTCACGCCGCGCCGGGTCAGCGAACGGACCGACTTCATCCGCTCCACCGCCAACCGCCTGGTCGATCGGTTCATCGACAAGGGCGAGACCGACCTCATCTGGAAATACGCGTATCCGCTGCCGATGACGATCATCGCCTCGATTCTCGGTGTCGGCGACGGCGATCTCGATCGCTTCAAGAAGTGGTCGGACGATCTGGTGGCCAGGTTGTCCTTCGATCTGCCGAAGGAGCGGCTGCTCGAGTGCGCGCGCAGCTTGGTGGACTTTCAGCGCTATTTCGACGGTCTGCTCACCGAGCGCGAGAAGAACCCGCGCGACGACATGTTGACCGACCTACTCAACGCGCGGCTCGAGGGCGCCGCGCCGCTGAACCGCGGTGAGATGCTGAGCATGATTCAGCAGGTTCTGGTCGCCGGCAACGAGACCACCACCAGCCTGATCGGCAACATGATGTACCTGCTGCTCGAGCACCGCGAGCGATGGGAAGCGCTCTGCGCGGATCCGTCGCTGGTCGCCGGTACGGTCGAGGAGGCGCTGCGCATGGAGTCGCCGGTGCAGGGCCTGTTCCGCATCGCGACCGAGGATGTCGAGCTCGGCGGAGCGAGGATCGCGAAGGGTGCGCAGCTACAGCTCCTCTATGCAGCCGGCAATCGCGACGAAGCCGAGTTCGCGGCGGCCGGCGAGTTCCAGATGAGGCGCGACAACGCGGCGTCCCATCTGGCGTTCGGCGGCGGAGTCCATTTTTGCCTGGGCGCTTCGCTGGCGCGGCTCGAGGCGCGCATCGCGCTCGAGACTCTGATCGAGCGGATTCCCGAGATACGCCTCGTCGCGGATCGCCAGCCGCGGCGAATCGCGCACTTCTTCATGCGCGGCTTCGAGCACCTGGCGGTCGAGTGGAGCGGCGTTCGGTGAGCACGGACTCCGCCGGCCGCGCCGGCGCGTTGCGCGATGTGCGAGTGGTCGAGCTCGGTGAGGGAGTCTCGGCTCCCTTCTGCGCCCGCGTCCTCGCCGACTTCGGCGCCGACGTGGTCAAGGTCGAGCCGCCCGGCGGCGACCCGGTGCGCAGTTGGGAGCCGCTGGCGGGCGACGGCAGCTCGGCGATCTTTGCCTACCTCA
>CADEER010000257.1:0-1189 GCA_902826395.1 uncultured bacterium
CTGCTGGTCGAGCCGCTGCAGCGCCGCGAGCTGTGCCTCGTCGGGCAACGCGCTGCGGCTAGAGACAAAGACGGTGTAGGCCTCGTCGAACTCGACCGCCAGCGCATCCGGTCGTCCCACACCGGCACGCGCCAGCGCGGAGTCGCCCGGCATCGCGAGCAGCTCGACCGCGGCGCGCAAGCGCGCCATGCCTTGGCCTTCCGTCATCGCGAAGGCGAGTGTTGCTCTTCCCATCGTCGCGGACAAGACTCGGCGCGCCGAGTCGATCGCCGATGTCCAAACCAATTCCCACTGTCGACGCGCTCGTCACCGAGGACGATGCGTTTTTGAATCGCGTCGTCGCCAGCGCCAGTGTGCCGACGCTGATGATGTCGCTGATCCATTTGACCGGCGACACTTCCATCCTCGACGGCGCGATCCGGCCGCGCGAGGCGATGCTGGGCGACGTGCAGGGATCGATGACCGACGAGGAGAAGACGGAGATCCGGCGCCGCGCCGCGGCGGCGCTCGCCGACTATCGCGATCGCGGCTGTACGCTGCCGCCGCCGCCAGATGCCGACACCGTCCATCGCATGATGAGCTTCCTGGTCGGCCAGCCGGTGCCGGACGAGTACGTGCCGATGATGATGGAGGAGATGGCGCTCGACGGCGGCGACGCGCGCGCCACGCCGCTGGAGACCGCGGCCGGTGCCGCGGCGGCGCGCGACTTTCGCGTCTTGATCATCGGCGCCGGTATGTCGGGTCTGCTCGCCGCCATCCGGCTGCAGCAGGCGGGCATCGCCTACACGGTGGTCGAGAAGAACGACGGCATCGGCGGCACCTGGTTCGAGAACACCTACCCCGGCTGCCGCGTTGACGTCGCCAATCACTTCTACTGCTACTCCTTCGAGCCCAACCACGACTGGTCGGAGTTCTATTCGCAGCAGCAGGAGCTGCGCGCCTACTTCGAGCGCTGCGCCGACAAGTACGGCGTGCGGCCGCACATCCGTTTCCGCACCGAGGTCGTCAGCGCGCGCTTCGACGAAACCTCGGGCACGTGGAAGGTCGCGCTGCGCGGCCCCGACGGCGACGAGACCCTCGACGCCAACGTCTTGATCAGCGCCGTCGGCCAGCTCAACCGGCCGCGCATCCCCGACCTGCCTGGCCTGTCGAGCTTCGCCGGACCCGCCTTCCACTCCGCCGAGTGGCA
>CADEER010000257.1:1289-5668 GCA_902826395.1 uncultured bacterium
TCGGACGGGCTGCTGCCGCGGCTGATCGTCGACCCGGCATGGCCGCACCAGGACCGTTCGGTCAACGCCGCCAACGAGGAGACGCGCCTCGTCTTCACCGAGTACATTTCGCAGCTCGTCGGCGACGACGCCGAGCTGCTCGCCAAGGTGATCCCGACGTACCCGCCGTTCGGCAAGCGCATCCTGCAAGACAACGGCAGTTGGCTCGCCACGCTGAAGCGCGACAACGTCGAGCTGGTCACCGAAGCGATCGAGCAGATCGAACCCGACGCGATCCGCTTCGCCGACGGCTCTCGCCGCGAGGTCGACTTCATCGTCTTCGCTACCGGCTTCCACGCCAACAAGTTCCTGTGGCCGATGGAGATCGTCGGCCGCAGCGGCGCGCGGCTCAACGAGGTATGGGGCGACGACCCACGCGCCTACCTCGGCATCACCGTCCCCGACTTTCCGAATCTGTTCTGCCTCTACGGACCCGGCACCAACCTCGCCCACGCCGGCAGCATCATCTTCCACTCCGAGTGCCAGGTTCGCTACGTCATGGGCTGCATCGCGGCGCTGCTCGAAGGACGCCACTCGACCATCGAGTGCAAGGCCGAGGTCTGCGACGACTTCAATCAACGCCTCGACGCGGCACTGGCGCGCACTGTCTGGGCCCATCCCGGCATGACGAGCTGGTACAAGAACCAGCACGGCCGAGTCACGACGACGTCGCCGTGGCGGCTGGTCGACTACTGGGGTTGGACGCGCGCGCCGGAGCTGGGTGACTTCGTGCTGCGGTGATGGGGCATCGTGCTGGCAGTTGCCGGGGGGACACGATCGGGACCGAAGATTGTGAACCGGTGAACCGTGAACCAGTGAACCGTGGGGCTCGGCGGTTCACGCACTCCGGTCCACGGTTCACCGTTCACGGTTCACGGTTCACGGCAGCTCGAGCAGCTCGACAGCGCGGCGATAAGCCGTCTCGAAGGCATCCGCAGGCGCGTCCGCGCGCTCACGCGGATCGCCGCCCAGGAAGTACAGGCTCTGTACCAGGAAGAAGCACCACAGTCCTGCCGCCACGCCCACCGCCGACGGCGCCGCCATGACGCGCGCCAGCGTCAGGCCGCCGCCCACCAGGAGCAGCTCGGCGATCAGTGCGCGCGGCGTCGGAGGACCAGACAAGACGCCGCTTCTCAGCACGCCGATCATCACCGCCAGCGCCAGAGCCAGCTCCGCCACCGAGGTGGTCGCCAGCAGAGACGCGGCGCCCAGCAACAGTGCCAAGGCCGTCACCGCGGTCGCGCGCGGCTGCCCCGCCGCCAGCATGGCGACGTACGCTGTGGTTACCGCCACCAGATAATGAGACAACGCCGCGCCGCCGCCTGCGAACGGTGCCGCGAGCATCGCCCACGGAATCCAGGCGACCGCCGCGACCGCGGCGAAGCCGACCGCACCCGCAAACGTCTCGATGCGCCTCATGACCGGCCTCCGCCGCGGCGGCGCATCAGCTCGAGCTCGACTTCCTCCTCGGCAACCGCGCCGGACTCGCACCACGGCGCGCCATCGCGCGGCAGGCTGAGGTCGCTGCGCACCCGCGCCTTGAGGTCCTCATAGCGCCGGTTCTGTTCCTCGAGGCGCTGCACCGCCGCGTCGATCTGGGTGCGACGTTGCTCGAGGTGAGCCGTCAACGCCTCGACCTCGCGTCGGCGCGGCAGGAGCTGGCGGATGGCGAAGCGCGCCAGCTCCTCCTTGCCGCCGTCGAGAGCGAGGGCGATGTCCTCGTCGATCCGGCGCACCGCCTCGCTCTCTCGCTCCAACCGGTCGTTCAACGCCTTGTGCTCTTCGCGCAGCGCCTCGAGGCGGGCGCGATCGCGGTCGAGACCGATCTCCGCTTCGCGCAGGTACTGCTTGAGCAGCAGCGATCGCTCCTCGAGTGACTCGACGACGCCGTGCGCATCGGCTTTGAGCAACACGGCAACCCGATCGAGGAGTCTCATGGCACGCTCGCTTTCTTGGCACCGACGCGGCGCTCGTCCTTGGCCGCCGCGCTCTTGGCCTTGCTGAGCTCGTTCTGCCGCCGCGACTGCTCCGCCGCGTCACCTTCGAAGGCCGACTTCACCTCGGCTTCGAGGCCGTCCACATCGGCCAGGCTGTTGGCGACCTCCGGCGCACCGACGACTGCGTTGGCACCGCCGACGTCGGCGCGGAACTGCTCTATGCGTCGCATGGCCCTCGCCCGATCGCCCTCTTTCACAGCCCGCGCGACGCCTTCCTGCATCGCGTTGTATTGGTCGACGGAAACCGAGCGCGACCAGGCGTCAGCATCAATGCCGGCGTAGAAATCGTCCTCGCCGGCGACGCAGGCGATGCGCGGCAGATCGTCGATGCGCTGCTCGCGCTGTGTCCCGTCGATCGCATACGAGAGCGAGAAGCGCCCGATCGCGTGGTCGCCGAGCTCCTGGTTCGGCACGCCGAGCGTCAGCCAGATGCGTCGCTCCTGGCCGGCGAAAAGAGCGCCCGGCCGCACGACGAAGGTGCTTCCGTCTTGCTCGATCGGATAGCCCGCCGCATCGATGATGCGGATGCCTGGTGCCGGCTCGATGCGAAGAGCGAGACCGCTGGCAACGGTGCTGCGGGCGCCCTCGAACTCACTGGCGAAGACTTTCGCGAGGTCTTCCGCGTGCCGCACGTAATAGTAGTTGCCGGTGCCGGCGTCGGCGATCGCGGCCATCAGGTATTCGTTGAAGTCTACACCGACGCCGATCGCGGAGAGCATGAACTCGCCGCGCGCGGCGCGTCGGGCGCGATCGGTCAGCCCTTGTGGGGTCGGATCGCCCTCATTGGCATGACCATCCGAGATGAGGATTAGGCGCGGAACGCGCTGGCCGCGTTCCGCCGGTCCGACGCCCTCGATGACACCGAGGCCCAGATCGAGGCCGTACGACATGTTCGTACCGCCGCCCGCAAAGACGTTGGCCAGCGCCTGCTCGAGCTGCGGCCGCCCTTGCGCCGTGGGCATCAGCGGCAAGTCGATCCGCGAATCACTGGCGTAGGACACCAGCGCGAAGCGATCCTCGGTGCGCAGTTGTCCGACCAGCTCGCGCACCGAGGCCAGCGCGTTCTCGATACCATCGCCCGACATCGAACCCGATCGGTCGAGGACAATCACCAGATCGGTGGCGCGGTGACTCGAGCGGCTCGTGGTCGCCACTCCGTCGGCCGCCATTACCAATTCGATGCGCGCCGTGCCGTCACTGCCGCGCAGCACCGCCGTGCGGTCGAGCGTGCCGCGAAACGACACGGGGCCGTCCTTGCCGCCGCGTGTCACAATGGTCGCCGCGCCTACCGCGGGCGCGACGCCCGTCTTGCTCATCGCCGCTGTCAGACATGTGCCGAGCAGCAGGGCGCCGGCCGCCATCCAATTCCATCTTCGCTTCGTCATCGTCGCTTCTCCTCGAGCCGTCATGGGCGGTCCGTCGGACCGCATCCGTTTGCTGGGAGAGACGCGCGACCGCGCCGACTTAGTCTGTAAAAGAACTGTAAATCGCGGCGGAGCGATGCGGGCGGCCGTTTACTCGCGGAGCGGAACGCCTACACTTCTCATCATGTCGGCAGGGAAATCGATTCTCGTAGTCGAGGACGAGCGACCGATCCGCGAGGGCGTGTGTGACATCCTCGCCTACCACGGGCACCAACCGCTCGGCGTCGAGACCGGCGACGACGGCTTGCGCGAAGCGCTCACCGGCCGCCACGCGCTGGTCGTGCTCGACGTCATGCTGCCCGGCATGAGTGGCTTCGACGTGTGCAAGCGCCTGCGCGACGACAGCCCGGCGCAGGCAATCCTCATGCTGACGGCCCGCGGTGGCGAGGACGACATTCTCGAAGGTTTCCGCTGTGGCGCCGACGACTACGTCACCAAGCCGTTCTCGGTGGCCCAGCTCGTCGCCCGCGTCGAGGCGCTGCTGCGCCGCTGCGGCAGCGAAGCGCCGGTACCTGAGGAGCCGTTTTCGTTCGGCGCCTGGCAGATAGACCCCACCGCACGCGCCGCGACGCGCTCCGGCGCGACGGCCATCTTGACGGCGCGCGAGGTCGCGCTGCTGGCGCTGCTGCACGGCGAGCGCGGCCGCATCGTCAGCCGCCGCCGGCTGCTGATCGAGGTGTGGGGGATGCCGTCCGGCGCCGACGTGCAGACGCGCACCGTCGACATGCACATCGCCAAGCTGCGCAAGAAGCTGTCCGATGAGGCAATCGAAACGGTCCGCGGCGAAGGCTACCGCTACGCGGGCTGACGCGGTGGTCGCGAGGCAAACGATGAACGCGGGACCTCCCCCAAGCCCCATCGTTGGCAAGAGACTGTCGGTTTTCTCCCGTACACGTACTCGTACGCGTACCCGTACACG
>CADEER010000258.1 GCA_902826395.1 uncultured bacterium
GATCACGCCGTGGAACTGGCCGGTCAACCAGATCATGTGCAAGGTCGCGCCGGCGCTGGCGGCGGGCTGCACGATGGTGCTCAAGCCGACCGAGGTGGCGCCGCTCAATGCGATCATTCTCGCCGAGGTCTTCCACGCCGCGGGCGTGCCGGCGGGCGTGTTCAATCTCGTCAACGGTGACGGTCCGACGGTCGGCGAGGCGATGTCGGCGCATCCGGAGATCGACATGATGTCGTTCACCGGCTCGACGCGCGCCGGCACCGCGGTGGCGCGCGCCGCCGCCGACACGGTGAAGCGCGTCACCCAGGAGCTCGGCGGCAAGTCGGCCAACATCATTCTCGACGACGCCGACCTGAACAGCGCCGTCACCGGCGGTGTCAACGGCGTGATGATGAACAGCGGCCAGTCGTGCAACGCGCCGACGCGCATGCTGGTGCCGCAAGCGCTGCACGACCAGGCGGCGGAGATCGCCAAGAAGGCGGCCGAGCAGACGACGGTCGGCGATCCGAACGGCGGCGACACCAAGATCGGGCCGGTGGTCAGCGAGGCGCAGTGGACGCGCATCCAGCGCTTCATCCAGCTCGGCATCGATCAGGGCGCGACGTTGGTCACCGGCGGCCCTGGCCGGCCGGATGGACTGGAGACCGGCTACTACGTGAAGCCGACGGTGTTCAGCAACGTGCGCAACGACATGACCATCGCGCGCGAGGAGATCTTCGGACCCGTCGTTTCGATTCTCCCGTATCGCGACGAGGCGGACGCGGTGCGCATCGCCAACGACACCAACTACGGCCTTGCCGGCTATGTCTCGAGCGGCAACATCGACCGCGCCCGCAAGGTCGCGTCGCAGATCCGCGCCGGACAGATCCTGCTCAACGGCGCCAACCCCGACTTCGCGGCGCCGTTCGGCGGCTACAAGCACTCCGGCAACGGCCGCGAGTGGGGCGAGATCGGCTTCGAGGAATTCCTCGAAGTGAAGGCCGTCATCGGCTGGGGCAGCTAAGCATTACGGTTGCGCGGCGCGGGAGGTCGCGGACCTCCCGCGCCGCCTTGAATCACCCCTTCCATGGAGACTGTCGGAAAACGAAAGATCAGTGACCGTACACGTACGCGTACCCGTACTCGTACACGGAGTTTCCAGCAGAATTCGGGCATGGATCGTGTACGGGTACGCGTACGAGTACGTGTACGGGGGAAAATCGACAGTCCCCATGAGAGAGGTGACTCGGAGGTCGCCCGATGACGACGATCATACGGTTACTGGCGTGCCTGCTGATGTTCCTCGCGGCGTTCTCCTGGTCGGGTTGCGGCGATGACGACGACGCACCGCCGCAGGTGCTGCGCATCCTCGTCACCAACGACGACGGCGTCGGCGCCGAGGGCATCGACGCGATCGTCGAGGCGCTGGCGGCGGATCCGGCAAACGAAGTCGTCGTCTCGGCGCCGTCGGGCAATCGCAGCGGCAGCGGCGACAACACCGGCCCGTCGCAAGCGTGCGGCGATCTGAGCGTGGCCGACGCCACCACACTCGGTGGCTATCCGGCGACCGCGGTGAACGGCTGCCCCGCCGACTCGGTCAACTACGCGCTCGACGAGCTGTATCCGGTCGATCTCCCGCCGCACATCGTCGTGTCTGGTATCAATGAAGGGCAGAACGTCAGCGGCCCGATCGCGACACAGATTTCAGGCACCGTCGGCGCCGCCCTGACGGCGGCGCGGCGCGGCGTGCCAGCGGTTGCTTCGTCGCAGGGACTGGTTGCGGGTGAGGCGGAGCTCGATTACCCGTCCGGCGTCGATGCCGTGCTCGAGTGGCTCGAGGAGAATCGCGCCCAGCTCCTCGCGGTGCGAGTACCTCCCACCGACGTCGCGAGCATCAACATCCCGACCTGCACGAGCGGCGCCATCCGCGGCACGCTGGACGGCCTTCCGCTCGCTGAAACCGCGAGCGGATTTCTCGATCCGCAGGATTGCAGCTCGACGCTCGAGGATCCGCAGGACGACGTCGAGGCGTTCCTCAACGGCTTCATCACCCGAACCAGCGTGCCGCTCGAGTAGTGCGACGACCGGTCACGTCTCTTCGCCGGTCATCAGGAAGACGAGTCCGAGGACTACAAACAGCACCCCGGCGCCGCGCCGCAGCCAGATCGCCGGCACGGCGCGGCCGACCGCTTCGCCGGCGATGACCGCGATCGCCGTAGTGGCGACCAGGGCGCTCGCCGCACCGGCGACCACGACCGCGCGCGACGAGCCGCCGGCGGCGAGAGAGAACGTTGCGAGCTGTGTCTTGTCGCCGAGCTCGGCGAGGAAGACGGCGGCGAAGGTCGAAGCGAATAGTTTCCAGTCCATGCGGACAGTGTGACGCACGCGTCCTGAGGGTGCCATCCCGGCGGGACTCGAGAACCGGGAGTTGCTGGGATTGTGAACCGTGAACCGTGAACCGTGGAGCTGCCCCTGGCGCCGTCCTTGGAGGCTACGAGTGATAACGACAGCGAGAGCTTTACTGCCGGCGTCCATCCGACCATCGCGACCCACGGTTCACTGTTCACGGTTCACGATCTTCACCCAGTCTTCACGAGGACATCTATTCTGATTTGCAATTCCCGGCTCTCGACGTCAGCGCCGCCTCGTACGCCGCGACCAACTGCGGGCGTACAGCCGCTGCGCTGAAGCGTTGCGCGACGATTGCCGCGCCGAGCGCACCCATCTGCGCGGCGCGATCGGGGTCGCGCACTAGCGCCAGCACGCGCTCGGCGATGGCCGCCGCGTCGCCGGGCGCGCAGAGAAAGCCGGTGGCGCCGTCTTCGATGATCTCGGGGAGCGCACCGGCGCGCGTTGCGACGATCGGCAGCCCGTGCGCCATACCCTCGGCGGCGCTCAGGCCGAATGTCTCGCGCCGGCTGGGGACGATCTGCACGTGCGCCCGGGCGTAGAGGGCGCTGAGGGCGCCGCGATCCAGCCAGCCGTGGAACTGCACCCGGCCGGCGTGGGCGGGGTCGGCGCGTTCGTGCCACCGCCGCGGCCAACGGCGCTCGCGCTTGCCGCTGGCGGGGAGTCCGCCGGCGATTGCGAAGCGCAGCTCCGGATGCGCGCGCAGCGCCGCATCCATCACGTCGAACAGAGTGTCGATGCCCTTGGCATGATCGAAACGGCCGGCGAAGAGACCTAGCGGCGCGCCGTCGCGCACCCCGGGAGCGCCGGCGGCGACGACGTTGGGCACGACGTGGATGGGTGTCGCGACGCCGACGGCGGCGATCTCGGCGGCGGCAGAACGCGACGGCGCCGCGATCAGGTCGGCGTAGCGCAGCGCGATGCGCTGCTCGCCGCCGGACGCGCCCCCGTCGCCGTCGTGCAGCACGTGCGTCGTGTAGACGATCGGACAGCCGAGTGTGCTGCGCAGCGCATCGGCGAACGACCACAGGTTCTCGTGGTGCAGATGGACGACGTCCGGGCAGAACCGGCGCGCCGAGCTCTCGATCGCCGCGAGCGGTGCGCCGCGCCGGATGCGCAACGCGACTTCATCGCCGCCTGGTTCGACCACCAATGGCGCGCCTTGCTCGCGCCGTCGCCAGTGGTCGAACGAGATCACCGCCGCCGGCACACCGCCGTCGCGCAGCGCAGCCACCATACCCGCCGCCGCCGTCGAAATTCCGCCCGCGCCGTCGGGCGGGAAGTCGCGCGTCAGGTGCAGAACCCGCATCCGCGAGCGCTTCTTAATGTAGTGCCGCGCGCAGGGGCAGGGCGGCGACGATCTTGGCCTCGGCGTCGATCAGGCCGTCGAGGCGCCGCGCGACTGCCGCCGGATCGAACACATCGCGCGCGACGCGCAGGAACAGGCCGCGGTGCCGCGCTTCGGCGCCAGTGAGATCGGCGTAGAAGTCTTTCAGCACGCCGGGCTCCAGGCTATCGGCGAGCATTCCGAAGCGCTCGCAGCCGCGTGCTTCGACGAGTGAGAAGACGAGCAGACGGTCGAGCAAGAAGTCCATCGTGCTCTCCTTGCGCAGCAGCGAGTGCATCTTGCTCATGTACGGGTCGGGCGCGTCCTGTCCGAGCGCCACGCCGCGTTCGCGCAGGATCCGATAGACGCGCTGGAAGTGCTCCATCTCCTCGGCAGCCAGACCGATCATCGCCTCGACCAGCTCGGGCAGATCCCAGTGATGCACCGCGAGGCGGATCGCGGCCGCCGAGGCTTTGCGCTCGTTGGCGGCGTGATCCTGCAGGAAGGCGTCGAAGTCGGCGCGGATGGCGGTCAGCCACCCGTCGGGGGTCTGGTAGCGGAGGTCGAGCACAGGCGTCGGAGGCTAGCGATCGGGTTCGCCCGGCTCAAGCCGTGGCCGGAATTATGCCGATTTGTTCAGCTAAGTATCTGACAATGCGAGGGAAATCGAAGTTGCAGGCCGGGCTATCCAAGTCAGTATCGGAGCTGGCGGATTTGCCACATGACTCGCACGGCTGCGGGCGGGTGTCGCACTTTCGCAACGAGCAGCGCGTTTTGAACGAGCCGTCGCCGGGGGGCCGACCGGATGGCGATTGGCACGGGTGTGGCTCTGCATGAGGCAGAGTACGGAAACTGAAATCGCTCGCTCGAACGAGTGAGCCAGGTCGGACCGCTGTCGCGGGGAGCGACGCGGCGACTGGACGGCGACGACGCCGGCAGCGTTCAGGCGCGCCAGTGCCGTTGTGGGCTCGAAGACAAATCGCGGGGGAAAGACTGGATGCAGATTCCGATCATCATCGGTGAGGATCCGACCATTCGCAGAACGGCAGCGTTGGCACAGCGGCTGGCTGCGACGGTGCACCCGATCTTCATCGCGGGAGAACCGGGTACAGGGCGCGAGCACGTCGCTCGCTTCCTGCACGCGAGGGGGCCGCGGGCGGTCGCGCCGCTATCGATCCTGGATTGCGGTGCGGCCGTCCGCGGGGCTTTTGATGATGAGCTCGCGCGCGCCTTTCGAAGCGCGGCGAGAGGTACACTGCTGATCCGCGATTGTGATCTGCTCGATGCCGAGGGCGCCGCCGCGATCGCAACTGCGGTCGGTGATCTCGCGGCGCCGCGCATCGTCATGACGGCCTCCAGTACGGCCGATGCGGTCGCGGCGACGCCGTTGCTCGGCGATCGTCTGGGGGCGCTTACGCTCTACCTGCCGCCGCTGCGCATCCGACGCGCCGACATTCCGGCGCTCGTCGCCCATTTTAAGGATGCCTGGTGTTGCGAGTACGGTGCGCCGGCGGCGAGCTTCAGCGCCGCGGCGATGGTCGGTCTATGGCGTCATCAGTGGCCGGGCAACCTGCGCGAGCTGCGCAGCGAGGTGCACGCTGCGCTCGACCGGTGTGGCGACGGCGCCGTCGACGCGATCCACCTGCCGCCACATTTCTTTCCCGGGCCGCGCCGCGCCGAGGTGAGAGTTTCGAGCGGCGGCGGCGCGTCGATCATCCCGCAGCGGCGCCGTGCGACGGCTCTGTTCGTGTGAAGCGATCAGCGATCAGCTTTCAGCTACAGGCTGAGAGGTTCCTCCTTGCCAAGGGGGAAATGGAGACCTCTGATCGCTGACAGCTGATCGCTGATAGCTGGACCCCATTACCTCGCGCTGGGGATCCTGCTAGACCCGTTCGACCGATGAACGACA
>CADEER010000259.1 GCA_902826395.1 uncultured bacterium
GCCGTCGCGCAATGAAATCAATTGACAGTTCGAAGGCTCGCCAACTAGCGTCCGCAGCGGGGCAACATTCGGGGGGCAGTTTGAAATTCGTCGGTAGCTCGCTGTCGGGGCTCATTGCTCTGGCGTGCATAGCCGGATTCGCAACACCGCTGCGCGCACAGTTGGCGCCGGCGACCGACGAGTTTCTCGTCAATTCCAACACGGTCGGCGCGCAGTACGACGGCGTCGCCGCCTCCGATGCCGCCGGCAACTACGTGGTGGTGTGGAGCGGAAACGTCGAGCCGGCCGCCGGACTGGGTATCGCCGCACGCCGCTTCAACAGCGCCGGCGTGGCGCTGGGTACCGAGTTCCAGGTCAACACCTACACCCAGTACGTACAGTTTGCCCCCGCCATCGCCATGGCGCCGAACGGCGGCTTCGTCGTCGTGTGGACCAGCTATTCGCAAGATCTCGACGACGACGGGATCTTCGGCCAGCGTTTCGCATCCAACGGCAGCCCCATTGGCACCGAGTTCCAGGTCAACACCGTCACGACCAGCTATCAGCGTCGCCCCGCGGTCGAGATCGACACCGCCGGCAACTTCCTGGTCGCTTGGGAGGGAACACACGACGGCAGTTACTCCGGCATCGCGGCGCAGCGGTTCGGCAGCGACGGCACGCCGCAAGGAAGCGAGTTCTTCGTCAACACGTTTACCGGCAACGATCAGCTCGACCCCGCCATCGGACGCAGCGGCACTGGATTCGTCGTCGTGTGGGACAGTTTCGCGGGAGACTTGAGCAGCTATACCGTGTTCGGCCAACGCATCGACTCCGCCGGCAACCCACTCGGCACCGAGTTCATCGTCAATACCACCACGCTCAGCATCCAGCAGGATCCGGATGTCGCGGGCGGGCCGGACGGTGACTTCATCGCGGTGTGGTCGAGCTCCGGCCAGGACGGCAACGGCAGCGGAATCATCGGGCAGCGCTTCGGTTCAGACGGGAGTCGAATCGGCGGCGAGTTCATCGTCAACTCGACCACGACAGGCAGCCAATCGCGGCCGGCGGTGGCCCGAGCTCCGGGCGGAAACTTCGTCGTCACCTGGGAGGGGCCGCAAACCGATCCGTTCGCCGACATCTGGGCGCGCGCCTTCAGCAGCGACGGCACGGCCGACGGCGCCGATCTGAAGATCAACCAGTTCACCACCAGCTTCCAGAATTACGCATCGATCGCCGCCATCGGCGAACGCGACTTCGTCGTGGTTTGGTCGAACCGCGTCTTCTCGGCCGGCATCAGCGAGGTGCAGGGCCGCCGCCTGACGCAGGCGGGAACACGGATCACGGGCAGAAAGCTGCTCATCCGCACTCCGCCCGGCGACCCCGCCGGTAACAGCATCACCTTCGTGTCGACCGATCCGATCCTCGAGTCGCCGCAGACCGTCTTCGACGATCCGCGCTGCCCGCCGGTCGGCAGCGGCTCGACGACTTTGGGGGCGAGCCTGCGCGTGATCGGCGACGGCGGCAACTTCACCATCGACATGCCGTGCGTGAACTGGACGGCGAACGCGACCGGCACGCGGTACCGCTACCGCGATGCCACCGGCACCAGTTGTCGTTCGGTGGTCCTGCGCCACGGACGTGTTCTGAAAGTCAGTTGCAGAGGCCCGCAAGTCGACTACGCGCTCGGCACCGCGCAAGGCGACATCAGCGTCGTGCTCGCGACCGGCAACCCGGCCACCAATCACAAGTACTGTGCGACCTTCGGGCCGCAGACCGCGACGACGGTGCACCGCGACGGCTCGGATGGCCGCGGCTACAGCGCGATCACCGCCGACACCGGAACGTGTCCATGACCGGCGCGCGTTCATCCGCTCGACACGCGGCATCGCTTACCCTCGCGCTCACCGCCTTTGCCGGCGTTGCGCACGCCCAGCCTCCGGCGCTGCCGACCTACATTCTGTTCGGCACCGATGCCGTCAAGCTGGCGCGTCACACCGACGTCACCGACGGAGACGTCGGCAGCAACTCCGCGGTCGTCATCCGCAGCGGTGCCAGCGTCGCTGCCACATCGAACATCGCCGCTCCGATCATCAAAGTAGCGCCGAGCGCGCAAGTCGACGCGACGATCTTCACGAGCCAACCGCTCGTCCTGCCGCCGCCCGTCGCGGTCGCGCCGGGCATCGCCAACGTCACTCTCGGCGCCGGTGACACGGTAGGGCTGGGCGCGGGAACGTACGGGCGTGTCGAAGCCGCCGCCGGATCGACTCTCGTTTTCCAAGGCGGTGAGTACGACATCGCCACCATCGTCGTGCGCAGCAGCGGCCGTCTGCCCGCCATGGTGCGCTGCGACTCGCCGAACGGCTGCGTCGTGCGGGTTCGCGACCAACTGTCGCTCGGCGCCAGCGGCGTCGGGTTGAGCGGCGGTCCGTTGATGTTCGAGTTCGCCGGAACCCGCACGGTCTCCATGGGACGCCGCGGTGCCCAGTTCCGCGCCTTCGTCAGCGCCCCGTCCGCGATCCTCCGTCTGCGTTCGTCGCCCAGCGCGCGTGCATCGTATACGGGCCGCTACTTCGGTCGTCAGGTGCGAGTCGGCCCAGCCGCCGTGGTCGGCTTGGCTGGCGCTCCGGCACCCGTCTGCGGCAATAACATCGCCGAGCCGCCGGGCGAGGAGTGCGACGCTCCGGACGATCAGGCGTGCCCCAACCAGTGCCGCACCGACTGTCAGTGCATCCCGGCACCGGGCACGGCGGCGATTCTACACTCCGTAGGCCCGACGGCGCTCAACAACGCCAGCGCCTTCGGCGTGCAGATCTTCGGCGACGACTTCCTGCCGGGCGCGCAGCTCCAGCTCTCCGACCAGACGACGAATGCAGTCGTCACGACCTTGCCGACGAACTGGTTGTCCTACACGGAGATCACCGCGCTGGTACCGGCGGGCATGGCCGTGCCGAACGGCATCCAGCGCGACCTCGTTGCGAGAGTCATCAATCCGGGCGCAGTTGCGTCGGCACCGCCCGACATCGGCCACTGTGCGACCGACATCGCGCTCTCGCCGGTCGCGTGCACAGAGAACGCGGATTGTCCGCCCGGCGCCGGAGCCTGTTTGAACGGCGACCAGAGGCTGACCATGTTCAACGACGCGGTCTTCCTCAATCCGAACTCGGCAGCGGTGATCCCGGCGCCGAACGGGGTGTGTGACGACGGCACGCCGTGTCAGTCCGACGCGCCCTGCGCGGGGATCGGCGGTGGCACCTGCTCCGCCAAGCTGTACGTCACGCCGCAGCAGTCGGACGAGCTGTGGGTGTTCAACACCGGCACCGGCCAATTCGTCGACCGCGACGGCGGCCAGCCCGGCATCCAGGGCATCCCCGTTGGCGACAATCCCTTCCACGTCGAGGTGCTCGACGCGTCGCGCGCCTGGGTCGTCAACCGCTTCGACGACTCGTTCTCGATCATCGACACGACGACCGACACCGAGTTGGCGCGCGTCACCGGCGCGGCTCTCGGCGCGCCGGGCCGCCTGCGCATGGAGACCGAGATCGAGTTCAATCGCGCCCGCACGCGCGCCTACTTGAGCAACGAGAACACCGACGAGGTTCAAGTGCTGG
Source organism: uncultured bacterium (assembly GCA_902826395.1). Lineage (GTDB taxonomy): Bacteria > Desulfobacterota > Binatia > HRBIN30 > CADEER01 > CADEER01. Next base: position 3,588 of record CADEER010000259.1, read on the forward strand.
ACATCGCGGGCGCCAACCGCGACGCCCCGGTGCTGATCGGTGCGATCGACGTCGGCGTAAACCCCCGCGGCATGGTGACCGACACGACCGATAGCCGCCTGTATGTCGCCAACATCCAGAGCGCCGACGTATCGGTGGTGGACATTGCCGCCGGCAGTCCGACCGAGAACCAAGTCATCCGAACCATCGCAGCTCGCGCCGGCGACGACATCGTCGGCGGTCGCGCCGACGGCTGGGAGTCGTTCGTCATCGGCGGTCGCGCACCGCGCGGCATCGTCTTCAGCGACGCCCTCAACGCGGTATTCCTGACCAGCATCGGCCCGCAAACCGGCCCGCGCCAGGGCGTCGTGCTGACCGGCGGCGCCATCATCAATCCGACAATCACAGCGATCGACGCAGCTACAGACACCGTCATCGCGCACGTTGCGCTCGAGATCTCCGATCCTCAGCGCTATTCGTGCACCGACCCCGAGCTGATGGCTCTCGACGATGCGCGCGGTCGGCTCTACGTCACCTGTCAGGGCAGCGGCGCGGTCGATATGCTCGACACGGCCGACCTGGTGGCCGGCGTGGCGGCCGAGCGATCCCTCGTGCCGCTACCGCTGCCGATCGATGTGCCGGTTCCAACACTGAGCCTGGCACCGGCGGTGGGCGGCTTTGGCGCCTCCGTCTGCGGCGCATTCACCGGGCTCCCCGGCGTCGCTTGTACGACGGATCTGGATTGCGGCGGGTGTCCGCCGCTCGTCGAGGGGCTGCCCGTGACCTGCTGCGCCGTCAACAACCCGATCGGCGTGCACAACGGGCCGCGCGGCATCGCCCTGTCCGAGGACACCGACACGCTGTACGTGGTCAATCAGTTCACCACGTCGATCAGCCAGCTCGACGTCAGCTCGAGCGATCCGAACCTGTTCGCCGTCACCGGCACGACCTCGTTCCCCGGTGCCTTCGGCAGCGACACACCGCAGAGCGATCGCCGCCTCGGCCAGATCGAGTTCTTCACCGACGTGAAGAAGACCGGGATCAGTTGCGCGACCTGCCACATCGACGATCACCAGGACGGCGTCTTCTTCGAGGCCGACGTGCGCGGACCGCGCCTGCGCCGGGTGCTGTCGGTGCGCGGCACGCGCGACTTCACCCCGCTGCTGCAGGATCAGTTGGTCCCCGACCTGCTGTCGTTCACCGATCTGGTGGTGCACGCCGAGCGCGGCGGCGAGCTGCCTTGCGTGCCGTGCCTGGAAGTCGGCGGCAACCCGTTCTGCTTCGGCAGCGGCGGCTCCGAGTGCACCCAGACCAGCGACAGCGAGAATCAGCAGAACACCTTATACGCCAAGGCGATCACGTTCTTCCCGAACCCCAACCTGAATGCCGATGGATCGTTCTCGGCCACCGTACCGCTACCCGGCGGGATCACCGGTGACGCGCGCCGCGGTGCGGAAGTCTTCGATCAGCTCGCCTGCCAGAGTTGCCACCCGGAGCCGCTGTTCACCATCGACCAACTGCGCGGCTTCGAGTTCAGCGGGCTCGGGCAGCCGGTGCGCATGCGCAATGTGACCACTCCGGTATTCATTCCCTTGCGCACCCTCTGTCAGGACGGCCAGCGCCCGAGCGGATTCGACGGCAGCAGCGGCTTCACCGTGCCGACGCTGCGCGGCATTTGGGACACGTTCCCACTGCTGGTCAGCGGCGCCGCCGGACTGGGCGCGTTCGGCAGCGAGCCCGGATTCAATGTCCCCTGCACCCCCGGATCGTCCGGCTGTTGTGCCCAGCTCGCGAGCCCGCTGAACCCAGCCGGCATCGCCGTCCCGCCGCAGCATCTCGACGTCACGACCAAAGACGCCATCCGCGCCGTGCTGACCGCTCCCCTCGCCGTGCCGGGCAGCGGCCACGGCCCGGCGCTGGCGTTATCCCCCTCCGACCTCGACGCTCTGATCGCATACCTCCGCTCCCTCTAAACCCGAGATCCGATGCGAATGTGGTGGGAGTCGCTTGCGACTCCACCACGCCGATGAGTCGGTTTGACAAACGAATGTTTGCT
>CADEER010000260.1 GCA_902826395.1 uncultured bacterium
CTCGACTGGATCCGCGTCGACGGCGAGAACTTCCTCGCCAAGCCGATCGAGGACGCGCTGCTGCGCCACCCCAAGATCTACCTCGCCTCGGTGTACGGCGTCGCCGATGCAATCGCCGGCGACCGGGTCATGGCAACCATCGTCGTCGCCGACGATTTCGAGCTCGACGGCGCCGAGCTCTACCAGTTCCTGGTCGCACAAGCCGACTTCTCACCCAAGTGGCTGCCGACGTACATCCGCCTCGGCCGCGAAGTACCCATGACACCGAGCAACAAGATCCTCGTCCGCGAGCTGCGCCGCCAGAAGTTCCGCCCCGACGCAACCGCCGACCCGATTCTCTGGCACGAGCGCGGCGACACCCGTTACCGCCCCTTCACGCGCGAAGACTACGACCGCGTGCGCAGCGACTTCACCACCGCCGGTCGCGAGCACCTGCTCGACCTCTGATCGGCGGGCTGCAGCGCCAAGTCGGCTCCTCGCGTCGAACAGAGACCCATGACGCTTCCCGCGCTGGACTACCCTATACGGCGTGGGTAGAGATCGACCTGTTCCGAAACTCCCGGATCGTGACACCGAGAGGTTTCGCACGGCCCGAGGAATGGCCGTCGCCCGCGCGACCGCGGCGATGGCGGGTGGTATCGACAGCCGGCGGCGTATCCTCACAAGCCGTCGCCCCACAATCGACGGCAGAACAGCTCGACTGGCAGGATGCGCACTCCTTCCGAGGTGAGGCGTTCGTCGGACTCGTTCGCGACGACAATCATCTCGAGGTCAGTGACATCTTCCTTGAGCGCGAGTAGCCCCTTGATGTCGCGCCGAGCGACGTTCTTCGTCGCTTTCACCTCGATGCCGACGACGCGACGCGGCGGCAACTCGACCACGAAGTCGACCTCGAACTGTGAGGTCGACCGCCAGTAGGAAAGCCGCGCATCGGCCGCGGCGTAGGCACGCCAAGCCGTCAGCTCGCACCAGACGAAGTGCTCCAAGGCTCGACCAAAACCTTGCTCACTCGGCTTTACACCGGCGCGACCGAGGATGCCGTTGGCGACCCCGACGTCGAAGAAATAGAACTTCGCCGACGCCATCGCTTTGCGCTTGTCGGTGGCGCGAAAGGCCGGGAGCAGGCTGCCGATCAAGGTGTCCTCGAGAACCTGGAAGTAATCGCGCACCGTTCGCGCCGGAACCTGGGCGTCACTGGCGATCGCGCTGAAGATGATCTGCTCACCATTTGCGAGCGCCGCAGTGTCTAGAAAGCGGGAAAAATTGCCGATCGACCTCACGACCGCCTCGGCCTGGATCTCTTCGCGCAGATACAGGCCGACATAGTCCCTGAGCTCGGACTTCGGATCATCACTGGTGAGCACGGAAGGCAGCCCCCCATACGCCACCAGATCACGCCACGATCGTCCGAAGTCGGGGTCGGTGAGAACCTCGTTGCTGGTGATGGGGCAGAGCCTCAGCAAACGCGCCCGCCCCCCGAGCAAGTTCGTGCCGGCACTGCGGAGCTTGCGCGCACTGCTGCCGGTCAGCAGGAAACGGCGGCGCTTGTCGAGCTCGATCAGCCGATGCACCGAATCGAGCAGCCCCGGAAGTTTCTGCACCTCATCGATGATCACGACACGAGAACCAGTACCTTCGACGCGTTCACCGAGTCGCTCCGGGTTGGAAGAGAGCTGGCGGAACGTTTCCGGCTCGAGCAGATCGATGAGCAGAGCATCGGGGAGCACCTGGCGTACCCGGGTGGACTTCCCGGTCTGGCGTGGGCCCAGCAGGAGCGTGCTCTTCGCATGAATGGCCGACACGAGGTCGAGTTGGCGGTCAAACATGCGGCGACTCTACCACTGGATTTCATGAAATCCAGCGACAGAGCCCCGAGGCTCGGTCTGCACATTCTACCTTCGGCCGGTTTCGCTGCCCTCGAGCAGGGCGACGATGGCGGCCGGGGTCAGTGGTAGGCGGGTGATTTTCACGCCGAAGGGCGACAGCGCGTCGGCGACGGCGTTGACCACCGCCGGCGGGGCGCCGATGGCGCCGCCTTCGCCGACTCCTTTGTAGCCGCCGGGGCCGGGGCTGGGGGTTTCGATGTGGCCGAACTCGATCGGCGGCACTTCGGCGGCGGTGGGCAGCAGGTAGTCCATGAACGTCGTCGCGAGCGGATTGCCGGCGTCGTCGTAGGCGAGGTGCTCGAACAGCACGCCGCCGATTCCCTGCACCGTGCCGCCGGCGATCTGGCCTTCGACGACGTTCGGATTGATCATCGGCCCGCAGTCTTCGCTGACGATGTAGCGCAGCAGGCGCACGCTGCCGGTGACGATGTCGACCTCGCACGTGCATACGTGTGTCGCGTTGACCCAGATGCTGTGGGTCTTCGCCTTGTACTCCGCGCTCGCCTCGAGCTCGGACTCGACACCGTCTGGCAGCTCGCCGGCGGCTGCGATGGCCGCGATGTCGCGCAGCGACACGGAGCGCGAGGGCACGGCGCGGGCAAACGCCCGCGAGTCGGCCAGCTCGACATCGTCGCTCGCGACACCGAGATGATGCGCGGCGACGGCGACGACGCGCGCGCGCAATAGACCCGCCGCCTCGCCCACCGCACCGGCCGTCATCGAGGCGCTGCGGCTGCCCGCCGCGCCGGCACCGAAGCCAGCCAACGCCGTGTCGCCCTGGATCGTGTCGACGTCTTCGATACGAGCGCCGATCGCGTCGGCGGCGAGCTGGACGACGGTCGTCTCGATGCTGTTGCCGCTCGATCCGCCGGTCACGAAGACGCTCACCCGCCCCGACGGCTCGATCCGCATGCGCGCCGCTTCGCGCTTGTAGTAGCCGTGCCCGGGCGTCGACGGCTCGACGTAGTTCGAGACACCGACGCCGAGAAAGCGTCCGGCGCGCCGCGCCGCCGCCTGCTCGGCGCGGAACGCCTCGTAGTCGAGCATGCGCAACGCCTGCTCGAAGGTCTCGCTGGGCGAAACGTTGTCGTAGGTCATGCCGTTGGCGTTGGCGTACGGCAGCTCGTCGCGGCGCAGCAGATTGCGACGGCGCAGCTCGACCGGATCGATCTCCATCTGCCGCGCCGCGATGTCGAGGAGTACCTCGCGGGCCAGCGATTCGAACTGCCACGGACCGCGGTACGGCATGCGACCCACGGTGTTCGTGTACACCGTCCGCACCCGGAAGCCGGCGCGCGGCACGCGGTACGGACCGGGAAACAACGCCCCCACCGCCACCGCCGGAAACACCGGCCAGGGGGTTGGGTAGGCGCCACAGTCGGCGACGAAGTCGATGTAGGCGGCCTGAATGCGGCCCTGGGCGTCGAACGCCATCTTCACCGCGCCGTGCTCGTGGCGCGACTTGCCGGCGGCGAGCAGGTTTTCACGCCGGTCCTCGATCCACTTGATCGGCGCGCCGACCTTGGGGGCGGCGAGCATCAGGCACATCTCGTCGCGCTGCACCATGACCTTCTGGCCGAAGCCGCCTCCGGTGTCGCGCACGACGACGCGCACGCGCTCCTCGTCGATGCCGAGCAGGCGGGCGCAGAACAACCGCACCTCGTGCGGCGCCTGCGTCGCCGCGTAGATCGTCAGGTCGCCGGCCGGCGAGTAATCGACGACGATGCCACGGGCCTCCATCGGCACCGGTGCGTAGGCCTGCTGGTAGATCGTTTCGCCGGCGACGTGGGCGGCGGCGGCGAAGTCGCCGCCGAGCGCCGCCGCCGTCAGACCCGCCACCTCGCCGATCAGGTTTGAGCCGTGGCTCTCGTGCACGAGTGCCGGCGAGTGCTCGGCGGTGGTGTAGTCGATCACCGCCGGCAGCGCTTCGTAGTCGACTTCGATCAACTCGCATGCGTCTTCGGCCACGTAGCGGCTCTCGGCGATAACGAGAGCGACCGGATCGCCGACGAAGCGGACCTCTCCTTCGGCGAGCGGCGGGCGCGGCGTCTCCGGACTCTTGGGTCCGACGGACGTATGCCACTGCTCGCGTACACCGGGGTTGAGGTCGGCAGCCGTGAAGACGAAGCGCACACCGGGCAGTCCGAGTGCCGCCGACACGTCGACGCCGCGAATCGCCGCTCGAGCGACTGGGCTGCGCACGAAACACGCGTGCAGCAAGCCCGGCAACGCGACGTCGTCGACGAACGTACCGCCGCCGGTGAGCAGGCGGACGTCCTCGACGCGGCTGACCCGCGCCCCGGCGTAGCGAGCGCCCTTCGCGTCGCGATCGCGGGTCATTCTTCTCCCCGAGCGACCGCAGCCGCGCGGCGCACCGCTTCGACGATGCTCTGGTAGCCGGTGCAACGGCAGAGATTGCCGGACAGCGCGGCGCGGATCTCTTCGTCACTGGGATCGGGATGGTCGCGCAGGAACGCCGTCACCGACACGACGAAGCCGGGCGTGCAGAAACCGCACTGCAGCGCGTGGCAATCGCGAAACGCGGCCTGCACCGCCGACAGGCCGCCGCCGGGCGGAGCGATTCCCTCGATCGTGGTGATCTCGGAGCCGTCGACCTGCACGGCGAACACCAGGCACGACCGCACCGCGGCACCGTCGACCAGCACCGTGCAGGCGCCACACACGCCGTGCTCGCACCCCAGATGAGTGCCGGTCAGTCGACAGTACTCGCGAAGGAAGTCGGCCAGGGTGAGGCGCGGTTCGACGGTCGCCGTGCGAATCTCGCCGTTGACGGTCAGCCGCACCGCTACGTCAGTCATCGATCGCCTCCGCGGCGGCGCTCTTCCACGCGCGCGCCACCATGGCGGCGCAAACACGGCGGCGGTAATCGGCGGAGCCGTGCAGATCATTCGGCACCGCATCGAGTCCCGCCACCGCGAGCCGACCGATCTCGTCGGCGTCGAGCTCCGCGAGCGAGCGCCCCGTCAACTCGATCTCGGCAGCCGTCGCGCGCACCGGCGCGGCGCCGACTCCGAACAAGGCGATGGCGCAGCGGCGGACGCGGTCGCCGGCTTCGAGCTCGACGGCAACCGCCGCACCGGCAATCGCGAAGTCACCATGGCGGCGCGCCACCTCCTCGACGGCAAAGCCGCTGCGCCCGCTCCACACCGGGAAGTACACGCCGGCGAGGATCTCCTCCGGCTCCATGCTGGTGGTCCAGATCCCGTCGAAATAACTCGCCGCCGGAATGATACGGCGTCCGCGCGACGAGACGACCTCCATGCGCGCGTCGAGAGCCAGGGCGACAGCCGGATACTCGGCCGCCGGGTCGGCGTGGGCGATCGAGCCACCGAGCGTACCGCGGTTGCGAATCTGGAAATGTCCGATCAGCGGCGTCGCGCGCGCGAGCAGCGGAACCGCCGCCGTCACCGCAGCACTCGACTCGATCGCCGCCTGCGTCGTGCAGGCCCCCACCCACAACGCGTCGCCGCGCCGCTCGATGCCCTTCAGCTCCGCGATTCGTCCGATGTCGACGAGATGCTCGAAGGCCGCCAGGCGCAGCGCCAGAATCGGAATCAAGCTCTGCCCACCCGCCAACACCTTCGCCGTCTCACCGAAATCGGAGAGCAAACCCGCGGCCGCGTCGACGGAAGCAGGAGCGTGGTACTCAAACGGAGCTGGCTTCACTGGCTCTAATCTTCCTGAACATCAAAAATCTTCAAACCA
>CADEER010000261.1 GCA_902826395.1 uncultured bacterium
GCTGGAGGAGGCGTGCCGGCGCAACGTGGTGTTCATGGCGCTGTCGGCAGACACGACAAGAACGACTCCACACCGCGCGGCGCAACGGATGACCGTCGGCCCCCCACATCGGTGTCCCGCTCTTTCGCTCCGGCGCCGCCACCTCGTTTTCCTACAGGCTCGTTAGGCGGCGCGTGTGGCGATGGGTAAACAGGCGGCGATCTTGGCCATGCTCCTCAGTTGTTCGATCGCGAGTGCGGAGCCGCTGCCAGCGCGGCCGTGCCGCACCGACTCGCGCGTCGTTGGTGACTGCTTTGAGGTTCGCGGGCGGCTCAACTTTGGGAACGGCAATCCGGCACTCCGAATGTGGCGGGTCGGCACTAAGCGCTATCTCGGAATCTGGGACGACGAGGAACCGATCGTTCCGGCCAACTTGGCGGCCGTCCTTGATGCAGGGCTCGGGCGGACGGTCTTCGGCGACTTCCTTGTCTGTCCATTCACTACAGAGCGTGCTGGTTGGATGCGCATGGTGTGTATCGAGTCGGCGCGCAATCTGGTTGTTCGCGATGTGCCGGCTGATCGCCTGTCTAACTGAGCCGCTGCATCCGACGCGGGCCCGCGGCCTGCGCGGCTGAGCAGGGCGTTAGCCGGTCATTTCGAGATTGGAGTTGGAAAACTTCATGGGGTAGGCTTCCACGTATGACGCACCCCCCGATTTCCGATCCTCCGGGCTTCGACGAGCTCTCGAAACCAGAGCAAATCAGATACTTGGAAGGACTCTGGGATCGCATCTCGAAGAATGACGTGGACCTTCCCGTCCCCGATAAGCACCTCGAGATCGCGGAGCAACGTCGCTCGGATTATCGACGCAACCCCCAGGATGCAGGCTCGGCATATGACGTCCTCAACCGGCTTGGAAGAACGAAGCAGTGAGCCCCTATCGGCTCGTCTCCGACAGACGGGCGGATCTGGATGTCGAGGCAGCGTTCGATTGGTACGAAGATGAGCAGCCCGGGTTGGGGCTTGAGTTCCTCGACGAGCTTCGCGCCGCGTATGGTCGAATTGCTGATGGTCCCTACAAATACCGGGACCTTCGGACGGGTATTCGGCGGTCGCTCACCCGTCGCTTTCCCTATGCGATCTACTTCTCCGTGGAAGACGATGTGGTTGTGATACTCGCTGTACTACGTGCGAATCGGGACCCTGCTGAATGGCAACGACGTGGATGAAATGCGCCCGGCCGGCTAACCAGCCGTTGCACCTGACGGCCGCAAGGGGCCGCAGGTGACCGCCCGGACGTTCGGCGGACACTGAGATGGTGACGAGCACCGACTACTGGCCCATCACGACCGGTCGCAGGGGAAGCGCATGAGCGAACGGGGTTGGCATGAGTTCCTCGCCGCTGGGGGCGTGGACGATTGGGTGGTGTTGCATGGCGGCGCGACGGCCGTCTTTCGCGTCAGCTCGCTAAGTGAGGCGGCGAGCATGGCCACTGCGGTCGCGAAGGTGCCTGGGATCGGGGGCGCTGGAGTGCTGCTAACCCTCGGAGATGATCGCGTGACCGTTCGGTTGACCCGCGATATCTGGACTCTCGAATCCGACCACGTCGAGTTAGCTCGGGCCGTTTCGGCGGTGGCTCGACGACGTGGCGCGGCCCCTGACCGAGGTGCCGTCCAGGAGGTGCAACTGGCCGTCGCGGCCAAGGCCGACGCAATCGACGTTGGCTTCTGGCGAGCAGTGCTCGGTTACGTCCCGATGGCGGACGACAATGCAATCGACCCCCTTGGCCACGGGTCGACGGTGTGGATGCAGGAACTCGACCAGAGCAAGGCATTGCGTCACGCGATGCACGTTGACGTCTCCGTTGCTCGTGAGCAGGTCGAGGCGCGGCTCAGGACGGCTGTCGCCGCCGGCGGTCGTATCGTCGACGATTCGCACGCACCATCGCACTGGACGCTCTCCGACCGGGCGGGCAACCGCGTTTGCATCTGTGCTTGGCCGGACGGATTGGCCTCCGACCGATAGATGGACGTGTCGTGCAGAGAATGCCGCAGAACACCCGGTTGCAGCAGACGGCCCGCTGCGCGTCCGGCCGCTGAACCGGAACGTTCGGCGACACAATTCCGAGTACATGGCTGAATGAGGGTGAAATGTTTGAACCAGGAGTCTACCGTTTCCAGTTTCGGGGCCTCACCCTTCGTGAATGTTGGCGCTTCGGCGGCGGGATGCCGGGGTTTCTAATCGCACTCGTCTTCAAGATGATTGGCAAGAGTGGCGATACAATGTTCTTGCCCGCGTGTGATTCTGAAGGACCGTGCGATCCGGAGACCCTCTCGGCCGAATGTCGAGAGCATCTCGCTCCCCACATCGGACAACTTTCTGATCTTGGCTTTCGCCGCGGAACGTACATCGCTCCCAAAACCGCTCCGCCGTCATCTATGAAGGACCCCGGTGCGTACCGAGCTCTTCACGATGACGGTGTGCGGATCATGTTTCTCGCCCATATCCACAATGTCGTGGGTGAGGGCGAAGAGCGACCCATCGTGACCCACAAGGTGACGGCCACTGGCGAGTTCATGCTGCAGGACGGAGGCATCCTGGCCGTGTGCGATCACGATGCGTTCTTTGACGCCCCTCAACTCCGACGCATCGTGATTTCTCAGACTGACGTTCGCAGTGTCGCATGCAGGCTCGAAGAGGAGCTTTCACGGGCAACAGATCCAAAGCGCTTTGCTGAGTTGCGTGACTACGATCATGCGAACCGCGAATCAGAACTTGAGGTGTGGGATGCGAGGATACGGCGAGGCTTGTACCGGAAAGATGCCGAACAAAAAGTTTCCAGCGGACCCGATTGAAAGACGCGCGCCGCCGAAACCGTGGCGTTATGCCTCTGGAACCCCGATCTGTGCGATGGTGCCGCTATGACAAAACTCCTCGAGAAGGCTTCGAAGCTTCCGAATGAGGCGCGGGACTCCCTGGCGAAGTTTCTCTTGGAGGAGCTTGAGTCGGAGAGACGCTGGGACGAACTCTTCGCGAAGTCGCCTGACATCCTGAGCGAGCTTGCGCGATGAACAGCGCCAACGGGAGGACGCGGCCGAGCAATCGCTCCACGACCAGCTCGCCGTAGACGTTGACCGTGCCTCCGAAGCCGAAGCGGATTGCCATGCCCACGGGAATCATGGCCAGGCCGCCGATGGTGCCGGCGCGCGGCTCGCATCGCGATGTTGGCGATGGGTGGTCGGCGGGTTACGAGATGGCTTCCATTGCCGCGGGTGGTGACGCGGCTATCGCTGGAGCGTGATCGGCGATTTCTGGATCGTGCCGAAGTGCCGAGCGATCGGTGTTCCCGATACCGCAATGCGCGTCGGCAGGAATGCCGGAATCAGCGGCATCGTCGGCGGCATCGGTGAAGAAGAAGAGCGCCGAGGTGCTGATGCCGATCAACGCGCCGCCGGCGAGCGGCCAGCGGAACGCCGCCGGAATCTGCGCGAGAAGAATCGCGCCGCCCATGACGAGTACGAACGCTGCAAACGCGGTCTGTAGCAACCGCGCGGGAATTCGCTTGGCGAACAAGGCGCCGATCGCCGAGCCGCCCACTGCCGCCGCGGTGACTGCCGCCGCGAGAGGCACGTCGATGCTCACGTGTGTCAGGTAGCCGGCGAGCCCGGCGGCGGACTTCATCGCGATGATCAGGAGCGAGGTGCCGACCGCGGCGTGGATCTCGACGCCTGCGAAGAGCACCAGGGCCGGCACGACCAGAAAGCCGCCGCCGGCACCGATCAATCCCGTGAACGCCCCGACCAGCAGCCCTTCACCGGCGATTGCCGCCGCCTTCGACAGAGGTTTTTTATTTCGCTCGGGGGCTCGCTGCTGCGGTTGGTCGTGGCGCAGCATTGCCAGCGCGGTGGCGAGCAGCATCGCCGCGAACAAGCCGAGGAGCAGCGACTCTGGAAGGTGTGCCGCGAAGCGACCACCGCCGTATGCGCCGACCATCGCCAGGGCTCCGAACAATGTGCCCGTTCGCCAGCGCACGTTGCCGGCACGTGCGTGCTGGACGAGGCCGGCGACGCTCGTCACGCCGACGACGAGCAGCGAGGTCGCGATGGCCGGTTTCGCGCCCATGCCCAGCACATAGACCAGGATGGGGACGGTGAGGATCGAGCCACCGCCACCGAGGAGCCCGAGCGTGGCTCCCATCAGCGCTGCCAGGAGCAAGCCGACGAAGACGCTCATCGCTTCGACCTGCCGAGAAGGTTCAGCGGGATCTGGAGGTAGCTCGTGCCGTTTGCGTGCGCTTCCGGCAGCTCACCGGCGCGGATGTTGACCTGTACCGACGGGAGAATCAGCACCGGTGCTTCCAGCTCGGCGTCGCGCTTGGCGCGGAACGCGACGAACGCGGCCTTGGTCGTGTTCGCATTCAACTGGACGTTCGAATCTCGCTGCTCGCGCACGGTGGTCTGGAAGCGCATCTCGCGACCTCCCGGGCGGTAGTCGTGGCACATGAAAAGCCGCGTCTCCTCCGGCATGGAGTACAGGCGCTGGATCGAATCGTAGAGTTGCTCCGCCGAGCCGCCCGGAAAATCGCAGCGGGCGGTTCCGTAGTCGGGCATGAAGAGCGTATCGCCGACGAAGACCGCGTCGCCGATCATCCACGACATGTGGGCCGGAGTGTGTCCGGGGGTGTGCATGGCGCGGACGGTGAGGGGGCCGACATCGAGCTCTTCTCCTTCGTCGAGGAGGATATCGAACTGGCTGCCGTCGACCGGGAAGTCTGGGCCGAGATCGAACACGTCGCGAAAGATCTCCTGAACCCCGCCGACCTTCGCGCCGGTCACCGTCTCGGCCCCGTAGCGCTCCTTGAAGAACGGCATGCCGCTCATATGGTCGGCGTGGGCGTGGGTGTCGATGACGTAGGGAACGCTCAGCTTGTGCTCGTCCAGGTAGCGGGCGACCTGCTGCGCGGAGCTCCACCCGGTGCGGGCGTTCTTGGGGTCGAAGTCGCGCACGGGGTCGATGATCAGCGCGTGCGAATCGCCCTCAGCATGGACCGCGTACGTCAGCGTCGAGGTCTGCTCGTCGAAAAACGGGCGGATGATCATAGTGCGTGTCCTTCGATTCTCGAGGGAGCCGCGTCTTCTCGATGTCGATCGACGTACTCGATCAAGAGATCGCGCAGCATCGGCGCGTCGTCGACCGCGATGCCCATCGCGGAGAGCTGTTCGAGACAGCGCTCCACCGTCCACCGCTTGGTACGGGCCATGTTCATCATCGCCAGGAACCCGGCGCGTCGACCGCTGGCGCAATGCAGTAGAATGAGTGGCGCTGCGGTCGCGATGGCGCGTACGACGGCGGTCGCGGTGGTCGCGTCCATGTTGTGCGCGCCCAGCGGGATCTGCTCGTAACGGATGCCCGTCTCGACTGCCAAGGATCGCTCCTCTTCCGAGCTCAGACGGCCGGGCGTCGACTCGCCGCCACAGCGCAGATCGATGATCGTGCGGTAGCCGCGGCGCGCGAGATCGTCGAGGTCGCTCTCGGTCAGCGCGCCCGCGATCGCGAGTTGGTCGTCTACTTTGTGCCACA
>CADEER010000262.1:0-2180 GCA_902826395.1 uncultured bacterium
ACGCGTACGAGTACGTGTACGGGAGAAAACCGACAGTCCCTTTCGCCGGGGTGACGAGAAGTCGAGCTCTGCAAGGGGACAGAGTGCGGAATGCTGGTCGTTGATCTCGGCGACCTGACGACCGCTTTTTGTGGACGTCTGCTCGCTGGCCTGGGCGCTGCGGTAGTGCGCTGCGGCGACGAGGTCGATTGGTTGCGCGACGACGAAGACGCGCGCCTCTACTACCGTCGCGATGTCGAATCGCGAAGTGCGGACGCGGCACCTGAACTGTCAGCGCGGGCCGACGTTTTGCTCACCAGTGGGCGGCCGTCGGAGCTCGTCGCGGCTGGCCGGGACTATGCGTCGCTCGCGGGTGCGCGTCCCGATCTGGTGGTGGTCAACGTGGCGCCGTTCGGCCTGACCGGTCCGAAGGCGGAGTGGCGCGCCACCAATCTCGTCGCTGCCTCCGCGGGTGGCATGGTCGGTGTCAACGGCTGGCCGGGCGAAGCGCCGCTACAGCCGCTCGGTCTGCAGGCCTACCACGCGGCAGGGTTGCACGGCGCCATCGGTGCTCTGCTCGCGCTGCGCGTGCGCGAGCGCTGCGGGCGCGGCCAACTCGTCGACGTCTCGCTGCAGGAAAGCGCCCTGGCCGCCGTCGAGCATGTGACCGGCCTGTACCGCGAGCGCGGCGAGGTGTCGCGCCGCAGCGGCACTCTGCACTGGACGAGGGCCTTTCAGTCGCTGCCGACGCGCGGCGGCGCAGTGCTGGTCTCGCACATGGGCGACTGGGACGCGCTGCGCGATTGGGTACTCGGCGATGGCGGCGACGCGGCGCTCGGCGAGCCGCGTTGGAACGCCGCCGCATACCGCGCCGAGCACTGCGAAGAGCTGTTTGGCTACCTCGGCGAGTGGACGTCTCGGCACGTTACCGCCGAGCTGGCCGAGGCGGCCCAACTGCGCCGCCTGCCGTTCGCGCCGATCGCCGATCTGCGCGACGCCGCCGACCACCCACAGCTCGCAGCGCGCGCCTTCTTCGACCCGGCGTCGATCGACGGAACGCCGCGCCGCGTCCCACGCAGTGTTCCGCACGCCGCCGACATCGGCGGCTCCGTTCCCGGTTCCCGCTTCCCGGCTCCCGATCGCATGCCGGACGCGCTGCTTCCGGAGCCGGCGCAACCGCTCGCCGGAGTGCGTGTCCTCGATCTGACCTGGGTAGTCGCCGGTCCGCTCGCGACGCGGGTGCTCGCCGACCACGGTGCCGCTGTGACGAAGATCGAGCGCCCGCACACACCGGCGGCACACCGGCGCGGCGGTGTGTTCGGCAACTTGAACCGCGGCAAGCGCAGCGTCGTCGTCGACATGAGCGATGCGGCCGGACGCGCCGAGCTGCGCCGCCGGATCGAAAGCTCCGATCTGCTGATCGAGAACTTCAGCCCGCGCGTGCTCGCCAACTGGGGCCTCGACGACGCGGCGCTGTTGGCGATCAATCCGGCTCTCAAAGTGGTGCACATGTCCGGCTTCGGCCACACTGGGCCGCAGCGCGATGGCGTCAGCTTCGGTCCGACTCTGCAGGCTCAGCTCGGCTTCACGGCGCACATGCGCCACCCCGATGGTCGGCCCGCCGGCTGGGGTTACTCGTACTCGGACATGGTCGCCGGCTACGCGGCGGCGCTCGCTGCGATCGCGGCGCTGCGGCGCCCGGAGGGTTGCATCATCGATCTGGCGCAGCTCGAGGCGCTGGCGAGCGTGATCGGCCCGGCGCTGATCGCGGCGGCGCGCGGCGCAACCGTCGGTGCGATCGGCAACGCCAGCCAGGAAGGCGCGTTGGTGCCGCACGGCGTATATCGATGTCGCGATGCGATCGACGGCGGCGACCGCTGGTGCGCCATCGCCGTCGCGGGGGACCGCCAGTGGCAGGCGCTGCTCGCGACGACCAAGTTGAGGCTTGCCACTGCCGGCGACATCGACCGAGCGCTCACCGAGTGGACGCGCGGACGCGATGCATCGGAGGTCGCCGAGATGCTGCAAGGTGCCGGCATCGCCGCGGCGGTGGTCGCCGATGCGCGCGATCTGTCCGCCGACGATCACCTCGCGGCGCGCGGCGCCTTTGTAAGCGTGCCGACGCCGGAAGGCGGCAGCGTCGAGCTCGACGCGTCACCGATTCGCCTCTCCCTCACCCCGAGTCACATCCGCGCCCCCGG
>CADEER010000262.1:2280-5512 GCA_902826395.1 uncultured bacterium
CTGGCGCAGGGCTCAGCCGTCATCCCGTGTCTGGTGGTGCGCAATGGCGCGCCGCTGACGGACGCGAGCGGCGCGCCGTATGTCGGCTTCGAAGTCGTGGTCGATGCGGATCGCGCCGGGCCGGACTCGACCGAGCGATTCGAGCGCATCGCGACGCAGCAGAAGGCGCTGCGCGTCGCCAACCACGTGTGCACCCACAAGGTCCGACACGTCATCGATGCGCGACGCCTGTTCGCGCTCGACAAGGCGCCGCGCTTCGAGCCGCCGCCGGCGGCCGTATCGTTGAAGCCGCTGCCGCCGCGCAGCGAGATCGACGCCATCGTGCGCGCCTTCCACGCCTCGCCGCACTGTGCCGAAGCCGGCCGTCGCCTGACCGGCCGGCGCGCCGCGCTCGATCGGGCGTGGCGTTCGTTCGAGACGGAGAACCGAGGCCGCTGGCCGGCGGGCCAGTTGCC
Source organism: uncultured bacterium (assembly GCA_902826395.1). Lineage (GTDB taxonomy): Bacteria > Desulfobacterota > Binatia > HRBIN30 > CADEER01 > CADEER01. Next base: position 2,736 of record CADEER010000262.1, read on the forward strand.
GATGGCGCGACACCTCGATTACGTCATGCGCACCGCCCTGTATGAGGGTCACGTCGGCCGCGGCTGCAGTGCGTACGGCGCGTGCGAGCGCAACGTGATCGCGCTGTCGATCCGCAATCGCGCCGTCGAGCGCTGTTCGCGCGGCCAGGGATGCTCTGCGCCGGGCGATTTCCAGGGCGTCGCGTCGGCGGTCTCGCAGTACAACATCTGGGACGACGTGCTCACTCAGACCAGCGGCCTGACGGCGTGCTTCCTGCGTCCCGACGTCGGCGGTGTCGAGTTTCTGGCGAAGCTGCAGTCGATGTACGAGCAGAGTGTCGGCGACGTCGAGCGCATCTTGTTCGGCGGCGACGCCGACCTGCTCGCGGTGTTCGGCGGCAGCGGCGCGGCCGACCTGAAGGATCTGCGCCACTACTACCACCCGCCGGCGATGGGAGCGTGCTATCCGAACAATCCGCGCGTCGAGTACATCTCGTCGGCGGTGGCGCGGCGCGGTGCCGATCTGGCGATGATCATCAACACCCGCATTCACGCCGACGCGGCGCAGGGCGGCGGTTATCTGTTCCGCATGGCGAAAGTCGACCAGCGCCCGGAGGGCGATGTGATCGATCTGACCGACGACTACGCCGGGTTCGTGATCGACGGGCGCAAGGTGACCTTTCAGCGGGCGACGCGCTGCGTGCCGTACGGCACGCCGAGCGGCTGCCGCTTCGACCGCGTCGGCCGCCACCGCAAGACGCCGAGCTGGCTCAGCGACGGGCGTCCGCTGCAGCTCCGCTGCCGCATCGAGGCGCGAGGCGAGGACTGCAAGGCGGCCGCGGCTCGGGAGTCGGTCGAAGTCGGCGGTGTCTGTGACACGCTGATGCAGCCGGTGGCGGGAGTGCGGTGAGTGCCGAGCGGCGTTCGCCGCTCGGCAGTGAACCGTGAACCGTGAACGGTGAACAGGGCTTGGGTGCTGCGATGGCTTGGCCGTATTGCGTTGAGATCTTGCGTATCCTTTTGGCGGGCTCGGTGACGCGATTGATCGAACCTCGGTTAGCTGTGCGCCGCCGCTCGGTTCACGGTTCACGGTTCACTGTCTCTGTGTCTCTGTGGTGAAGGTCCTTTCGGTGGTCGATTGCTGGTCGCGGCGCCTACAGGGTTTTGAGGTACTCGAGCACGGCGCGGCGTTGGTCGGGGGTCAGGTGGTCGCCGAAGGGGTGGCCGTCGTTCGACTGGCTGAACTGGGTCGTGTCGTAGATGTATCGCTTCTCGTCCTCCGGGGCGTCGTCCCACGAGTACGGCACCGCGAGCCACGGCCAGCCGACTGCCTCTTCGTCGTAGTTGGTGCTGTCGAGATCGACGCGCCGCCAGTAGGTCGGGCGCGCGCTGCTGTTCAGCATCAGCTCGATGCTGGGCACCGAGCCGTTGTGTAGGTAGGGCGCGGTCGCCCAGATGCCGTCGAGCGGCGGCGGCATGTAGCCGGGGAAGGGATCGTTCGGCTCCATGCGGGTGATGCCGCCGTAGAAGGATCCGTTGTACCAGTCGACCAACTGCGGCGAGTGCACCACACCGGCGTTGGCGATGACCGGATCGGTGCCGATGACGTCGAGTGGGATGAGCAGGTTCGGATACCACTCCTCTTCGTCGACATCGCCGTAGGTGCCGTGGCAGCCGGCGCAGTTCTGCACGAAAACCTCGTGCCCGGTATCGGCGAGGTTCTCGTCGATGGCGAACGGATAAGCCGGCGGTCGGACCGAGCGAACGAACTCCTGGATATCGACGAACCACTCGTCGACCAGTCGAGCGCGCTCGAGGTCGTCGACACAAACCGACGTCGCGAGCGCCATGGTGGCGCGGTGATCGCCGCGCGCCATGCCGTTGTAGAAGAGGGCGTTCTTCTTGTGGGCGCGCCACCACGGTGGCGGATCGGAGGTGATGCGCACGGTCTCATTGTCCATCGGCTCGCCGTTCTCGTCGTAGATGATCAGCGGCACGACCTCCTCGTCGCTCCACTCGAGAGTTTCGCGGTCGTGGTGGACCATGAGGATGACGGCGAACATTTCGGCCGGGTTCATGCCGACGGCGTGCATGTCGGTCAGCGGCCCGAGCACGGCGCCGCGGCCGAACGTCTTGCGCAGCTCCGCCTTCTCCGCTTCGTCGAGGCCGAGCGCGTCGAGCGCGGCGTCGTCGAGCGGGATACCGGTCACGCCGCCGCCGGCGCCGCGCGTGAAGTCGGCGTTGGCGTTGCCGAGGCCGACGACCAGCTCGCCGTTGAACTGGCCGCCGTGGCACATCAGGCAGTTGCCGTTCACGACTTCGGCGCCGTTCGGCGCCTCGAACGCGTTGAGAAAGTACGGCATGTCAGCGTTGTTGCCGGTGCGATCGGGGATGCGGGGCAAGTCCTCCGAACCGCCGAAGCCGCCGGCGATCAGATCGCGCAGCGCCGGCACCTCCCACAGCTTGTAGGGGATGCCGCAGCTCATGAAGGCGCCGTTGAGCAGCAGGTCGCGGCCGCGCACCGGGTCGCCGTACACCTGCGGCTCGGCCGGCAGCTCGACCCCGGCGTTCCACAACCCAGAGGCGGGAATCCGCTGCCGATCGGCCTCCGGTCCCGTCAGATCCGAATCATCGGAGTCGCCGCATCCGATGGTGACGAATGCTGCGGCAATGATGATCAGAAGCATTCTCTGCATGACCGGTCCCCCTCGAAATAACGGTCGGTATATTTTGCCCGCCGACGGAAACGCAAGCGGGGGGTGGACTAAGCAGGCTTGGGCTCGGGCTCAGGCTCGAGG
>CADEER010000263.1 GCA_902826395.1 uncultured bacterium
GGCTGTCGCGACGAGAATGGCGCCTGGGCTTCGTGCACGCGGTCGGCGCGGATGCGCGCCAGCACTTCGACCTCGAACGGGCGCGACTGCGCGAACACTTCCTCGGGAGTCAGGTCGGGCGCATCGGGAGGCAAGGCGTAGAAGCGAATCTCCTGGCCGTCGACGCGCGCATCGACGGCGCGCAGACCCGCGCGCACGATCGCCTGCTCTCCCGGTTGTAACTCCGCCGGTGCGACGGTGACGTGCTCCACCTGGAGCCGGCCGGCGATAGCGCCAGAGGTGATTGCTCCCGCCGTGTCGGCCGTCGCTGAAAGCGGCTCGCCGGTGAGCTCCGCGTTGATGGCGAAGGCTTTGTGGTAGAAGCCGACGTTGTTGCTGAACTCGTCCATGCAGACGGCGCAGAGACACTCGCCGCAGTCTTCGTCGGCTTCGCACGCGGTGCCGGACACGGCGCAACTGCCACCCGCCGTGCAGACGTTGTCTTCTTCGCCCGGACAGTCGCGGTCCGCCTGACACGTGTCGCCGGTGGCGCGGCAGGTGCCGTTTACGCAGTCGTTGCTCTTCGTGCACACGTCGGCGATCGAAGTCAGCCGCCCCGGGATGCCGGTCAGCGAGTGATCGGGCAGCTCGGCGCGCAGCGCCGGCTCGCCCTGGTTGTCGGTGAGCTCGGGCCACACGACGACCCAGAAGAGGAAGTCCTTGTCGCCACAGCCGCGGCTGCCGCAGATCGCCGTCGAGGCGGTGTCGAACGTCGTCGTCGCCACCGTCCAGTTGGGCTCGCCGGAATGCGCGGTCGAATTGAACGCCGGCAGCGGTCCGAGCACGTCCTGTCCGATGTAGATGCTGTCGACCGGCTGGTTGGCGACGCAGCACGGGTCGCACGAGTTCTGACACGGCACGACGCCGCCGCCCGGCTGGGTGCAGTTCTGGTCGTGATCGTAATAGCCGGCCGGCGTGTTGCACTGCGGGTCCCACTCTTGCGCGTAGAAGTCGACTTTGATCGTGCCGACGTCCATGTCCTGCAGGCTGTAGTTGTAGACGCGCGCCTGTAGCGCCAGCACGTCGCCGGCGTTGGCCTGCTGGAGCTGCGGGCCCTGCCCCTCTTCGCCGGCGGGAGTGATGAAGAAGCCGCGCAGCCAGTAGAACTGGCTCGAGAACAATCCGTGCGGCGTCGGATCGGCGAGATAGTTGTCGACGCAGTCGGCGGTCGAGATGTTGTCGTCCGACACCGGCAGACAGTTGGTCAGACCCGGCTGCGACACGCCGACGCCGGGATCCGGCTTGAGATGCACCGGGCGGTTGAGCGCGACGTCGATGTGCTGGTTGTAGACGCCCGACTGCCACCACGCGCCGCCGCCGAGAGCGCGCGGATCGACGGTGAAGCCGGAGCGGAGAACGCCGTGCGCCTGGACCTCGCCGCCGCCGCTCGGGAACTCCTGGTATGAATCGGGCGTCGGCGGATCGCCGTAGATGTAGCCGTCGACCAGATACTCGAACTTGCCCGGGTTCAGGAACGTCCCCGGCCGCTTGACCGTGATGCCGGTCGAGGCATCGAACGAGCTCGAGTTGGTGCGTCCGGTCGAGACCGCCTCGTTGGCGTTGACCGAGATGGAGTACTTGGACTTGAGCCCTTCTTCCGACTCCTCGTACGCCGGTGTCGACGCCGTCGCCGTATAGGTCAGCTTCTGCGAGAAGTCGGCGCCCTTGTCGACCGTCTTGCTCTGCTCGCTGCCGCCCTTCCAGGTGAGCGTGTATTCCTGATCGGTGGTGTCGGTGCTGAACGACGCCGCGTCCGACAGCAGCGAGTAGCTCGGCGATCCTTCGTCCTCGGGGCAGATGGTGACCTCGTTGCGCGCCGCCAACTGCTCGCAGTCCCACGGATAGGAGAGGATCTGGCCGGGCTCGTGCACCGGCTGGTACCACTCGAGCACACCGCCGTCGGCCGACGTCGACACGACCGAGCTGGCACCGGAGTACTGCACGTAGAGCTGCTGCTGGTCGGCGGCGTCGCAGTCGTCGGGCGCCGCGGGGCAATCCGCGTCGATCTCGCACGCGGCGTTGGAGATGGTGCACAGACCGTCGTCGCCGCACTCGTCGACGCACACGGTCTGACCGATCACCGGATAATAGAAGACGTTGTAGTCGCGCACCGTGTACCAGACGTGATCGAAGAAGCCGGTCGAGACGGCGGCGTTGAAGCTGTGGGTCTGGAAGTTGCTGTTCGTCTTGCTGACCGATTGGTCGTAGCTGTTCTCGGCGGCGAACTTCAGCTCCTGCGTCGTCTCCACCCCCTCGTCGACGGACTTCACCTTGCCGCTGATGTCGACCGACACGCCGAGCGACCAGCTCGTCGTTTCGGTGGTCTCGGATTGGTTGGTCTGGCTGTTGTCGAACTCGTAGCGCGACGTGTACTCGCCGGCGAGGGTGCTGAAGTTGAACAGGCAGCGCAGCTCGCGACCGTCGGCACAGGTGCTGTTCGACTGCAGATCGGTGCAGTTGCAGATGTTGCTCTCGCTGAAGTGCAGCGCGCAGTTGTTCGGCGTCGGATCGCAGAACTGGGTCTCATTGACATCGCCGAAGGGCAGCCAGTCGGCGTGCATCGGTGGCACCGCGACGACCATGTCCGGTTGGATGTTGCTGTGGATGCGCACCACCGACGGCGTGCCGAGGCGCTGCGAGCGCCCTTGCAGATCACCCGCCCGCAGCAGCGAGCCGCCGCGCACGGCGCGATCCATCGACAGGTTCTGGAACTCCTCGACGTTGAAATTCTGCATCTGCTCGGGTTCGAACGCGCGCAGCGGATCGGCCGAGTAGATGAAGATCTCGCTGAAGTGATCGTCGCTGTTGCGCGCCATGAGAAACGCGGCGATCTGCAGGTCGTAGTTGTTCGGCTTGATGTAGGAGCACACACCGTCGCTGCAGACGCCGGTGCAGTCGCCGTCGGCCGTGCAATCGGCGCCGGAGATCTCGCAGGTGCTGCTCGCGCAGCGATCGGTGCACTCGCTGTCCTGGTCGCACGAGGTCGAGGCGTCCGCCTCGGGAGCCGAGGCGAAGCGACCGATGGCGAGGCCGGCGAACGACTTGTTGACGTTGCCGCTGTCGAAGGTGTGATCGCGCTTCGTCATCAGCAGGCCGTCGGTGAACGAGATGGCGATGACGTTGTGCTCGGTGCCGCCCGAGATGGCGACCGCCGCGGTGTCGGTGTCGGCCGACCAATCGATCCGCCCCGCCGCGGCGTAGATGGACGACGGGCTGGCGATGTGGCTGTGCGGTCCGAGATCGTCGAGCGTGCCCTCGAGCGTCGGGACGAGATTTTGTCCCGCACTGCCGGTGAAGGTGGCGAAGCTGTACACCTCGGCGACCGCCTTGCAGTTCTTGTTGCTGTCCTCGTACAGCGCCACGACCAAAAGCTCGCTGCCGGGCGCGCCGTCGTATTGGCCGGCGGCCACTGCCATGGCGGGCGCGCGCAGCTCGTTGCTTTCCTGGTTGTTGTCGTTTTGCAGACAGTGTCCGCCGACGGCGACGATCGAGCCGGTCGGTGCTTTGGGCGCGATCGTCGCGGTCGAGGCCTTGATCGCGAAGCTGGCGGCGCCGGCGCACACCGTCCCCTCGATCGGACCGGTGCAGACGGTGGCGAGGTGTACGGACGGCACCGCGCCCGCGGTGAAGCTCGCGCCCATCCAGGCCACGTCGAGGTTCCCGTCGTCATTGAAGTCGGCGATGGTCGGATCCGCCATCGGCGTCTGCGAGAAGTTGAAAGAGGAGCGGATGACGACCCCGGCGGACGGATCGCCGGCGGTGCGCGCGCTGACCACGTACGCCCATTGGCTCGAAAGCACGAACAGATCGTCCAACCCATCCGCGTTGAAGTCCGCCACCGCGGTGTGCAGCCAGCCGTTGGTGAAGCCGGCGCTGCCGACGGGGGTGGCGTAGTGCTCACCGGCCATCGGGTCGAAGATGTAGAAAGTCATGTTGTTGGGTTGGCCATTGGCGCAGCCCGCGCCGCTCGTCGCGGCCGATGGGGCGAGCACGACGGTCACGTCGTACGGCAGGTCGAACATCCGCAGCACCTGCGTCTGCTGTGCGAACGGCGTGCTGTCGGCCGGGTTCGCCTGACACGGCGGCCGAACGACGGCAGTCGGCACGATGCCCTCGCCGCTGGTGATGACACCGTCCTCGGTCGCCAAGCTGAAGTACGACACCTGGGTGGCGGTCGGCTCGGAGTTGTCCGGATAGGCGTACGGATCGACCAGCACCAGATCGTCGGCGCGGACCAGGTAGCGCGCGCCGTCGAGCACGTCGTCGGTCTCGCCCAGCGACTGCGCGCCGGCCCGTGCAGCGCCGAACAGGAACAGCGTGAGCGCCAGCAGCAGCTTCCAGAAGTGTCTCATCAATCCCTCGCTTTCGTCCGCGGAAAAATTGGTGAGACTTAATAGGACACACGGCTGTCGGCAGGCGACGATAATGTCTTTGCCGAACGCGCAGAACTCTTTGCTATCGGCGAAGAGAAGCCCCGTCCGTTGAAATAGTCGGAGGCGCCACGCTCGTCACGCCGGCGAACGGCCTGTCGAAAACCACGAAGGCACGAAGGGCACGAAGTTGCTGACCAGCCCTTCGTGCCCTTCGTGCCTTGGTGGTTCTATGAACCTGGACCCAACTCTAGCCGAGTGACGAGGACTATTAGACGGCGAAGCTCGGATGCTAAGCGGCCGCGCCGCGCAGCAGCGGGCGCAGGAAGCGGCCGGTGTGGGAGGCGGGGTTGGCGGCGACTTCTTCGGGAGTGCCGGTGGCGACGACCGTGCCGCCGGCGGCGCCGCCTTCGGGGCCGATGTCGATGAGGTGGTCGGCGCTCTTGATGACGTCGAGGTTGTGCTCGATCACCACCACCGTATTGCCGCTCTCGACCAGGCGGTCGAGCACCTCGAGCAGCTTGCGCACGTCGTCGAAGTGCAGTCCGGTCGTCGGCTCGTCGAGGATGTACAGCGTCTTGCCGGTGGCGCGCTTGCTCAGCTCCTTGGCGAGCTTGATGCGCTGCGCCTCGCCGCCCGACAGCGTCGTCGCTGCCTGGCCGAGGTGGATGTAGTCGAGACCGACTCCCGTCAGAGTCTCGAGCTTCTGGCGGGCCGGCGGCACGTTGGTGAGAAAGTCGAGTCCCTCGCCGACGGTCATGTCGAGCACCTCGGCGATGTTCTTGCCGCGATAACGCACCTCGAGTGTCTCGCGGTTGTAGCGCGCGCCCTTGCACACCTCGCAGGTGACGAAGACGTCGGGCAGGAAGTGCATCTCGATGCGGATGACGCCGTCGCCCGAGCACGCCTCGCAGCGGCCGCCCTTGACGTTGAACGAGAACCGACCCGGTCCGTAGCCGCGCGCCCGCGCTTCCGGAAGCTGCGCGAACAGATCGCGGATGTGGGTGAACAGCCCGGAATAGGTCGCCGGATTGGAGCGCGGCGTGCGGCCGATCGGCGCCTGGTCGATGTCGATCACCTTGTCGA
>CADEER010000264.1 GCA_902826395.1 uncultured bacterium
AACTCTCTTTTGGGGGCATTGCGAGCGATTCCGACACCGCATCTGTCGCCGTCATCTCTGTGTCCTCTGTGTCTCTGTGGTGAAGATTTTTTCTTCACATCGAAGCACCCGTTTGCCTCAATGGAAGTCGTGCGACTTCGGTAGCGGTGGTTGCTCTTCCTCTTCCGGCGTGACGCGCATGCGGTAGCCGTGGCCGCGCTGGCGGATCGCGCTGCTCGGCAGGGCGAGCTCGCGAAAGCGCCGAGCCCGCACATGGATCACGCCTTCGACGATCTGCAGCGGGCCTTCCACCTGCAGCAGCGAAGCGCGGTGGATGAGCGCGCGGTGTTGCGCGAACTGCGCCGGCACGACGACGGCGTTGCAGATACCGGTCTCGTCCTCGAGCGTCAGGAAACAGAACCCCTTCGCAGTCCCTGGCCGCTGGCGCACGATCACCAGCCCCGCCACCTTCACCCAGCGACCGGCGCGCAGGCGCGGCAGATCGCGCGCACACACCACGCCGTCGCGCACCAGCTCGTCGCGCAGATAGCGCATCAGATGAGGCCCGACGGTGACGCCGCTGGCGCGATAGTCGGCCAACGTGCGCTCCATCTTGGACATCTCGGGCAGCGGAGAGCGCGCGCCGCGCGCTCTCCGCTGCCGGGGCGAGGGGCGAGGGGCGGGGGGCGAGAAATCAGGGGTCAGGGGTCGGGGATCAGGGCTCAGGGGCTGATGTACTGGTTCATCTTGATGTTCACGGTTCACGGTTCCCGGTTCACGGCTTCTCGCCGCCCACAGCGTGCCGCGGCGCGGCACGGCCGCCGCCTGCCACAGCGCTTCGCGGCGGGTGACGTCGAAAGCGGCGAACGCTCCGACGTGCGCCAGCGCCTGCAGCTCGTCGTCGCGCAGATCGGCGCGCACCGCGACGTCGTCGATCGACGCGAACGGCGCCGCGCCGCGCGCCGCCGCGATGCGCTCCCCCGCCTCGCGCCGCAGCCCGGCGACGTAGCGCAGGCCGAGACGCACTGAAAATCGTGAACCGTGAGCCGTGAACCGTGAACCGGCCCCTCCCCCCCGTTCACGGTTCACGGTCCACGGTTCACCACCTGCGTCTCCCGGCTTCTTGGTATCTGAAAACTGGAATCCGAGATCGTCCTCCAACGTGCACTGCCACCCCGAACGCATCACATCGATAGGACGCACATGCACGCCGTGGCGCTGCGCGTCCTTCACCAGCGTCGCCGGGTGGTAGAAGCCCATCGGCCAGTTGTTGAGCATGGCGCAGAGAAACGCCGCCATGTGGTGGGCGCGCAGGTAGGCCGACGCGTAGGCGATCAGCGCGAAGCTGGCGGCGTGGCTCTCGGGGAAGCCGTAGAGGGCGAACGAGGTGATGCTGCGCACGATGCGATCGGCCGTGTCGCCGGTGATGCCGTTCTTCGCCATGCCGTCGCGCAACCGCGTCTCGATCTCGCGCATGCGCGCCTCGGAGCGCTTGAAGCCCATGGCGCGGCGCAGCTCTTCGGCCTCGCCGGCGGTGAAACCGGCGACCGCCATCGCCATGCGCAGGAGCTGTTCCTGGAACAGCGGCACGCCAAGTGTCCGTTTGAGAATCGGCTCGAGCGACGGATGATCGTAGGTCACCGCCTGGCGGCCGGCGCGGCGGTCGAGATACGGGTGCACCATCTGACCGACGATCGGCCCCGGCCGGATGATCGCCACCTCGACCACCAGATCGTAGAAGCAGCGCGGCTTGAGGCGCGGCAGCGTCGCCATCTGGGCGCGACTCTCGATCTGGAAGACTCCGATCGTGTCGGCGCGCTGCAGCATCTCGTAGACCAGCGGATCGCCCTGCGGCAGATGCGCCAGGTCGACGTCGATTCCCTCGTGAGCGCGGATCAGCGGGATCGCGTCCTCCAGCACCGCCATCATGCCGAGCCCCAGCAGATCGACCTTGATGATGCCGAGATCGGCGCAGTCGTCCTTGTCCCACTGAACGACGACGCGCCCCTCCATCGCCGCCGGCTCGAGCGGCACCACCTCGTCGAGGCGGCCGGCGGCGATCACCATGCCGCCCGAGTGCTGGCCGAGGTGGCGCGGCAGTCCCTGAACGCGCGCCACCAGATCGACCAGGCGCTGCACTCGCGGTGCCGCGGCGTCGACGCCGCCCTCGCGCAATTGCGCGGCGAGCTGATCGCGGTCGTCGCGGAACTCGAACCGGCTGAGCAGCTTCGACAGGCGGCCGACCTGTTCCTCGTGAAAGCCGAGCACCTTGCCGACTTCGCGTACCGCGCTGCGCGTGCGGTAGGTGATGACGTTGGCGGTCATCGCCGCGCCGCGTTCGCCGTAGCGCCGATAGACGTACTGGATCACCTTCTCGCGCTGATCGCCGCTCGGCAGATCGATGTCGATGTCGGGCCACTCGCCGCGCTCGCGCGACAGGAAGCGCTCGAACAGCAACTCCATGCCCACCGCGTCGACCGCGGTGATGCCGAGCGAGTAGCAGACCGCCGAGTTGGCCGCCGAGCCACGCCCCTGGGCGAGGATGCTCTGCTCGCGACAGAAGCGCACGATGTCCCAGACGATGAGAAAGTAGCCGGCCAGCGCGAGCTCGCCGATCAACGCCAGCTCGTGCTCGAGCTGGCGGCGCACCCGCGCCGTGATTTCGCCGTAGCGCCGGCGCGCCCCTTCATAGGTGAGGGCGCGCAGGTACTCGATCTGCGACCCACCGTCCGGCACGGGGTAGTCGGGAAAGCGGTAGCCGAGCTTCTCGAGAGTGAACTCGCACTCCTCGGCGATGCGCCGGGTGTTGGCGACGGCGGCCGGACAATCGCGAAACAGCGCCGCCATGCGCCGCGGCGACTTGAGGTGACGCTCGGCGTTGCGCAGCAGCCGCCGCCCGGCGGCATCGAGCGTCGTCTTCTCGTACAAGCAGGTGAGCACGTCGAGCAGCGGCCGTTCGGCCGCCGTCGCGTGGCGCACGTCGTTGGTCGCCACCACCGGCACGCCACACTTCTCGGCCAGCGCCAGCACGACGCCGTTCCACCGCTCCTCCTCGACCTCGAGATGGCGCTGCACGTCGAAGTAGAGTCGCCCGGGAAACAGCCCGCGCAGCCGCTCGACGACACCGTGCAGCACTTCGCCGCCGGCGGCGTGCGCATGCGCCAGCGGCCCCTCCATGCCGCCGGCGAGACAGATCAGCCCGTCGCTGTGGCCTTCGAGATCCTCCCATGTCGCCAGCGCCGCGCCCTTGGCGGCGCGCAGCTTCGACTGCGTGAGCAGCCGGCAGAGATTGCGGTACCCGGCGCGGCTGGCGACGAGGAGGTACAGCTCGGGAACCGGGAACCGGGAACCGGGAACACGCCGATCCGCCGTTCCCGGTTCCCGGTTCCCGGTTCCCGGCCTTTCTCCAACGCGGAGGCTGCACCCGACGATCGCCCGCAGCCCGGCGCGACGCGCCGCTTGATGCAAGCGCGGCGCGCCGTAAACACCGTTGCGATCACCGCACGCGATGGCGGGGTAACCGAGCTCGGCAGCGCGCGCCACCAGATCCTCGGGCAGCGAAGCGCCGGTGAGAAACGAAAACGCACTGCGACACCGCAGCTCGACATAGTCGAAACTCTTCACCGCAAAGACACCGCGGCAGGGAAAAATAATAGCCACAGATGAACACAGATGAACGCAGATGGTTTCGTTCTTCGTTCAGGCGGTGGAGTTGCTCGCGTGGCGATCGACGCGGGAAATCCATCCGCCAATCCATCGCGGCTTCGCGAGCCATCAGCGGCGAACGCCATGGATCCGCATCCGTGTTGATCTGTGTTCATCTGTGGACCTCTTTTGTTCCTCTCAATCGTAATACCCGTCGACGAACCACTTCGTGCGCGCCGCATCGTAGTAGATGCGGTAGACGGCGCCGTCGGAGAGCTGCACGTCGTAGTAGTCGCGGCGGCAGGGCTCGTCCTTCCACCACTCGCCGTGTACGCGCCACGGGCCGGCGCTCATCACCACCCTGCCCTGGCAGTGAAAGCCGTTGCCGTTGGCAGTGGGGCGGACGAAGTCGAGCCGGCCGCCATCCTCGAACACCTCGAGCTCGCGCGGCGGCCGCACCGCGCGCAAGGCAAAGCCGGGAACTGGGAACCGGGAACCGGGAACCCGCCGATCAGCCGTTCCCGGTTCCCGGTTCCCAGTTCCCGATTTCTGGTTCCCGGTTCCTGACTGAAGTGAAACTTCAAATCTCGCAATGCCGTAGGCGTCGGGACAGTGCGAATCCGCCACCACCGGCATGCCGACGCGGTCGGCGTCGCCGCACAGCGCGGTGAGCTTGGCGAGAGTGACGGCCAGCCGCGCCGGCGCCGGGCCGTTCGGCCGCAGCAGGTCGAGCTGGGTCGGCCGCAACTGCTCGGCGGTCGCCGCGACGGTGATCGCCACCACCGGCGCCGGCGGCGGCTGCGACTCGAGGTGCAAGCGCAGCAAGGTGAGCAGCGGTTTGAGCTCGCGGCTCGGCGCCGCGACGCTCACCGTCCGCTCGGCGCGACCGCGGTCGGCCAGGCGCAGCGCCAGGTGCAGATCGCCGCACACCAATCCGTGCAGCTCGAGGCGCGCCATCAGCCGCTCGAGCAGCGGCCGGACGACGAAGAGAAACGGATCGATCGTCTCGAGCTCGTAGTCGAGCTCGACTGCTTCGACGTAATCGCGCGGCAGCGGCCGGGTGACGAACGGCGCCTCGTCTTCGCCGCGCGCCCGCCGCACCAGCAGCGCTCCCGTCGCGCCGAGCCGCGTCGCCACGGCGCCCGCCGGCAGCGCCGCGAGATCGCCGAGGGTGCGGATACCCCAGCGTGCCAAAGCCTCGGCGAGCGGCGGCTCCGGCTCCAGCATCGCCACCGGCAACGGCGCCAGGAAGCTCCACTCTTCGCCGCGCGGAATCACCGCTCGTCCGCTGCCGCCGCGCGCCGCCAGACGCGCCGCGATCTTGGTCGACGCCACGCCAACGGCGGCATCGAACCCCACCGCGGCGGCGCGGCGCACCAGGTTCTTCACCAACTCGGTCTCCGACTCGTAGAGGGCGTCCGTGCCGCCGATCTCGACATAGACCAGACCGGCGCCGCCGTCCTCGATGCGCGGCGACAGCGAGTAGGCGACGTCGCACAGCGCGCTCTGCGCGGCGCGCTCGACGTCGGCCGACTGCACGCGAAAGACCATCTCGTCGCACACCGCCCGCGCCTGCGCCGCGCTCAGGCCGGCGCGCACGCCGCGCGCCGCCGCCTCCGGCGAGCACGCGATCACGGGAGCGCGCGCCCCGCTGCCGCCGGTGACCACGACCGAGCAACCGCGCAACTCCGGCTCGGTCCGATAACAAACCGCGAGTGGAAACTCACCGATATAGAGACATGCCACCCTCATCGGCCGGTGTCCGTCCAAAACAAAGAGGGCCACAGATGAACACAGATGAACACGGATATGGGTCTGTGGAGCAAGCCG
>CADEER010000265.1 GCA_902826395.1 uncultured bacterium
GATCTTTGCGGTTCGGGCTCGAGAAACTGTTCGCATCTGCTTTTACGACAGTCTCCGTAGGGAGAGGTGATCTGGGAGGACCGGCCCAGGTGGGTGCCCTCCAAGAGCGAGCCTCGGACGAGGCGCCCGCGCGGGTCGTGATGTTCGGTTCATCGGAAGCCTCGCATCGCTATCCGCGCACCGTGCAGGTGATGGAACGACTGCGCGAATCGGGCGTCGCGGTCACCTGCGCGCTGCGCACCGAGGCACTGACCAGCGCCGGTCGCGTCTCTGCCTTCTCCGGCCCACGCGGCGGCCTGCGCCTGCTGCGCGACACCTGCGGTGCATGGGCCGCGAGCGCGCGCGCCGTGCTGCGCGTGCGGCCGCAAATCATCTGGGTCGCCTATCCCGGTCTCCTCGACATCATTCCGGCAGCGCTGCTCGCCGCATGGCGCCCGGCGACCGTCGTGTACGACGCGATGATCTGCGTCACCGAGACGGTCGTCGACGATCGCGGGCTGTTGCGCGCCGGAGGTTGGGCGCACCGGCTGCTCTCCGCCGCCGAGCGATTCCTCCTGCACCGTGTATCGCTGGTGGTCACCGACACGCCGCAGAGCCGCGACCACTTGATCGCGGCCTTCGGTCTCGATCCCGAACGCGTCGTCAGCCTGCCGATCGCCGTCGACGAGATGGTCTGGCAGGTGCATCCGCTCGGCGAACGCACGAGCCGTCTGCGCGTCGCGTTCTGGGGAACGTTCGTCCCCCTGCAAGGATCGCCGCTCATCGCCGCCGCGATCAATCTCCTCGCCGCGCACCGGCCGGACGCCGTCGAAGTCCGCATCGCCGGCGACGGCCAGGACGCCGAAGCGTTCGCCGCGGCGCTCTCCGAGCCGGCGCGCGCAATCACCCGTTGGGAACGGCGACTGGTCGATGAGCGCGAGCTGGTCGAGCTGGCGGCGTGGTCGGACGTCTGCCTCGGGATCTTCGGCGCTTCCGACAAGGCGCGGCACGTCGTGCCGTACAAGCTGGTGCAGTCGCTCGCCGTCGGCCGCCCGGTCATCACCATGGCCTCGCCTGCCGTCGCGGCGCTGGCGGAGGCGCCGGGCGTGACGACTGTCGCCGGCCGCGACGCCGCGGCGATCGCGGCGGCGATCGAGGCATTCGCGTCCGGCGATGCATCGCTCAGCGCGGCGGCCGCCTCGGCGCGCCAACTGTTCGAAACGCACTACTCGGCCGCCGCGCAGCGCCAGCGCATCCGCGGCATCGTCGAGTCGGCCGGTATCTCGTCATGCACATTTTGATCACCAACCAGCACGGCGAGAACCGCGGCGACGAGGCGGCGATGCAGGGCATGCTGCGCGCCATGCGCGGCCGCTTTCCCGGCGCGCGCTTCACACTGCTCTACCAGTACCGCGATCGCGACTACCTGCCGCCGGTCGATGGCGACGTCGAGTGTCTGCCGATCGTCATGCCGCTGGCCGACGCTGCGGCTCTGGCTGCGGCCGCAGCGCTGCGCGCCGCCGGTATGCGCGGCGCGCGCCCCACTCGCGGCTCGCTGGCGCGGCGCGTGTGGGACGCCTACGCGAGCTGCGACGCCGTCGTCTCGGCGCCCGGCGGTCCCTACTTCGGCGATCTGTACGCCGGTCACGAGCCAGTGCACATGTTTCTCGTCTGGCTCGGCCGCCTGCACGGCAAGCCACTGTACTTGTTCGCGCCGTCGTGCGGGCCGTTCGAGAACCGCGCCCTCAATCCGCTGCGCCGGCGGCTGTTCGGGTGGTTCGACGGCATCTGCCTGCGCGAGGAGAACTCGGCGCGCTACCTGCGCGCCCTCACCGGCATCGACGCGCCGGTTACCGCCGACTCGGCGTTCCTCGACCCACTGTCGCCGCTCTGCGAGACGCGACGGTCGGTCGTCACCGTCACCGCGCTCGTGCATAGAGCTTGGGCCGACTCCAACGGCCCAGCGCAGCGCGCCTACGAGGACGCCCTGCTGGCGGCAATACAAGGTCTCGCCGGCGGTGGCGATTTCGAGTTCGTCTTCCTGCCGCAGCTCGCCGGCGCCGTGCACTCGGACGTCGACTACCTGAACGGCCTCGGCCGCCGCCTCCCGGGCGACGTGCGCTGGCGCGTCCTCGATCGCGACGTGCCGGCCGACGGCCAGCGCCGTCTGATCGCGACCTCGTGCCTGTCGATCGCAACGCGCTACCACCATCAGGTGTTTTCGATCGCCGCCGCAACGCCGTGCGTGGCGATCTGCTACGAACACAAGTCGACCGGACTGATGCAGCGCGCTGGCATGTCGGAATTTGCCATCGACATCGGCGCGGTGTCCGGCGACGCCCTGCTCGCCGCTGCCCGCACCGCGCTCGAGCGCAGCGACGAGCTGCAACGCGCCCTCGCCGGTGCGCGAGTCGCGCTGCGGCGGCGCGCCCTGCGCACCGCGCGCATGCTGGTGCCGCTGCGCGGAGGCGCTGCGACATGAGCTCGCTGTCGTTCGGTACCTCCGGCGGCGGCTGGCAGCGCGGTGAGGCACTCGTCGACGCCGACCACAGCACGGCGCGCGACGGGCGGATCGCGATCACCGCCGTCGGCTTCATGGATCGCCAGGGCACCGCGTCCACCGCTGCCGCTCTGCTGCGGGCGCTGCGCGCCGGCGGGCTGCCGGCTCTGCGCCGGCTGCCCGGCAGCTTCGCCGCGGTGCTCGACGACGGCGAGCGGCGGTATGCGATCACTGACGCGCAGGGCAATCGGCCGCTCTACAGCCGGGTCGCCGACGGCGATACGGCCATCGCAACGCAGCTCGATGCGCTGCGCCGCCTCGGCGATCAGGACCCCGGCGCGGCGCTCGACCGGCGCTGGGAAGACTTCCTGCTGTCGTACGAGTTCGTGCCGCCGCCCGCGAGTCTGTTCGCCGGCGTCTGGCTGCTGCCGGCCGGAGAAGTGATGGAGGTGGCGCGAGACGGCTGCGCGGCGGCGTGCGACACACCGGCGCCCGCAGCGGTCGATCCGCCGCAGCCTTACGCCGACCTTGCCGCGTCGATCGCCGGCCTCGAAGAAGCGTTCGACCGAGCTCTCGCCGACCTGCCGCGGCGCGTCGGCGTGCTGCTCGGCGGTTTCGACTCGGCGCTGCTGGTCTCGCTGCTGCGGCGCCGCGGCCACGACGTCGACTCGTTCAGTTTCCGCTATCGCGAAGAGGGCTTCACGCAGCCGCACGCCGAATCGACGTCGACAGCGCTTGGCGCCCGCCACCACTGGATCGACCTGACACCCGACGTGCTCGCCGCCGGTCTCGAGCGCTACGCCACCGATTTCAACCAACCCGCCGGGCAGGCGCACTACCTCGTCTTCACCGCACACGCCTGCGCAGCCGCGGCGGCGGCCGGCATCGAAGTGTGCCTGACCGGCGACGGCTGCGACGGACTGTTCCTCGGCTACCCGACAGTGGCGCGGCGCGTCAGCTTGATGCGGCGCCTCGCCGGCCTCGATTCGAGAGCTCGCCGCGCACTGCGCCGCATCCTGGCGCAGCCGAGCGTCGAGCGCGCGCTCGGCCATCCGGCGCGCGTGGCGCGCAACGTGCTTCACATTCTCGACCGCGAAGAGCCGGTGCGCGGCTACCTCGCGGCACGCACCTTCGACCCCCTGTCGCTGGCGCGACTGCGCGGCGAGGCGACGCCCGAAGCCGCCGACGTCGAATCGATCCTCGCCGAGCTGGCGGCTCCGACGGACGGTATGACGCCGCTGCGGCGAGCCTACGCAGCCAAGGGCAAGGTCGGCTTGAATCGCGCCAAGCTCGCCGGCGCCGCGACGCGCAGCGGCATGGTGGTTCGGTCGCCGTTCATGCACGAGGCGCTGATCGCGGCCGCGAGCCGCATCCCGGAGTCGCTGCTGCGCGGTTCCGATTCGTCGCTGCGACTGGAGCTCGGCAAGCGGGCGCTGATCGAGCTGGCGATGCAGCGCGATCTGCTGCCGGCCGAGGTCATCCACCAGCCGAAGCGCTCGCCGGTGCACGCTCCCGTCGACCTCTGGTATCGGGGCCCGCTGCGCGAGCTGGTGCTGCGCCGGCTCGCCGCACTGCCGTTCGCGGTGTCGCGGCGCGAGGCCGAGATCCTGCTCGCCTTTCCCGCGCCGCAGCGCCTGTATCGGCGCTGGCTGACGATCGACCGCTTTACGTCGCACCAGATCGGTCTGTTGGTCAGTTACGCGGCGTTTGCGCGAGATAGCTGAGTGGACGGGGTTGACGATATGGACGGCGTGGACAGCCCGGCAGCAGGCCGGCCCTATCTGCGCGTCGTGCGCTGGGTCGTCACAGCCCTGTTGGCCGGCGCCGTCGTCTATCTGCTGTGGCAGAACGACGCCCTCGCCGCCGGTCTGCGCCGACTGACACTCGGCGAAACGGCGGTCCTGGCCGTGCTGGTGGTGGCGACGTGGCTGTGCCAGGCGGAGGGCCTGCATGTCGCGCTGACCGCCCTCGGCGCCGACATCCGTCGCCGTGAGACGGTGTCGCTGACGCTGTCGTCGATCGCCCTCAACTATCTTCCCGCCAAGGCCGGCACGGTGCTGCGCGCCGCCGCCCTCAAGTATCAGTATCGCGTTTCGTATCGCGATTTCGTGTCGCAGTCGGTGGTGCGGATCGGCGCCATGGCGATCGTCAGCCTGGCGCTGCTGCTCGCGTGGACTGCCGTAGCCCAGGGCGAGCGAGCGCCGCGCCCCGGCGCACCGCTCGCGGCAGCGATGCTGCTGGGCGCCGCCGCCCTGCTCTTCGGCGTGCCGCGGCTCGGAAGCCTGCTGCCGGTGCGCGGCAACGCCGCGCGGCTGCTGGCGCCGCGCGTTCTCACCGCCACCAACCTGTTGCTGCTGGTGCAGTTCGCGCTGGTCGGCGTGCGCCTGTGGTTCGCGATGCGCGCCATCGGCGCGCCGATCGACGCCCTCGACAGCCTGCTCATCGCACCGGTGATGACCGTGAGCACGCTGCTCAACATCACCCCCGGCGGCATCGGTCTGCGCGAGCTGATGACCGCCTTCGTCGGACAACAACTCGGCTCGAGTTTCGACACGCTGCTGGTCGCGACTCTCGTCGACCGCGCCGCGATGCTGCTGATGACGATCGCACTCGCCGTTCCGGCGCTGTTGCGCGAAGGCTCGCAATTGCGAGCCGCAGCCCGCCAATCCCCCTCGTTGCCAAGGAGGGGTTAGGGGAGGTCGCGTAGCGACCCGAAGTCGGTATCGGTATCGGAATCGCTATCGATTCCGGTTTCGATACCGATACCGAAAGCGAAAGCGATACCGATACCGAAGCAACCGGAGGCAGTGCGCGCACGGTGCGGACCTCCCCCTGACCCCCTCCTTGGTAAGAGACTGTCG
>CADEER010000266.1 GCA_902826395.1 uncultured bacterium
GCCTGCCGACGTGCAGCGCAAGGTGCTCGGCGACAACGCGTTGCGCTTCTACGGCTTGAGCGCTTGAGGGGACGCGGCGGGTGTCGGACGGACCAACACCGCGTGATCAGGTTCGCCGCCGATTCAGAAGATTTTTTTCGCGACGCTGAGGCCGAACGCGTTACCCTGGAAGCGGTCCTCGGAGGAGAATTCACCGAAGGCGTGGAAGGTAACGGCTAGAGACCACGGGACATATGCAAGCCCGAGCTGCCCGCCAACACCGTGGACCTCGTCGTGCACCTGGTTCGACGCGTCGCTGCCGCTGTCGGCCGTGACCTGCCAGGTGTCATACCCCGCGGGACCCACTTCGACCAAGAGCTCGTGATCCTTCGTAACCGGAAGAAACTGGCTGATACCCCAGTTGAGGGTCAGATTGTCACCCGGCTCGAGATCGAAGTCTCTCTTGTCCTGGTGGTTTTCGTAGGTCAGCGCGGTAGAGATCGCCGTCCCCTTGTTTGTCCATGGATACCACGCCCCCGCCGCCTGGATCTGTTGTGTCCAGAAGCCGTAACCGAGATTGTCCGAATCCTCTACCTCAATCGTACCTCCGCCGGGCAGCGATTCTGTAGTCGTGTCGTATCTACCGACTGGGGCGTAAAAGCCGTAGGCAAGTGAAACATCGAAATGCTGCGGCGCCCATCCAATCCACACCGGCTGGACGAACAAATCACCGACGCCAAAGCTTCCGGCCTCGACGGTGCCGCCCAGATTGGTTGCCACCGACAGCGCCGCGGAAAGGCTCGCATTCACGAATGTCGGCGCGATCAAAGCACCGAATTTCAATCCATATGGATTCCAGTCCGGCACCCAGATGAGCGCCGGCGCGAGCGCGTACAAGTCCACGTCGACGTCTACATTGACGGTTGCCCCCGGGCCGGCAGTCGGATTGACGGTTACGGAGTCTACCTCATTGCCGCCGGAGTCGTTCAGCCGGTCCGTCGTGTACACGTAATTGTAGAGTGCACCATAAACACCTGCCGGCTGCGGTACGAAGTAGTCGCGAATGTTCAACAGGCCGCCGTTGAAATGGCCGATCTCCGCCGCCGGCGAACGCGCGGCAGTGATGCAGATCAGCACGGCCGTAACGACGCTCCCCACTACTCGTCTCATTTTTCCGCCCTTGCTCACGGACTTCCCCAGGCTACCTGACTGCGGTCTAACGGACCGCTTCCCGAGCCCATTGCGAAGATCGCCTTCGGTGTTGGTTGATGCCAGGCGTGATTGATCGACCCTCTGTTCCGTGCAGCCACTGCGCGAGAAGGCAGCCAGGGCAGCCAGGGCAGCCGTGGGCACAAGGGTCAAGGTCGAGCCTGCGTTTACGTGTTTCATCGGAGCCCCTTCGATTTGGGCGACGCGGACAGTGAACGATGCCGCCGGGCGTATCAATAAATGAACAATCTGTCAATTCTTGATGTTCCGTCAATTTTAACGTAGGGAAGAATCTGCCATGACTCCAAAGAAAGAGCGGCCGACCGTGCTCCCTCTGAGCCGCGTGCGTACCCGGACTCGAGCGCTGCTCATCGATTCGGCCCTCGCGCTGTTCCGCGACGAGCATATGCGCGTTCCCGCGATTCACGAGATTGCCGCGCGCGCCGGCGTAGCGACCGGTACGTTCTATAACTACTTCCGCACGCGCGAGGATCTGCTTGAAGCGGCCATCATAGAAGGCGCGGAACGATTGCAGAACGACATCGTCACGAGTTACGCGGCCGAGGCAGACCCGGCCGTCCGCGTGTCAATCGGCACGCGACGTTTCATTCTTCGGGCGAAGACGGAGCCGATGTGGGCGGCCGGGCTGCTGCGTGTGTGGAGCAGCAATCCGAGCCTGCTTGCACGCATGCTCGAGCCTGTTCTTGCCAGCTTGCGAACGGGTCGACGGCAGGGACGCTTCACCTATGGCTCCGAGCATTCGGCCGCCGACCTCTGCGTTGGCCCGGTCGCCGCGGGAATACGCAGGGTGATCGACGACGGGGTCGATGCGGAGCAGCACGGCGTGGCCGTATCGTCGTTGATACTGAGAGGACTCGGCATCCGCGCCGCAGAGGCTGACGCGATCGCCAACCGGCTGCTGCCCGCAGTGTCGGATGTGACGCAAGGAAAGAATGCTCGGCGGTCGCGGCGGGCAAGTCGGAGGCGTACATGAGTGCGGGACGAGTCGCCGAAGGCGGCTGGGCGCATGGACGCGCGATGAACGGGGTGTACACGCGGTCGCAGATGGCGAGAACGCGTCGGACAGCGGCGCGACCGTTTGGAACGTGCGGCGCGTTTCTTCCAGTCATTCTGATCATGGGAGTGGTATTCGCTGGGTGCGCTGCCTATCGACCGGCAAACGCTCCACTGGTGCGGTGGGACCCCGATTACGGCTACCGACCGCGGGGTAACTTGGCCGCGCGCCCTCTAGGTGACGTAGTGTTGTTTCTGGCTTTCTCGGGCGGTGGTACGCGTGCGGCGGCCCTGGCGTACGGGGTTCTGCAAGAGCTCCGCGACACTCGCATCGTTGTGAACGGTGTCGAAAAGCGCCTGCTGGACGAGGTCGACGTCATTACCTCCGTTTCCGGCGGCAGTTTCACTGCGGCGTACTACGGGCTTTATGGGGATCGGATTTTCGCCGATTTCGAGGAGCGCTTCCTCCGTCGCAACATCCAGAGCCAATTGATCAAGGAGATGCTGTCTCCGATAAACTGGATGCGCATGGCGAGCACCTTTTTCGACCGCAGTGAGCTCGCGGTACGGCTGTACGATCGCGACATCTTCGACGGGGCGAACTTTGAGGATTTGCAGCAGGCGGGCGGTCCCTTTGTGCAGATCAACGCGACGGATCTCGCCGCGGCCAATCGGTTCACCTTCTTCCAGCCGCAGTTCGATCTCATCTGTTCCGATCTCGGCGAGCTCGAGGTGGCGCGCGCAGTAGCGGCGTCGTCGGCGGTCCCTGGTCTTTTCACGCCGCTCACGTTGCGCAGCTATGCCGGCGAATGCGGCTTCGTGCCGCCTCCGTGGATCGAGCAGGCTCGGCAGGAACGTACCTCCTCGCGACGCACTCGTGTGGCCCAGGTCGTCGACGGGTATCTCAGCGGGAAGCGCAAGTACGTGCACTTGGTGGACGGCGGTGTGAGCGACAATCTCGGACTTCGCGGGCCGCTCGAGAACATCACCCTCTCGGGCGGTTTGCGTCAGCGTTTCGACCAACTCGGCACCAAGCATCCGCCGCATATCGCGGTGATCGTCGTGAACGCCGAGGTGCATCCAGAGCCAAAGTTCAGCCTTTCGCCGGCTGCTCCGTCCCTGGCGACATTGATCAACGCGGTTAGCGATGTGCAGATCTATGGGTTCAATTTTGAGACCCTGGAGCTCTTGCGCGCCAGTCTCGATCAGTGGGTTCGAGAGGTTCCGCCCGATGACGAAGGACGCGCAGTGCAGTCGTACGTAGCAAGCGTCGACTTCGAGTCGATCACGGACCCGCAGGAGCGAGCGTATTTCAACGATCTGCCGACCACCTTCAACCTGGATGACGAGCAGGTCGATCGTCTGACCGCGGCGGGCCGTGCGTCGCTGCGGAGATCGGCCGACTTCCAGCGACTCATCGGGGCGCTGACGCCGGCGAACCCGCAAGCAACCTACCCTAGACGAGCGGCAACGGGCGCCTGCCGATGACGCTCAAAGCCTGAGAGGGTTACATGAACAAACGATACGCGACCGCGATCTTCGCCATGGTGGCTGCGGCAATGCTGCCCGCATTCTCCGCCACGGCGGCGACTCCCAACGATGGTCCGCAGCCAAACATCGTCTACATCCTCGCCGACGACCTCGGTTGGAAGGACGTGGGCTTTCACGGCTCCGACATCCTGACACCGAACATCGACAGGCTGGCCGCGACCGGCGCGCGCCTCGAACAGTTTTACGCGGAACCGATGTGCACGCCGACCCGCGCCGCGCTGATGACCGGTCGCTACCCCGTGCGCTACGGTCTCCAGACCGCGGTCATCCCGTCGGCAGGGAAATACGGTTTGGCCACTGACGAATGGCTGTTGCCACAGGCTTTGAGAGAGGCTGGATACGAGACCGCCATCGTCGGCAAGTGGCACCTCGGGCATGCCAAGCGAGAGTACTGGCCGCGTGGCAGAGGCTTCGATCATCAGTACGGGGCGATGCTCGGCGAGATCGACTACTTCACCAAGGAGGCGCACGGTACGCGGGACTGGTTCCGCGACGAGCAGGTGGCCCGCGACGAGGGATACGTCACCACTCTGCTCGGCGACGAGGCCGTCAAACGAATCGTCGATCGCGCGCCGAAGAAGCCGCTCTTTCTGTATCTGGCCTTCACGGCACCGCACGCACCCTATCAGGCTCCGAAGGAGTATCTCGACAAGTACGGCTCCATCGAAGATCCAGCCCGTCGCGCGTACGCAGCGATGATCACGGCCATGGACGACCAGATCGGCCGTGTGATCGAGACGCTCCAAAAGCAAGAGATGCTCGACAACACGCTGATCATTTTTCACAGCGACAACGGCGGTCCGCGATCGGCAAAGCTCACCGGCGAGGTGGATACTTCAGGGGGTTCGATCCCGCCCGACAACGGCCCGTACCGCGATGGCAAGGGCTCGGTCTACGAAGGGGGCACGCGGGTCGCAGCACTGGCGAGCTGGCCCGGTCGCATCAAATCCGGCACGAGCATCGATCAGCCGATTCACGTCGTGGATATGTATCCGACTCTTGCGAGCCTCGCCGCCGCATCGGTAGCCAAGCAGAAGCCGCTCGACGGGGTCGACGTGTGGCCGACGATCAGCGAGGGCAAGCCGTCGCCGCGACGCGAGATCGTCTACAACATAGAGCCGACCGTCGCCGGCATCCGAGAAGGTGAATGGAAGCTGGTGTGGACGACGACGCTGCCGACCCGGGTGGAGCTCTTCGATCTACGGAGCGATCCTTTTGAGAAGAACAACGTCGCCGACCAGCATCCGGAGAAGGTCGCGGAGCTGAAGAACCGAGCAGAGCAACTGGCGCGGGAAGGTGTTCCGCCGCTGGTGATGGGAGAAATTACGGCCGCGGCGTTCGGGGCCCTCACGGCGAGCGTTGCGCTGCCCGAGGATGAGCAGCGCTGAGCTAGGAGGCCGTAGGGCAACTTGTAACGGGAGGGCAGGTTCCCGAGCGGCAATTCATTTCGGCCGAGCTTCGAGAATCACCGGCAGGCTGGCGTGACGGCGCAGCAGGATGCTGGGGCGGCGCACCGGCG
>CADEER010000267.1:0-4079 GCA_902826395.1 uncultured bacterium
GATCAATGCCCGAATTCTGCAGGAAACTCCGTGTACGAGTACGGGTACGAGTACGAGTACGTGTACGGTCACTGATCTTTCGTTTTCCGACAGTCTCGCAAGGGAGGGACTGTCGGCCGACGAGCTACATCTCTGTCGACCTCCTGAATCTCAGCTCCACGGTTCACGGTTCACGACTCGCACACTGACCGCACGTGCAGCCGGATTGATTTGACCGCGCGCGCATTGAGTGGAAGGTTCGCCCGCATCCATAAGGGGGGAGCTCGACATGCGATCCGAGATTCGCGTTGTGTTGAGAGCGCTCGTCATCGGCTTGGTCGCGGTGACGACACTGAACGCGTGTGGCAGCGATGATGACGCGGCGACCTCGCCGGAGCGGCTGCTGCTGGTGCCGGAAGGCAATCGCTTGTGGGGCTTTGCGCTCGACGAGCCGTCGCGGCAGCAGGTGGTGATTCCCAGCGCCAACGACGATCCGGCGAACGGCCGCGACATCAACGGCCAGGTGTGCATCTCCGCCGACGGCCGGCGCTTCATCGCTGGCGAGGACACGGGGCAGCCGGATCCGCCGGCGGGTTGGGGCGTCTTCGAGCTGCATGGCGACATGGTCGGCGAGTTGTCGGCAACTCAGGTCGGCAAGCTGACGGTAAGCTTCCAGGGCGCGACGCAAGACAACGCCGAGCCGTACGGCTGCGGCTTTCTCTCCGACGGTCGACTCGTCACAACCGACGTCGGCAACCAGGCCGTCGGGCCGCCGACCGGCCAGCTCATTCTCTGGTTCCCGCCGCTCGACGCGCCCAACCCGCGCTCGTGCAAGCTCGACGTGGCGATCGGCACGGCGAACGGCATCTTCGTCGACGAGAACGACAACGTGTACGTCGCCAGCGCCCGCGCCGATCCCGGCATCTATCGCTACGCGCCGCCGTTCCCGACTTCGGACGACGCGGCCGGCGGCTGTGGCCGCATGGACGAAAGCGGGGCGCCGCTCGTCACCGAAGACTTACTGAACAAGGAGAAAGTCTTCCCGACCGACAACAACATCCCGACGCCGAACGGCCTGGTGCGCACCGCCGACGGCAACTTCCTGGTCAGCAGCATCATCAACGGGGTCATCGCCGAGTACGACGCCGACGGCACGTTCGTCGGCCGCATCCTGCAGCCGCCGGCCGGCGAGACGCTCGGCGACGAGCCGTACTCCACCGGAACACCGCTCGGCATCGGCATCGACAAGCAGGGCACCGTCTACTACGCCGACCTCGGCCTCATCATCGGCCCGCGCGGCCCCGGCCCCGGCCCGCGCACCGGCACGGTGCGCCGCATCCGCTTCGCCGACGGCGAGCCGCTGCCGCCCGAGACATTCCTCGACGGCCTGTCATTCCCAGATGGAGTGGGCGTCTTCGATCCGTGAACGCCGCGAGCCGGGAGTCGCGAGCCGAGGATTGCAGGTTGATCCGTCATAGTTGGTCATCTAATATGACCAACTATGACGAAGGTGAACATCGCGGAGGCGAAGGCGCAGTTTTCCCGTCTGGTGCGGAAGGCCATGATGGGAGAAGAAGTCATCATCGCGCGCGACAACAAGCCGGTTCTGAAGCTCGTTCCCGTCGAAGCCCCATCAACCCCGCGTAAACCAGGAACGGCCAAGGGGCGGATCTGGATCTCTCCTGACTTCGACGAGACACCAGAAGACTTCAGCGACTACCGATAGGTTGTGAGGCTCCTGATCGACACGCAAGTCTTCCTCTGGTGGGTGGACGGCGCGTCGAAGCTGTCGAGGAAAGCGCGGGCAGCCGTCGCGGATCCGAGCAACGACTGTCTCGTCAGCCTGGCAAGCTGCTGGGAGATGGCGATCAAGTTGAGCCTGGGCAAGCTTCGGCTCGACGAGCCGATCGATACGTTCGTACCCGCGCAGCTCTCGGCGAACCGATTCTCCCTTCTCGAGATCAGCTTTCGTCACGTTGCGCGAGTGGCGAAGTTGCCCTTTCGACATCGCGATCCGTTCGATCGGCTGCTCGTCGCTCAAGCTCTCGAGGAGGGGCTCACCGTCGTCACCTCCGATTCGGTGTTTCCCAAGTACGGCGTCAAGCGACTGTGGTAGTGGGTCTTCTCGTCCGACTCTCGATTTCCGACTCTCGATTTCGATTTCGAGAACCCGCCGCCAACGGCTCGAATCTTCATTGTCGAGCGCCGGGGGACGTTGTATAGGCGCTCGCTGGTTTTTGGTGTCGGCACTTACAGAATTCGCACGAGGTGGCGTTTTGAAACGGTTGGGCTTCGCGAAGTGGATGGTGGTGCTGTGGATCGGGGCGGTGATGGCAGCGCCCGCGCCGGCAGCGGTGATCATCAGCGCGTACACCGGCGGTATCGCTGGCTCTGAGACATGTCGGGGTAACAGCGACACGCACGGGTGGAAGTTTACCGTCGGCCCCACCGCCCTGTCCGTCGTTTCGGTAGGGCACTACGACAAGGATTCGGACGGGCTCGGCGCCGGCGTCGAGGTGGGGATCTGGGATTCCGCCGGCGTGCTGCAGGGCAGCGGGATCGTGCCGGCGGGTGTCGGCGCGACCCTCATCAACGACTTTCGCTACGCGTCGCTCGCCATGTCGATCACGCTGCTCGCCAACCAGAGCTACACCATCGGCTCCCGCTGCGTCGGCGGGGATACCGTATTGGACAGCCTCGATCTGCACGGCCTGCCGGGCGACAGCATCACTGTCGCGAGCGACTTCACATCGGCCAGCGGCAGATACAACGCCCAGGTGCTGACCATGCTCAGCGAGCCGACGAACAACCTGGCGGGGCTCATCCACCTCGGTCCCAACTTCGAGTACGTCGTGTTCCAGACCCACACTCCCACCGCCAGCCCGACGACGACGCCGACGAGCACGCCCTCGGCGACGCCCACGTCCACCGCCAGCCCGTCATCGACTCCCACCGCAACTCCCAGCGATACTCCCTCGGCGACGCCGACCTCCACTCCGACTCACACACCGTCGTCGACGCCCACGTCGACGCCGACGCAGACGGCGACGAACACCCCGGCGCCGATCGGTTCCGACTGCGGCGATGACGCGCAATGCGCTTCCGGTTTCTGCGTCGACGACGTCTGCTGCGACAGCCGCTGCAACGCCCGCGGCGAGTCGTGCAATTTCTTTCCCACTCCGGGCTTCTGCGCCGAGGTGCCGACCGCGGTGCCGGCGACATCGAGCAACGGCCTACTCGTCGCCGGGGCCGTCCTGCTCGCGGTGGCGGCTTTGGCTCTCAGGGCCGGGAATAGAATCGGGAACCGGGAACGGGGAACCGGCGTTAGACCGCCCAGCACCTAATCTGGCGCGTCCGACTCTCGACTACCGATTTCGATTTCGATTTGGATTTCGATTTCGAGGGTTGCGACGTCGCCGTTCCCAGTTCCCGAAATGAGTTTTGGTTCCTTATCCGGCATCAGGGACGCTCCATCCGACGGACCCACTGCTCTTCCACCCAGTCCTGCGGCACCCAGCAGTGCATTCCGACGGCGGCGAGGCCGGCACGCTTGAACAGGCGGCGGTACTGCCTTTCGCTGCGCAAGTGCATTTCCTCGACGTCGCCGGTGACGGGGTCGTCGGACGTGTGGACTTCGAGCCACGCGACTCCGCCGAGGTGCTCGGCGATGGTCTGCAGGCCGCGCTGCAAGTCTGGTGTCGGGACGTAGTGGATCACGTTCGAGCAGACGATCAGATCGAACTTGCCGCGCAGGCCGAGCTCGGGTAGGTCGGCGAAGCCTGCCTGGCGAATGTTGCGCCGGCGGCCGAAGCGGCGCGCGACATAGTCGCTGGGATCGAGGCCGGTCCACCGCAGGCCCGGGCGCATGCGCCGCAACACGGCGCGCCACTGCCCTTCACCGCAGCCGATGTCGAGCACCGTGCGAACGCGGCGCTCGAGCAGCACTTCGGTGATCGCCAGCGCCAGTGCGGCGTTGCGGCGCGTCGACTCGGGAGTGATGACGCGCCGCCGCGATCGATACCAGCGGTCGAAGTAGGCGCGGTCGTATTGTTTGCGGTCAGTGCGGCGGATGCTCATGGCGGCGGCAGGGGTAGCAGGTG
>CADEER010000267.1:4179-5245 GCA_902826395.1 uncultured bacterium
ACGCGCGCGGTCGTGCGCGTGCTCGACGCCGCCGAGGCGCCGATCGCCTGGATCGAAAAGCACGCCGGCATCGCCGCGCTCGAGGCGGGCGCGACCGAAGTGTTGCCGGCCGACACGATCGAGGAGATCGAGCGCGTCGGCATCGCTCTGAAGGGCCCGTGCACGACTCCGGTCGGCAAGGGGTTCAGCTCGGTCAACGTCCAGCTCCGCAAGCGCTTGAACATGTACGCGGCGGTGCGGCCGGTTCGCTCGCTCGAGGGTGTGCAGACCCGCTTTCAGAACGTCGACCTGGTGATCATCCGCGAGAACACCGAGGGCCTGTACAGCGGCGCCGAGAGCCAGGTGACCGACGACGTCATCATCAGCATGAAGGTGGCGACCACGCCGGCGTGCAAGCGCATCGCCCATTGGGCGTTTCGCTACGCGACGCAGCGGCAGCGCCGCAAGGTGACGGTGTTCCACAAGGCCAACATCATGAAGATGAGCGACGGCCTGTTCATCGACGTCGCGGCGCAGGTGCACAGCCGCGAGTATCCGAACATCGAGTACCAGCAGATGATCATCGACGCCGGCTGCATGAAGCTGGTGCAGGATCCGACGCAGTTCGACATTCTGCTGCTCGAGAATCTGTACGGCGACGTGGTCAGCGATCTGTGCGCCGGCCTGGTGGGCGGCCTCGGTGTCGTGCCGGGTGCGAACATCGGCGACGAGTTCGCGGTGTTCGAGGCGGTGCACGGATCGGCGCCCGACATCGCCGGACAGAACATCGCCAACCCGCTGGCGCTTCTGATGTCGGCGGTGATGATGCTCAACCACATCGGCCAGGAGCGCTCCGACGACCGCGCGACGGCCAGCGCGCAGCGCATCAAGAAGGCCTACGACCAGGCGTTGAAAGACGGAGAGAAGACGCGCGACCTCGGTGGCACGCTCGGAACCGACGCATTCGCGGACGCGGTGATCGCGCGTTTGTGAGTCGCAAGGCGTGGCGACTCGACGAGGTCGCATAGCCGCACCTCCCCTAGCCCCTCCTTGGCAAGAGACTGTCGATTTTCTCCCGTACACGTAC
>CADEER010000268.1:0-3437 GCA_902826395.1 uncultured bacterium
TTCGCTGATCAGGGGCCGGTGAACCTGCGGCCCGCTTCGGGTCGGGCGAGATAGGCTGCCTTCGGGTCGTAGTCGGCGGCGGCTTCCTGCCAGCTCGCCAACTCCGCACGGCCGACCACGAACCAATGCACCTCGTCGGGTCCGTCGGCGAGGCGCAGGGTGCGCTGGCCGGCGTACAGCTCGGCGAGCGGTGTCCACTGCGAGATGCCGGTGGCGCCGTGGATTTGGATGGCGTCGTCGATGATCTTGCAGACGCGCTCCGGCACCATCGCTTTGATTGCGCTGACCCAGACGCGCGCCGCGCGGTTGCCGAGCACGTCCATCGCCTTGGCGGCCTTGAGCACCATCATGCGCATCGCCTCGATCTCGACGCGGGCGCGGGCGATCACTTCGGTGTTCTTGCCGAGATTGGCGAGCGGCTTGCCGAAAGCCTCGCGCGACAAGCCGCGCTTCGCCATCAGCTCGATGGCGCGCTCGGCGGCGCCGATCGAGCGCATGCAGTGGTGGATGCGGCCAGGGCCGAGCCGCACCTGCGAAATCTCGAAGCCGCGGCCCTCGCCGAGCAGGATGTTCTCGCGCGGCACCCGGCAATCGCTGAAGCGGATGTGCATGTGGCCGTGCGGTGCGTCGTCCTTGCCGAAGACGTGCATCGGTCCGAGGATCTCGACGCCCGGTGTGTCGGTCGGCACCAGGATTTGCGACTGGCGCAGATGCGGCGCCGCGTCGGGGCTGGTCTGCACCATGACGATCATGATCTTGCAGCGCGGATCGCCGGCGCCCGAGATGTAGTACTTCTCGCCGTTGATCACCCAGTCGTCGCCGACCAGCTCGGCGCGGCAGGCGATGTTCTTGGCATCCGAAGAGGCGAGGTCGGGCTCGGTCATCGCGTAGGCGGAGCGGATCTCGCCGTTGAGCAGGGGCTCGAGCCAGCGCTCCTTCTGCGCCGCGGTGCCGACGCGTTCGAGCACCTCCATGTTGCCGGTGTCGGGCGCCGAGCAATTCAGACACTCGGAGGCGATCGGGTTCCTGCCGAGCTCGGCGGCGATGTACGCGTAGTCGAGATTCTTCAGCCCCTGGCCGGTCTCGGCGTCGGGCAGGAAGAAGTTCCACAAGCCCTGCGTCTTGGCCTTCGCCTTGACACTGTCGAGCAGCTCGAGCTGACCGGGCGCCCACGACCAGCGGTCGGCCCGACCTTCGCCGAGCTGGAAGAACTCGAGCGTGATCGGCTCGACCTCGGCGGCGACGAACGCCTTCACCTTGGCGAGCAGTGGGCGGGCGGCCTCAGACATTCTGAGGTCGAAGAGTTCATCGGTGTTTTCGAGTCCGGGCATGGGGAGTTCCTATTCCGTGCGCGGCGGCGTGTCCATGCGTGGTGCTCGTGAACCGTGAACAGTGAACCGTGAACGGAAATCAGGAGACCCCCTCCAGCCTGCAGCCTCAGCCCGAGCCTCAGCCTTCTCTTCAGCCGACAAACGGAGACGGAGTCTCTTTTTGCCATCACAAGTGGATTCGAATACACCGCAGCAGTGCCGACGATGGGGCAGGGCACGCGACCGGCGTCGAAGGTCGTGACGCTCGGTCGCGACGTCGCGACGCGACTGGCGGCGCTCGCTTGTCTGGTCTCCGCCTATCTCTACGTCGCCGGCGGCTTCGCGCTGCCGTGGCTGTTGCTCGCCGTCGGCGCTGCGGTGATCGTCGCCATCGGCGCTCCATCATCCGTCGCGGCGGCGCGAGCGCCGCTACCGTGGCCGCCGGCGCGCGGGTGGATCGGCGGCTTGTTGCCCGGCTGGCTTCTAATGGTGGGCGCGGCGGCGCTGAAGTGGGGCGGGTATTCTCCTCACCTTGTCGTACTTGTGTGGCTGGCCGGCGCCGTCTGGCTGATCGCGGCGGCGGCGCGGCTGTCGCACCGGCTGATGGTCGCGACGGACAAGACGCCGTGGTCAGCGTGGATCTGGTGTCTCGCGGTGCTCGCGTTCGCGGCGGCGCTGCGCATCTGGGAGATCGACGCCGTGCCGCGCCAGGTGCACTGCGACGAGGGCACCGTCATGTTCGTCGCGCGGCAGTTCTACGCGAACCCCGACCGCGATTGGTTCTCGCCGCCGGCGCACGGCGGTTCGTACTCGATCATGAATCTGTTCTACGGCCTGGTCGGTCTCGGGACGATTCCGTTCGGCATGAACCTGGTCGGCGCGCGCGCTTCCGATGTGCTGCTCGGAATCCTGTCGGTCGGCCTGTTGTTCGACGCGCTGCGCAACACGAGCGATCTGCGGACCGCGATTGCCGGCGCGGTTCTGCTCGCCGCCAACCACTGCCACCTCGCCTACTCGCGCATCGCCTCGGGGTACATCCAGACCGCCTTCGTCGTGACGCTGCTCTTCTGCCTGGGCGGCCGGATGTGGGCGCGGCCGAGCTATCTCAACGCGGTGCTGCTCGGCATCGCCGCGGCGCTCGGCGTGCAGACCTACCCGGCGTCGTTGGTGTCGCTGCCGCTGCTGGTCGCCACGCTGGCGATTCTGCTGGTCGTCGACGGCGCCGGCCGGCGTCGCGCCGCGCGCGCGGTCGTACTGTTTGCGCTCACCTGCACAGCCGCCGCCGGGCCATACGCAGTGGCGCTTCTGCAGCAAGGCGGCGAGATGCTCGGCCGATCGCGCGAGATCAACATCTTCTCGCCGCCGATGATGGAGAGCCTCAAGCGCGACGTGTACCGGACCGATTCGGACGCCGAAGTAGTCGCGGCGCAGGCGTGGAACGCGATCCGCGGCTTTCATGTCGGGCACGACGCGCAACCGCAGTACGGCATCGGCAAGCCGATGGCCGATCTGTATACCGGCGCGCTCATTGTTCCCGGCGCGGCGATGGCGCTGATCGGCTTGCGCCGTTTTCCGGCGGCCACGGGCTTGGTGTTCGGAGTCGGCTATCTGCTGCTCGGACTGGGCCTGCAGTACGCGCCGGGATTCAATCGCACCACCGGCGCACTGCCCGCCGGCGCGACGGTCGCGGCGCTGGCGCTGGTTGCCTGCTGCTCGGCGTTGTGGCGCGGCCGCAGTGTACTGTTGCGCGCCGGCCGCGACCTGTCGATCGCGGCAGTGCTCGCCGTCGCCGTTGCCGCCAACTTGCAGATCTACTTCGTCGATTTCGTGTTCGGCCCCATCACCGGCGACGCCGACTCCGAAACCGGCTGGCTGGCGCGCGAGTTCGCCGCCAGTCACCGCATCCATCTCGTGCACGTGTGGATGCCCGGCTACGAAGGCTTGCGCCTGCTGACCACGGACGTGCCGGTGATCTTCAACGAATCGCGCGATCCGGTTGGGTATGTGCGCGGCGTCGTCCCGAGCGGCAAGGATCTCTTCATCCTGCGCAGCGAGGATCCGGCGCCGCGCCACGCTCTGCTCGAGCGCTTTCCGCGCGCTCGCGTCGAGGAGCGGCGCCGCCATCCC
>CADEER010000268.1:3537-5176 GCA_902826395.1 uncultured bacterium
TGACATAGCCGGCCGCATGACGAGACGACGTGCAATGCGGTGGGCGTTACCTGTGTCGTTGCTGGGCGCTCTGCTGTTCGGTGCCTGCGGCGATGACGATGACGGCGCAGCGGAGAGCGGCTTGCAGTTCGCCGACCGCGGACCGATCTCCGGCGATGCGGGACGCGGCAGCTTCAGCTTCGGCGTCGCGACGGCGGCGACGCAGATCGAGGACGAGAATCCCGACACCGACTGGTACCTGTGGACGGCGCCGCAGCCCGAGGGTCTCGGCAATGGTGTCTTCGTCGGCGACGCGTCGCGCGGCTATACGATGGCGATCGACGATGTGCAGTTGATCAGCGATCTGGCGCTCGACGTCTACCGCTTCAGCGTCGAGTGGTCGCGCATCGAGCCGCGCCGCGACGAGGTCAGCGAAGCGGGGCTGGCGCACTACGACGCGCTCATCGACGCCCTGCTCGACGCCGACATCGCGCCGATGATCACCGTGCACCACTTCTCGAGCCCGGTCTGGGTCGACGACCCGCGCGTCGCCACCTGCGCCGCGCCGAGCGACGAGAACCTGTGCGGCTGGGCGCACCCGCAGGGCGCCGACGAAATCGTCGACGAGCTGGCCGAGCACGCTCGCTTGCTCGCGGAGCGCTACGGCGATCGCGTCGACGACTGGGCGACGGTCAACGAGCCGGTGAACTACCTGCTCGCCGCGTACGGCGTGGGATTCTTCCCGCCAGGTCGCACGCTCCTGATACCGAACTTCCCCGCCTTCATCGACACCGTGCGCAACTACCTGCGCGCCCACGTCGCGATGTACGAGGCGATCATGGAAGCGGACACGATCGACGCCGACGGCG
Organism: uncultured bacterium; assembly: GCA_902826395.1. Taxonomy (GTDB): domain Bacteria; phylum Desulfobacterota; class Binatia; order HRBIN30; family CADEER01; genus CADEER01. The sequence goes on from CADEER010000268.1 coordinate 4,386, forward strand.
ACGGCGTCGCGGCGCACGTCGGCTTCACGCTCAACACCATCGCTTGGCGGCCGAGCCGCGACAACGCGCTCAGCGATCGCCCCGAAGATCTCGCCGCGGTCGACCGCATCACCTACGCGTATCATCACCTGTTCGTCGACTCGCTGGTGCACGGCGGCTTCGATGCCGATCTCGACGGCGTGCGCGAGGAGTCGCATCCGGACTGGCAGGGCAAGCTCGACTGGCTGGGCGTGCAGTACTACAGCCGCAACGGTGTCTCGTCGGAACCGCCGCTGATCCCGGTGCTCGACCTGATGGTGTGCTTCGGCGACTTCGACCTCGGCTCGTGCGTTGCGCCGGACGATCCGACGCACTGGGTGCCGGCGATGCGCTACGAGTACTGGGAGCCCGGTATATACGAGATCCTGCTCGACTTCGCGCAGCGCTGGCCCGATCTGCCGATGACGGTGACCGAGTCGGGTCTCGCCACCGAAAACGGCCGCCGTCGCGCCGAGCACGTCGTGCGCTCGCTCGAGCAGATCCACCGCGCCGCGGAGGCCGGTGTCGACGTGCGCGGTTACTATCACTGGAGCCTCTACGACAACTTCGAGTGGGCGGAGGGCTACGAGCCGCGCTTCGGCCTCTACCACGTCGACTTCGAAACTTATGAGCGCACCGCGACCGAGGGCGCCGACGTTCTGGCCGAGATCGCCCGCGAGCGCCGCATTAGCGACGAGCAGTTGCAGACCTACGGCGGGTTGGGCCCGATGTCGCCGGAAGAAGAGTAGAAGTATTCAACTGAATCGGGGTCG
>CADEER010000269.1 GCA_902826395.1 uncultured bacterium
TCGTGTACGGGTACGCGTACGAGTACGAGTACGTGTACGGGAGAAAATCGACAGTTCCTTTCGCCGGAATGACAGATGTAGATTGGCGGTTGTTCTAACGAGCTATCAGGTCAAGCGCGACCGCTCGCCGGCGGCGATACCGAACAGCGCCAGGTCACGGCGCAGCGGCGTCAACAAGAAGGCCGCCGCGCCGAGCCATGTCGCGGCCTTGGCGGCGACGGCGGTAGGCATGGCGAGGTCGGCCGTAACTGTTCCGATCACCGCGAAAGCAATCACCATGATGGTGATCGTCGCCGCGCACCATCCCAGCGGATACGGGTATCGCTCGAGCTGCGAGTAGCGGTACAGGCCGAATGCCGCGAAGGTGACGAAGGTCACCAGCGTTGCGATCGCCGCGCCGACACTGCCGAGCGACGGAACGAGGGCGACGTTCCCGGCGATGTTGACGGCGAGTGCGACGGCGAAGACCGGCATCGTCCGCTGCGGGACGTTGTGCAGGAACGCCGGCACGCTGAAGTGCAGGTGCATGGAGAAGAATGTGTAGGCGAGAACGATGATCGGGACGAGCGCCGCCGCCGGCCGGTAGCTGGGCGGTGCGAGGATCGCCAGCACCTCGTCGGCGAACAGCGCCACGCCGAACGCCAGCAGGGCCATCGCCGTCATGAAGCCGCGAAACGCCCGGGCATACAGCAGAGGCGCGTCGCGATCCCGCGCGATCTCGTAGCGCACTGCCTCCCACGACGCCGAAAACGGCACCAACAGCAGCGAGGCCGCGCCCTGTGCCAGCGTGTAGGCGAGAGAGTAGAGACCGACCTCGTCGAGATCGCGGAACAGACGCAGATAGTAGCGATCGAGTTGATGCATGCCGGCCGCCATCAATGCCGCCACGGTCAGCGGCGCTCCGAAGCGCCACAGTACGGCGGCTTCGGATCGGCTCGGCAATGCCGGGCGGACATCGAGGAACAGAAATGCGGCGCGCGCCGCGGTGGTCACCCCGGTGGCGATCAGATTGCCGAGCAGCACGCCGGCGACGCCCATGTTCGCCACGACAAGAAAGTGCAGGTTGAGGGCGATGTTGAGGAGAAGGCCGGCCAGGCTGATCGCGACGACTGTGCCCGAGCGTTTGCAGGTGCGCAGGTAGGTGTCGGCGGTGAGGCCGATCGCGGTCAGCCACAGCGTCGGCAAGACGAGCGTGTACAGATCGGCGACGGCGGTCGTGCCGTGCGTCGCACGCGCCAACTCGGCACGTCCGATCCAGGCGATGACGAGAAAAGGGATCGGCGGCAGGGTGGTCGCGGCCACCGCCGTCGACCAGAGCGCGCGGCGGCGTTCCGTCTCGGCTTCGAAGTGATGGCGCTGCGCCGCCTGGGCAAGGCCGAAGCCACACACGATGACCAGCATCGCCGCCAGCAGATCGAAGATGGCGATCGTGCCGTAGTCGGCCGGCGTCAGATAGCGCGTGTACACCGGCAGCATCAGCACGGATCCGACCCGCGCCAACAGTTGCCCGACCCCGTACACGGCGGTGTGGCGGAACAGTCCGGTCGTGTCGCTCATGGCGTGCACAGCTCGCCGTACAGTCGTTCGTGCGAGGCGGCGAAGTCGGCGAACGAGTAGTGGCGGAGCACCCGCTGGCGCCCGCGCTCGCCGTGGGCGCGGCCGCGCGTCGGGTCGGCGGCGTAACGTTCGAGGGCGCCGGCCAACGCAGTCGGATCAGCGGGCGGCACGAGTGTGCCGCTGATGCCGTCATCGACGACCTCCGGATTGCCGCCGACCGCGGTCGCGACGACGGGCAGTGCGCACCAGCATGCCTCGAGCAGCGCCAGGCTGGTGCCCTCCATCTCGCTGGCGGTCGCGTACAGGTCGAGGGCGACGAGGCAATCGCGGACGTGTTCGCAATGGCCGGCGAGCATCACCACGCCGCCGACTCCGCGGCGGTGGATCTCGGCCTCGATCGTCGATCGCTCGGGTCCGTCGCCGACCAACAGCAGTTTCACGTCGGGGCGCCGCTGTGCGACGAGTGCCACCGCCTCCACCAGACGCGGGAAACACTTGACCGGACGCAGGGCGCCGACCGCACCGACCAGAAAGGTCGAATCGGCGACATTCAGCCGCGCCCGCTGCGCGGCGCGCTCCTCGGCAGTGGGCGGCGCGAGCGCCGGCACCGCGTTGCGGATGACGCGGATCCGCTCCGGCGCCACCCAGAGCTCGCCGCGCAGCCGCGCAGCGAGATGGTCGGAGACGGCGACGACGCGCTGCGCTGCTCGCAGATAGATGCGGCGCCGCCAGCGAGCTCGCGGCGGGATGACTGATGCCGGCCAGCCGTGCTCGGTGAACACCGTGCTGCGGACCCGGGCGAGACGCGCCGCCGGTAGGGCGTCGCTGGCGCCGTCGGAGTGGGCGTGCACGACGTCCGGTCGCAGCCGGGCGATGTAGCGGGCGAGGCGCGCCACGACGGTGCGGTCCGGACCCTCGGATCGTCCGAGCAGGTCGATCGGCGTCGCGTTGGCGCGCATGCGCTCGCCGACGTCGCCGATGGCGCGCAGCGCGCAGATGCGGTGGTCGAACATGTCGCTGCCCTGCTCGACCAGCAGCTCGATGAGGCGTTCCAGCCCGCCGGTGTAGAGACTGTCGACGACGTGCAGCACGACGGGTCGCCGCGTCGCGCCGCGCGTTGTCATGGAATGCCTCGCGCGATCAGCGGTCCGAGCACGCGCGTCAGCGACACCGGCAACCGCTTCCAGGCGGCGATGCGCCTGGCGTGGCGGTCGTCGTCGGCGCGCAAGCCGCCCGGGTCGCCCCGCCGCACGTGGTACTGCCAGCACGCCGGCAGCTCACGGCAGCCCCATTGGAGCTTGAAGCGGTGCGCGCCGCTGCCGGCGCTCGAGCGGCCGAAGTCGAGCTCGGTGCTGCCGCGCTCCTGCGCGCGCAGCATCAGCCGGTGATACATCCACATGTTCGCATTAGTTGCGCGCTCGGCGCGGCGACAGCTCGCCGCGGGCACCGAAGTCGCCGCGCGACCGCCGCCGCCGTGCACGCCGTGGAAAAGCAACGCGGCCGCGGCGGCGCGGCCGTCGCGCTCGACGATGGCGATCTCCGTCTCGCGGTCGGGCATGTCGAGCATCGCCGCGAAGAGACGCCGGGGGTGCACGGGCGAGCCGAGGTCGCGCATGTTCTCGCAGTGCACGGCGTAGAAATCGCGCAGCAGCTCGGCGCCGCCGAAGCGCAGCCGCAGGCCGTTGCGATCGCCCTTGCGGACCTGGTTTCGCACCTTGGCGGTCAGGTCGCGCCACAGCGCGGCCTCATCCGTCGGCAGTGGCCGTGTCATTCTCACCTTGTCGGTGCGAACGACCGAGAAGCGCGCGTCGTTGGTCGGCTGTGAGTCGCGAATCTCGAGGTGGTCGACGTCGAGTCGTTCGGCCAGATCGATCGCGGCGTCGCGCAGCGCTGCTGCGACGCCGGCTTCCGTTGCGACGACGCCGGCGTGAGTGACGTAGGGAAGCGCGACGAGGAAGCGGCCGAAGACGCGGCTGCTGACCAGCGAAAGCGGTAGGTAGCCGGCGACGCTGCCGCGGTCGCGCGACAGCAGCACGAACGGTTCGTGTCCAAGGCCGCGCCGCAGAACCTCGAGCCAGGCCGGATCGCGTTCTCCGTACGACCCCTGATCGACTTCCAGGCGATCGACCGCGGCGCGCGCCTCCGCCGCGATCGCCGCGTCGGGATTGCAGTGCAGCTCGATCATCGCGCGGCCCCGGCGGCCGCCGGCCGGCCCGCTCCGTCCCAACCGTCGAGCAGATCGTCGAGGGCGGTCAATGCGACGTCGCGGGCGTGGCGAACGGCGACGAACCGGCTCGCCGCCGCTGCCAGCTCCGCCGCGAGCGCGTCGTCGGTCAGCAGGTCGCGGCATGCTCGGGCCAGCTCGTCCGGCGATCTACCGCATAGAGCGATGCGTTCGTCCCACTCCGCCAGGCCGGCGAGGGCGAGCGGCGAGGCGACGACCGGCACGCCGCTCGCCATCGCCTCGAGGACTTTGTTCTGCACGCCGCGCCCGAGTCGCATGGGAGCGACGCAGACCCGCGCCGCCGCGAAGTAGGGGCGGACGTCGGCGACGTCGGCGGCGATCTCGAAATTGAATCGCGCCGCGGTCCGCCGCAGTCTGCGCGGCGGGCGTGCGCCGACCGCGGTGAAGCGCGCAGCGGGCAGATGGCGGCGGATGACCGGCAGAACCTCGGCGGCGAAGAAGGAGACGGCGTCCGCATTGGGCCGGTAGTCGAGGCGACCGGTGAAGATCAGACTCGGTGCCGCGACGGAGGGCCGGCGCGGCCAGGCGTCGAGGTCGATTGCCGCGGGCACCACGGCGGGCGACGGCAACCCCGGTGCCTGTCCACGCAGCAGTCGCGCTTCCTCGTCGGAGATGACGAGGCAGAGGTCGGCGTCGCGTCGCGCGATCTCCTCCTGGAGGCTCGTCAGCCGGGCTTCGCGGCGATAGATCGCGGCGAGCGGGCCGCGCGCCGACTCGGCCATCTGCCGCCATTTGTCCGAGTCGACATCGACCAGGTCGACGACTCGCCGGCGCGCCGGCACTCCGACCAGGGACGGCCAGAGCGCGCCGTTGGCGATCCACAGTACGTCGGCGTCGACCGCTGTAGCGATGTCGCGCGCGGCGCGCGTGAGCGCAGGTGGCGACATGTAGGCAGTCGCGAGTGAGGATCCGTTGGCGATTGCCGCGGCGCAGCGCGCGGCGGCGCTGAAAGGGTCGAAGGTGACGATCGACTGTGAGGCACAGAGCTCGCGCAGTGCCTCGGCGTGCCGATCTTCGTCGCTCCCGGCCAGGCAGACGAGATGGATCTCGTGCCGGCGGGCGAGGTGGCTCAGATGATAGAACGTGCGGATCTTGTCGCCGCGGTTGGGCGGATAGGGGAGGCGCGGTGCCGCAAAGACGATGCGCATCGGAATCAGCGGCTCGGCGGAAACGTTCTCGACAGAGTCATGACGCCGCACCGTGCGCAGTCCGCGTGGCGTTTTTCAACGGCTGCCTCCGAACAGTTTCTCGAGCTCGGACCGCGGAATCCCCTCTCCCTTCGGGACTGTCGGAAAACGAAAGATCAGTGACCGTACACGTACGCGTACCCGTACT
>CADEER010000270.1 GCA_902826395.1 uncultured bacterium
CGGTGGAGGAGGTTGCCTACCGAATTGACTCGGGTTCGCTCACCGCATCGTAGAGCTCGCGAACATCCAGATTCGCGCCGATGCTCGGCAGCGCGCCGCGCTCGCCATCGAGAGCAACTACACTCGTCCAGACATCGCCATGATCGCGGCTCCACACCTCGACTCGGCGCTCGCGATGCGAGACCAGGACGTACTGGCGCAGGGAGACAATCCGTTTGTAGTGCTCGAACTTGTCGCCGCGATCGTACTCCTCGGTGCTGCGGCTGAGGACCTCGACCAGGACCGACGGATTCGTCACTGCGTTGTCGTCTTCGGGGTCGCGCTCAAGGGGTCCGCACACGACCGACACATCGGGATACGTGGTAAGACCAGTTTCCAGGACCCGCACGCGCAGATCCGCGTCGTACACTCGACAACGGCCGATCCGTACCTGCGCGAACAACAGCCCGACGACCGCGGCCGCCAGCGCTGCATGCTCGGGACTACCACCCGCCATGCCGTAGATCTGCCCGCCGAGAAACTCGTGCTTGACGTTGCTTCCCGCTTCGAGCGCCAGGTAGTCGGCGCGCTCGTAACGGATGCCATGCGCGGGCGTATGCACGCGGCGAAGTATGGCACTTGACCCCCGAGGTGACAACCGAGACAGCCGTCAGAGCTGGACCTCGATCGCGGATAGGCATCACCCGGCAGGCCTATGTGGACCTTGGCGGCTAGAACACTCGGGTCGCCGGCGGCATCGCAACGATCAAGGCGCTGCCCGTGATAGCGATCTTAACGGAGACGCGATTCGCCGAGCCGCTGACGTCACCAGCCGCGGCTGGCTGGGGATTCCGGGCCGCTGATTGCGAGGGGACAGCGTCCGTTAGCGCAGAGAACCAACCTCGATGTGAGAAGATTGGATCCACAGATGAAGGTCTTGGGAGCCCGAGCAAGCACGTGACGCTCCTTGCCACCCATGGTACTTTGCCGGACATGAGCGAAGCGGCTCGGCTCGCGCACTATACCTACGAAGAATACCGGCGCTTCGAGGAGGCGACGGATGCGAAGCACGAGTACCTCCGAGGCCAGATTCTGGCGATGGCCGGCGGTACGCCGGAGCATGCGGCACTCGCCACCGCGATCATCGGGATCCTCGAGCGACGGCTGGCCGGACGCCCCTGCTATCCTTTCTCGTCGGACCTCCGTGTTCGCGTGCCGGCGACGGGCCTCGCCACCTATCCAGACGTGACGGTCATCTGCGGCGACCTGGAACGCGACCCGGAGGATCCGAATGCGGCGGTGAATCCCACGGTGGTGTTCGAAGTCTTGAGCGCCAGCACCGAGGAGTACGACCGCAGCGAGAAGTGCGGTCACTACCGGGCGATCCCGTCTCTGCGCGAGGTTCTACTGGTGTCGCATCGCGAGCGCCGTATCGACTGGTGGTGGCGCGGGGCGACAGACGACTGGGAGCAACAAAGCGCGGGGAAGGGCGAAACTGTTCGTTTGTCCTCGCTCAACATCGACCTTGACGTCGACGCAATCTACGATCGGTCGCCACTGACTCGAGGTATCTGAACCGCCGCCGCGCTGCGTGGGGGCGAGGCGCGGCGCGCCAACGCCCACACCCTGTGGGCTAGCAGCCCGTTGAAAAACAGGACGCGGGCTGCAAACGGTCTCTCGGCTGTCTCCAGCACTCGAACGCGCAAATCCGCGTCGTACACTCGGCAGCGACCGTTCCGAATCATCACGCCGGTCCGCCAAAGTTGGTTGACTTAGTCATGATGGTGGACTCATGTGCGTCATGGCCACCGTGAACGCCCATGAAGCAAAGACACATCTCTCGCGGCTGCTCGAACGGGCGCACGCCGGTGAGGAAATCGTCATCGCCAAGAACGGTAAGCCGTACGCTCGCCTGACGCCGCTGGCGGTGCCCGAGGCGCGGAAGCCGGGGCTACTGCAAGGCGAGGTCGAGGATGCTTTCTTCGATCCGCTTCCCGAAGAAGAGCTTCTCGCTTGGGAGAAGTGAGCTACCTGCTCGATACGCGCGCGCTCCTCTGGTGGTTGTTCGACGATCGACGGCTCTCCAGACGGGCTCGCGGCATCATCAGCGACCCGGAGACCGGCTTCTAGCCTCGAGCGCAAGCGCGTGGGAGATCGCGACCAAGCATCGTCTTGGCAAGCTGGCAGCCGCCGGCCCTCTGGTCTCGGAGTTCGGCGGCTTCATGGTCAAAGCCGGCATCTCCGAGTTGCCGGTCACGTGGGCTCACGCGGTTCGGGCCGGAACGTGGAACGTCGGCCACAGAGATCCGTTCGACAGAATGCTCGCCGCGCAGGCCGCCGCGCAATCGCTGACACTCGTCACCGCCGATCCGGTCTTCATGAACTTCGGGATTTCGACCGCGTGGTGAGCGAAACGCGCGTCAACTCTGCAACGTGATGCTCGGCCGTGCTGTCACTCCTTGGCTTTCAGCGATCCTTCGTTCTCGCGAATGAAGGAGCGGATGTCCTCGCTCAGGTCGAGGAGCCGCACCCACTGCTCTTTGTACAATGTCACGGGGAAGCGCCCGAGGCCGTACACGGAGACGGCTCCTTTCGCGCTGACCTTGAGGGAGATCCCTTTGCTGCCGCGCCGCTTGAGCGCCTCGTTCTCCTGCCGCAACCGCTCCAACTCTGCCTGCATCTCGTCATCTACCATCCGGCGTTGATAGATGTATGCCGTCGGCCGGGCAAGTACCTCTCGACCGACAACCGCGCTTTCCGGACATACCGATGGAAACGGCGCAAACCTTTTCAGAACCTGATGCCCGGGTGATCCGCGTCCTTCGATACGCTCGCTGCGCTCGCCACTCGGGATGAACGGCGGCGATCGGGTTCAGCGCAAGGTGGTCGATATCCGCACGCCGAACGTGCGGGCCTCGTTGTACGACAGCAGCGCGTCGGGTGCGGTGCGCAGCGGCAGAGCGGCGGTGACGGCGCGCTCGTTCCAGAGGTTCTCGACGAAAGCCTCGACGCGAAGTCCTTCTTTGTCGGGCGAGCGCCCGTAGATCAGGCGCAGGTCGGCGAAGCTCCAGGCGGCCGCCTGGTTGCGATTGCCGGCGTCGAAGAACATGCGGTCGCGGAACGCGTAATCGGCGCGCGCGGTCACGGCGCCGGGCAGCGCGGCGGCGATCCGTTGGGCGAGGACGACCGTGTACTGGGCGCCGAGGTGTGCGGAAATCTGCGGCGCCAGCGGCAACTCTCCGCCTTCGAGGTCGACGCCGGCGGCCGTGCCGCGGCCGATGCGCGTGTGCAGCCAACCGATGGCGCCGTCGAGTAACAGTCCATCGAGACCGACCGAGGCCACCGACGACTCGAGCTCGACGCCGTAGCTTTCGGCGGCCGGCAGACTGGCGACGCGCACCGCGCCGGCGCCGGGCACCGCGACGGTGGTCTGGACGTCGTCGTAGTCGTAGTAGAACGCGGCGAGGTCGACGTGGGCGCGGTCGGAGAGCAGGCGCTGTTCGGCGCCGATCTGGTAGGCGAGCAAGTCTTCGTCCGCGAAGGAGGCCGCGCTCGCGAAGTCGAAGCCGCCGGGACGATCGGCGGTGCCGATCGTCCCGTAGAGCAGTGTTCGCTCGGCGACGTCGACATCGGTGCCGACGCGCCAGGTGACCGGATTGCGTTCGCGCCGGCGCGCCGGCGAAGGGTCGGCGGATCGATCGACGAGCTTGCGCTCGTCGTAGGCGATGCGGAACCCGGCATGGGTGCGCCAGCCGGGCAAAACCTCATAGGTCACGTCAGTGAAGCCGTCCACGGTGCGGGCGTACGCCTGGGCGAAGGCCGCCGGCGGATCGAGCGAGGCCGACACGACGCGTTCGCCTGCTCCTTCGTTCTTTTCATCCCAGTATCCGAGTCCCATCCGCACCCGGAACGGGCCGCCGTCGTCGAACCGCAATTCGAGGCGCGACGACCAGACCCGCACGTCGTCGGACGCGACAACGAAGCTGAGGCGCTGCGACCACTCGGCGCTCTGATAGCCGCTGGTCGATGCGAGGACGAAATCGCCGAGCCGCCAGGTGAGCCCGAGCGTACCGAACTGGCCCTGCTGAGACGGTGTGCGCACGGTGTCTTCGACTCCGTCCGTGCCCGTATCGAAGGACAGCGGCTCGGCGTCTTGGCGGGTGAAGGTCCAGCTCGCGTCCGCCAGCAAGTCCTCCGCGAGTCGGTAACGCAGCGACGTTCGCACCGACAGTAGATCTTCATCGGCGGAGTCGCGTTCGTCGCTCGCCGGCAAGCCGTAGATGCCGCGCCCTTCGCCGTACAACACCGCCAGGCGCGCAGAGGCGCGGTCGTCCGCAAGGGGTGCGTTGAGGGTCGCGCGCAAGCGCGATTCGGCGCGCGAGCCGATCTCGTAGTCGAGGCCGGCCGCGAAAGCGTCGCCCGGGCGTCGCGTCGTCAGGCGCGCGGCGCCACCTACGCCGCGGCCGTCGATCGGACCCACCGGCCCGCGCTCGATCTCGATCCGTTCGAGATCGTGGAGAGCGGCGAGCGGCGCCGCGCGCGCCGCCGTGACGCCGTCCTGGGCAACCGCAACCGCCGGCTGCCCGCCCGGGAGTACCGCCGCACCGACACCCCGGACCGTCAGCTCGGAGCGAGCATCGGCGACCACCGAGGGCGGCTGAAACTGCAGATCATCGATCGACTCGATACCGCGGGCGTCGAGTTGCCTCTGGTCGAAAGCGGTAAACGCCGACGCGCAACACCCGTCCATCCCGAGTAGCGCGCAGCGCGTATCGAGGGACTTCTCGATACGCTCGCTTCGCTCGCTACTCGGGGTGGACGGTGGGTGGTGTGGGCTGGCGGTGTAGGACGGTTCTTGTCGCCGGACGATCCGGCGTGGCGCCGGCGACACTGTTGCACGCGGATTGGGGGCGCGAGTGTCGTGCGCGCCGGCGTCGAGTGGTAGCGCGATAGACAACGCCAACACCATCCAAGTGCGGCAGACGGCGGTGACGCGCAGCGCGGCGGGCGATCGACCGACAGCCACGCCGCGTTCGAGCTCAGGGCGTCTTCTCCGGAGCATCGGCCGGCGCCGCCGCAGCGACGCCGCGGATACGCTTGGCGATCGGATCGAGGACGCCGTTGACGAACTTGCTCGACTCG
>CADEER010000271.1 GCA_902826395.1 uncultured bacterium
GCGGCGTGCTGCGCGAGTTCTGGACCACCTGCCCCTGGTGCGGCGCCGGCCTACCCCACCGCCACGCCACGAGCTGAGCTCCGCTCCAAGCCGCACCGGCAGTGGGCGGCTGATGCAACAACCCGGCTCGATTGTCACTAGCGACCAAGGGGCTTCGCCGGAATAGACGGCGAGCGATGTGACGCACCGTTCGTCATGCGTAAAACCCCTTATAGCAATCGAATCACTGGGGCTGATAATCACCCTTCAGTTTTTCCCCCTAGTTCGCTTGCTCCGCGCGCGTCTTTGTTTCGCTAACTAAAGACAAAAGCGCATGGGCTCGCACCGAGCACCCACGAGGGAACCTCATCAATGACGATTCGACCCCTGATCTGGACTGTCGTAGCCGCCCTGTCGCTGACCAGCTCTGCCCGCGCGTATGAACCCCTCGATCTGCTCGTTGACGTTCCCCACGGACCGACCGGATCGGTCGGCAACGGCGTCCAGGTCGGCAATCTATGGTTTTTCTCGGCCTCGTCCGCGCCCAACACCGGCACGGAGCTGTGGCGCACCGACGGCACACCCGGTGGGACCCTGGTGTTGACCGAGTCGATGACGCCAGGGCCAGACGGTATTGCCATTACCGAGCTGACCGCCGCGGCAGGCACCCTGTTCTTCGTCGTCGACAGCTTCGAGCTGTGGAAGAGCGACGGCACGGCGGCGGGGACCACGCTCGTGAGAACCATTGCCCCGCCCGGTTTCGGATTCGGAATCGATGGCCTCATCGCCATCGGCGACACAGTCTTCTTCCGAGCCGACGACGGCGTCGACTCCCTGGGACTCTGGAAGAGCGACGGCACGGCGGCGGGAACGATCAAATTGAAAGGCGGCGGCTTCCCGGTGCCCATGGCGGCAGCCGGCGGCAGCCTGTTCTTCAATCGATCCGATACCAACGGCCGTGAGCTGTGGAAGAGTGACGGTACCGCAGCCGGCACGGTCATGGTGAAGAACATCCAGCCCGGTTCAGGGAGTGGTCTGGCCCTCGACTCTGCTCCCAAAGTGGCCGTAATGGGCGAGATCATTTACTTCGCCGCCGACGACGGCGCGGCCGGCACAGAGTTGTGGCGGAGTGACGGCACCGACGCAGGAACGACTCTCGTCGCAGACATCGTCCCCGGGGCGGGAGGTTCCTCTCCGGCACCACTGGCGGCAGCCGGAGGCACGCTGTTCGTGGCCGCCCTTACGGCGGGCGGCTCAGAGTTGTGGCGGTCCGACGGTACGGCGCCCGGCACCGCGTTCGTCAAGGGTTTCGACGGCTACCCGGGTAATGCTGCCGTGATCGGTCCGCTCCTCTACTTCGGTGGCACCGAGTCGTCGACCGGCACCGAGCTGTGGGTCAGCGACGGCACGACCGCTGGGACGGCGATGGTGAAGGACATCGCGCCAGGCACCGCGAGCTCCAACCCGAGCGCGCTCATAGACGTCAACGGCCAGGTCGTGTTCAGGGCCGCCGAGAACCTCGACGGAACCCTGTTGTGGACCTCCGACGGGACGACCGCTGGAACGATCCCGCTCACCACCGCATCGATCATTCACGCAGTGTTCGACGTCGCGACGGGAAGCACCGACACTCTGCTTTTCTCTTCGGGGCCCGACGACAACTTCTCCAGCTCCGACCTCTGGAAGACCGATGGCACGGCCGGGGGAACGGCTCTCGTGAAGAACGTCGGCGGCGCCGGCGGTATGCCTTCCGGGATTGGCGCTGGTGAGCCTGCCGATGCCGTCGAGCTCGGATCGATCCTGATCACGAACGCCCTCGGAGGGATCTGGCGCTCCGATGGAACACCGGTTGGCACCACCGACACAGGACTCGGGAGCGGCGGCAGCTTCGTACGCCTCGGCACGGTAGCCATCTACGGGGAAACCAACGCTAGCGGCGGGAGACTGCTCGCCACCGACGGGACGGGAGGCGGCACGTCCGTGCTGATCGACACTGCCGATCCGTACGATTCCTTCTTCGGTCTGGTCGGGTCGGGCAGTCTCGTCTACGCCATCAATGGGCGCTTTCCGCCGCCGGAGACTCTCGAGTCGCCAAGCTACGAATTGTGGAGAACCGATGGTACTCCCGCCGGTACCTTCAGGCTTCGTGACAATTCCTTCTTCAGTTTCACTGCGCCGGTCGAGCTCATCGATGTCGGCGGTACGCTGTTCTTCAGGCGCGGCCTCGGTTCGACGGAGCTCTGGAAGAGCGATGGGTCGGTCGCCGGAACAGTTCTCGTAAAGAACATGCCCGCCGGTGTCTTCAGCGGACCCTACTCACTCGTGAGCCACGGAGGAGATCTCTACTTTCTCCATCTAGATGGCACGAACGGACAATTGTGGCGGAGCAACGGCACGACGGCCGGCACGGTGCTGGTCACTAACTTCGGGTACTATCCTTCAGGGTATAGCCCCACCGAGCTGAAGAGTGTCGGCAGCTCGCTGTTCTTTCCCGCTAGCTCCCTCAGCGCCGGGGAGGAACTGTGGGTCAGCGACGGCACCGCTGGCGGGACGATGATGGTCGCGGACATTGCTCCCGGCGCGACTGGATCCAAACCGCAAGACATCGTCGATGTCGACGGTATCGCTCTCTTCCTCGCCAACGACGGCAGCGCGGGGTTCGAGCTGTGGCGGAGCGACGGCACGGCAGCCGGCACCTTTTTGGTCCGCGACATCAAGCCCGGCCCCGCCAGCTCTTTCGTCGACATCGAATTCGACCTGATCAATCCCCTCCGCTTCTTCTCGACAGGTCCCTACCTCTACTTCGGAGCCGATGACGGTGTCAGCGGGCGCGAGCTGTGGCGGTCGGACGGCACATCGGCAGGAACGATCCAGATCGCCGATCTCGCGAGTGGCCCCTACTCATCGCGGCCTTCGGCGTTCGCCCTCGCGGGCGGATCGCTCTTCCTGCAGGCAGGTCAAGAGCGCGACTTCTATCGGCTGGCCAACGCCGTCACCTGCGGCGACGGCGTCCTGGATGCCGGCGAAGCCTGCGACGACGGCAATCTCGACAACACCGACGGCTGCAACGCGGCCTGCCAGCCGAGCGGCTGCGGCGACGGGTTCACAGCCGGCAGCGAGGCGTGCGACGACGGCAACGCCGTCGACACCGATGCGTGTCCGAGCACCTGCACCCTGCCCGTCTGCGGCGACGGATTCGCAGAGACCAACGTCGAGGGATGTGACGACGGCAACGCCGTCGACGGCGACGGCTGTGACACGAACTGTCTCGAGACCGCCTGCGGCAACGACATCGTCACTAGCGGAGAGGACTGCGACACCGGGGCGAACAACGGCATCGGCACCTGCTCGGCCACCTGTACACTATGCGGCAACGGCACGGTGTCCGGCTCCGAGGAATGCGACGACGGCAACGGGGTCGACATCGACGGATGCACCAATCGCTGTACGGTTTGCGGCGACAGCACCGTCGCTGCTGGCGAGACCTGCGACGACGGCAACCTGACCAGCAATGACGGCTGCGACGCCAACTGCACGACGACCCGCTGCGGCAACGGGGTCGTCGCCGGGGCCGAAACCTGTGACGACGGCAATCGCTTTGGCGGTGACTGCTGCAGCGCCGGCTGCGGCTTTGACGCGCCCGGTGCGAGCTGCGCCAGCGATGGCAACGACTGTACCGCCGACACCTGCGACGGCGCCGGCACCTGCGGGCATGCGCCGACGAGCGGTAGCTGCGACGACGGCATCTTCTGCAACGGTGCCGACACTTGCAGCGGCGGTCTCTGCACGCAGCACGCCGGAGACCCGTGCTCGGCCGGCAGCGAGTGCGCCGACAACTGCAACGAGATGGCAGACATGTGCTTCGAGCCGAGCGGCACTCTCTGTACGGATGATGGCAACTCCTGCACCGATGACCAATGCAACGGGGCGGGCGCTTGCGCGCATCCGGCGCGCACCGGCTCGTGCGACGACGGCCTGTTCTGCAACGGCGCCGACACCTGTAGCAGCGGCGTCTGCCTCCATACCGGCGACCCATGCGCCGGCGGCATCGCATGCGTCGACACCTGTGACGAGGCGGACGACAACTGCCTCGCTGAGGTCGGGTCGCCCTGCACCGACCCCGCCGACGTCTGCGCCCACGGCCTTTGCGACGGCGCCGGCACCTGCGATGCCGCTCTAGTCCCCGCCGAGACTTGCCTCGAGGCTCAGAAAAGCAGCCTCGCCCTCAAGCACATCACCGCCACTCCCGACAAAGACAAGTTCAAGCTGAAGTGGACAAACGGGCCGTCATTCTGGTTCGACGCCACGGGCGACCCGCGAGATGCAGACGGCTACACGGTGTGCGTCTACGACGCGACGGGCTTGGTATGGCGCGCCGAAGTCCCCGCCGGCGGCATCTGTAGCGGCAACCCGTGCTGGACTCTCAAATCGACGAAGTACGACTACAAAGACAAGCTCGCGGCGAACGACGGCGTGAGCCGCGTCTCGCTCCGCCCGAGCTTCGAACCCAAGACAAAAGCACTGGTGATCGGCAAAGGCACCAATCTCCCTGACCCGGTACTGCCGCTCACCGGCCCGATCACGGCGCAGATCTTCCGCGACACCGGCCCTCTCTGCCTGAGCGGAACTTGGACCGGCGCTCAGGTCCTGAAGAACGACGGTGTCGAAGTGAAGGCAAAGGCGAAGGCACCATGACCTGCCCAGGATGTGAGCCTCCAGAGCCCAGAGAGGTTTCACCGCTGCAGGTGCTCGAGTTCATCTGACTCCCACTGATTTCAGCTCGTGCTCGGAGGCGCCATTTCCCCGATGAAATGGCGCCTCTGAGGTTTGTTGGTCGTGCGATTGCGCGCGGGTTTTCTCCGCAGGTAAGACGCTGCAATGACGACGGCGACAACGGCATGGTGGCGGGAGGCGGTGTTCTACCAGATCTATCCGCGGTCGTTTGCCGACACTTCCGGCGACGGCGTCGGCGATCTCGCCGGCATCGCCGCGCATCTCGACGACCTCGTCTGGCTCGGCGTCGACGCGCTGTGGATCTGCCCGTTCTTTCCCTCGCCGATGCGCGACTTCGGCTACGACG
>CADEER010000272.1 GCA_902826395.1 uncultured bacterium
GGTGGCGCCGGCGCAGACGCTCACCGACAAGGAATACCAGATCATGCGCGACGCCACGATCGCGATCATTCGCGAGATCGGCGTCGAGACCGGCGGCTCGAACGTGCAGTTCGCCGTCCATCCAGGCAACGGCCGGCTGGTCGTGATCGAGATGAATCCGCGCGTCTCGCGCAGCTCGGCGCTGGCCAGCAAGGCGACCGGATTCCCGATCGCCAAGATCGCCGCCAAGCTGGCGGTCGGCTACACGCTCGACGAAATCCCCAACGACATCACCCGGGTGACGCCTGCGTCCTTCGAGCCGACCATCGACTACGTGGTCACCAAAGTGCCGCGCTTTACCTTTGAGAAGTTCAGCGACACGCCCGCAACCCTGGGCACGCAGATGAAGTCGGTGGGCGAGGTGATGGCGATCGGCCGCACCTTCAAGGAGTCGCTGCAGAAGGCGCTGCGCTCCCTCGAGGTCGATTCGTACGGCTTCGACGCCAAGGGCAGGGGAGAGGCGCGCTCCGGCGCCGCGCTCGAAGAAAAGCTGCGGGTGCCGAACGCACAGCGCATCTGGTACGTCGCCGAGGCATATCGCGCCGGCATGGCCACCGGCAGCATCGCCGAGCTGTCGGGGATCGATCCGTGGTTCCTGGAGAACATCCGCCAGATCGTCGCCGAGGAGTCGGCGCTCTCGCTCGAGCCAGCCGCGCTGCGGCGCGCCAAGGAGATGGGTTTCTCCGACATCCGCATCGCTCAGCTCCTCAAAGTAGATGAGGAAGAGGTCCGCCAGGCTCGGCGCGCGGCCGGCATTCTGCCGGTGTACAAGACCGTCGACACCTGCGGTGCCGAATTCGTCGCGCACACGCCGTATCTCTACTCGACCTACGAGCAGGAGGACGAGAGCAGCGTCACCCAGCGCAAGAAGTTCATGATTCTGGGTGGCGGTCCGAACCGGATCGGCCAGGGCATCGAGTTCGACTATTGCTGCGTCCACGCCTCCTTCGCGCTCAAGGAGGCGGGCTACGAGACGATCATGGTCAACTGCAATCCGGAGACCGTGAGCACCGACTACGACACGTCGGACAAGCTCTATTTCGAGCCTCTCACCCGCGAAGACGTGCTTTCGATCGTCGAGATCGAGAAGCCCCAAGGCGTGATCGTCCAGTTCGGCGGCCAGACGCCGCTCAAGTTGGCGGTGCCGCTCGAGCAGGCGGGAGTGCCGATCGCCGGCACATCGCCCGACTCGATCGACCGCGCCGAGGATCGCGAACGGTTCGCCGCGCTGCTCGATCAATTGAAGCTGCGCCAGCCGCCCAACGGCATCGCCCTCGACGGTGATCGCGCCGTCGAGATCGCGCGCCGCATCGGCTTTCCGGTGCTGGTCCGCCCGTCGTACGTGCTCGGCGGCCGCGCCATGGAGATCGTCTACGACGAGAGCAGCTTGCGCTCGTACATGGCGCGCGCCGTCGACATCGGGCCGGGGCGGCCGGTGCTGATCGACAAGTTTCTCGAGGACGCCGTCGAGCTCGATGTCGACGCGATCAGCGACGGCGAGACGGTCGTAGTGGCGGGCATCATGGAACATATCGAGCGCGCCGGCGTGCACTCGGGCGACAGCGCGTGCTCGCTGCCGGCCAAGTCGATTCCCGCCGAGGTGCTCGACGAGGTGCGCCGCCAGGTCGTCGCGCTCGCGCTCGAGCTGCGCGTCGTCGGTCTGATGAACGTGCAGTTCGCCATCCAGCGCTCGCAGGTGTTCATCCTCGAGGTCAATCCGCGCGCCTCGCGCACCGTGCCGTTCGTCTCGAAAGCGATCGGCGTGCCGATCGCCAAGCTGGCGGCGCGCGTCATGGCCGGCGAGCGGCTGGTCGATCTCGGGTTCACGCAGGAGATCGTGCCGACCCATATGTCGGTGAAGGAAGCGGTGTTCCCGTTCGCCAAGTTCCCCGGCGTCGACACGCTGCTCGGCCCGGAGATGAAGTCGACCGGCGAGGTGATGGGCATCGACGAGTCGTTCGGCGTCGCCTTCGCCAAGTCGCAGATCGCCGCCGGCACCATCCTTCCCGAGCGCGGCATGATCTTCCTCAGCGTCAAGGACGAGGACAAAGCCGGCCTCATGCCGATCGCCGAGCGCCTGACGCGCTGCGGCTTCGAGCTCTGCGCGACGGAAGGAACCGCGGTCGCTCTGGAAGAGCGTGGGCTAGCGGTGCGAAAGCTGAAGAAGGTGCAAGAGGGCAGTCCGAACGCCGTCGACGCGGTTCGCGCCGGCGAGATCGTGATGGTGATCAACACGCCGCGCGGCAGCGGAGCGCATCGCGACTCGTTCCCGATTCGCCGGGCGGCGCTCGAGGCGCAGGTGCCGTACTTCACGACCATCGCCGGTGCCGAGGCGGCTGCCGACGGCATCGAGTACCTGCAGCGCCATGCGTTGGGCGCGCGCAGCCTGCAGGAGTATCACGCCGCGGAGTCGCCGCCGGGGAATTGATGGCCGGCCCCGGCCCGCCCTCGTCACCGGTACCCATCTCCGCAGCGGCGGATGCCCTGCAGGCGCTGTTCGCCGCGCTGCGGCCACCGCTCGAGTTCATCGTCCGCGCCGGCGACCAGGCGGCAGCGCGCACCGTCCTGCCGGCAGGCGAGTTGGCGTTGCGCGCGCGCGATCTCGCATCGACCGCGCGCGACGAGCAAATCGCGACGCGTCTCGCGGCGCTGGCCGATGCGCTCGACGGATTGGCGAATACGGCGGCGAACGGCCGGGCGGCGGCGGCGGCGCGCTGCCTGGAGCTGATCGCCGAGCCGGCACCGCGCGCGGCGGACCGATCTCCGGCCCGCTACCGCCGCTGGCGCGGCGATCTGCAGGAGTCGCTCGCCGCTCTCGGCCAGCCGGTGCAGTTCGTCAAAGGCGTCGGCCCGCGGCGCGCCGACGAGCTGCGCCGCATGGGCATCGGCACCGTCGAGGACCTGCTCTTTCATCTGCCGTTCCGCTACGAAGATCGCCGCCGGGTGATTCCGATCGCGCACGCGGTGGCCGGCACCGACGGCAGCTTCATCGGCGAGTTGGTCCATCTCGAAGAGAAGATCGTCGGCCGCGCCCGGCGGCGGATTCTCGAGGGAGTGATGCGCGACGCGAGCGGGCTGCTCGGACTCACCTGGTACAACCAGGTCGCCTTCTTCCGCGCCCGCTATCGGCGCGGGCAGCATGTGTCGGTGTACGGGCGCGTCGAGCTCGACGGCGGCGGCGGCAAGCGCATCGTCCACCCCGAGCTGGAAGCGACCGAAAGCGAACGGGCCGCCGGCATCGTGCCCGTGTACAACAAACCGGGCGGCATGTCGGTGAAGGCGATGCGCAAGGTCGTCCACCAGGCGCTCGCCCAGGCAGCGGCGCAGGCGCCTAGCGTTCTGCCGGCGGAGCTTGCGACCGAGCTGGGCATCGTCGATCTGCAGCAGGCGCTGCTCGGAGTCCACCGGCCCGATCCCGACGTGGATGCCGACGAGCTCGCCGAGTTGCGCTCGCCAGCGCACCGATCACTGGTCTTCGACGAGCTGTTCTACCTACAGCTCGGCCTCGCCCTGCGGCGCCGCGAGAGCGAGCGCGAACCGGGCCTGGCGATGCCGGCCGACGGACCGCTGATCGCCGCACTGCAGCGGCGGTTGCCGTTCGGCCTCACCGGGGCACAGCAGCGCGTCATTGCCGAGATCGCCGCCGACATGGCGCGTGCGCATCCGATGCACCGCTTGGTGCAGGGCGATGTCGGCAGCGGCAAGACGGTGATCGCGCTGCACGCGGCGCTGATCGCCGTGCAGAACGGCCACCAGGCGGCGCTGATGGCACCGACCGAGCTGCTCGCCGAGCAGCACCACGCGGCGATCGGTCGCCTGATCGGCGACATGGACGTGCGCGTCGCGCTGCTCACCGGGGAACGCCTGCGCCGCGATCGCGATCGCGTCTACGCCGGCCTCGCCGACGGCACCATCGACATCGCGATCGGCACCCACGCGCTGATCCAGGAGTCGGTGCGCATGCCGCGCCTGGGGCTCGCCGTCGTCGACGAACAGCACCGATTCGGAGTGATGCAGCGCGCCGCTTTGCGCGGCCTCGGCGCCGCGCCGGGCGAGCCGTCGCCCGACGTGTTGCTGATGACGGCGACGCCGATCCCGCGCACCTTGTCGATGACCATGTACGGCGATCTCGACGTCTCGCTGCTCGACGAGCTGCCGCCGGGTCGGCGCCCGGTGCGCACGCACGTCATCCACGAGGCGGAACGCGGTCGCGCCTACGCGGCGGTGCGCCGCGAGGTGGAGAAGGGAAGGCAGGCGTACGTCGTGTTCCCGCTGGTCGAGACCAGCGACAAGCTCGAGCTGCGCGACGCGACGACGATGGCGAAGGAGTTGGCTCGCACCGTCTTCCAGGGGCTGCGGGTCGGCCTGCTGCACGGCCAGATGAAATCGGACGAGAAGGACGGGATCATGCGCCGCTTCCGCGACGGCGACCTGCAGATCCTCGTCAGTACCACCGTGGTCGAAGTCGGCGTCGACGTCGCCAACGCGACGGTGATGGTGATCGAGCACGCCGAGCGCTTCGGCCTGTCCCAGCTCCACCAACTGCGCGGCCGGGTCGGCCGCGGCGACCACCCCTCCCTGTGCGTTCTCGTGTCGTCGCGCCACGCCCGCAGCGACGACAGTGATCGACTGACGGCGATGCGCGACAGCAACGACGGCTTCGCCATCGCCGAAGCCGACCTGCGCCTGCGCGGCCCCGGCGAGTTCCTCGGCACCAAGCAATCCGGCCTACCCGACTTCCGCGTCGCTAACCTGCTGCGCGACAGCCGACTCCTCGTCGAGGCGCGCAGCGCCGCGCTGACCTGGCTCGACGCCACACCCGACCTCACATCCGACGAGGCAAAAGAGGTGATCGCGGTCCTCAAACACCGCTGGCAGGGCAGGCTGGGCCTCGCCCAGATCGGCTGAGGTCCAAGCCGCGGCGCGGCAGAACTGCAG
>CADEER010000273.1 GCA_902826395.1 uncultured bacterium
TCGCCGGCCGTAACCGCGACGCTCTGGTGGAGCAGTCGCGCAACACCGGACTCGAATACCGCGCTGCCCCCTTGCACGATTCGACCGCGCTGGATTCCCTGCTGGCCGATGTAGACGTCGCACTGCTCATCGCCGGCCCCTTCTCGACGACCTCGCGGCCGTTTGTCAACGCATGCCTGCGCACCGGCACGCACTACCTGGACCTCACCGGTGAAATCCCGGTGATCGAAGAGCTGGCGACGCGCCACGCCGAGGCGGTGTCGCGGAGTCTCTTACTGATGCCGTGCGCCGGCTTCGACGCCGTGCCTTCGGATTGTCTGGCCGCGCACGTGGCCCGGCGCCTGCCGGGATCGATCCGCCTCGACCTGGGATTCACGGGTCTCCAGTACGCGTCGCCCGGTTCCGCCAAGACGCTGATGGAGCACGCCGGCGAAGGCGTGCGCATCCGCCGCGACGGCATCTTGAAACGCGTCGACGCCTGGGAGCTGCGGCGTGAGTTCGATTTCGGCGAGGGGCCGCGCCTGGCGCTCAACGTCGGCTGGGGAGACGTCTCCTGCGCGTACTACACGACCGGCATTCCCAACATCGCCGTCTACTTCGAGGACAACTCGATGCTACGCGTCATGCTCAACGCGTCGCGCGCCGCCGGCCCGATGCTCGGCATTCCGGTGGTGCAGGCGACCCTCAAGACGTGGGTGGATTTCGGCGACCAGACGGCGCAACGCGGTCTGCCCGGACCGGCGCCGATGACCATCGTCGCCGAGGCCGAGGACGCGGCAGGACACGTCGCGATCGCCAGGCTGCGCACGCCCGAGGCCTACCAGTTCACCGCCGCCGTCGCCGCCGCCGTATGCGCCAGAGTTCTCGACGGTGATTTCGAGATCGGGTTCCAGACCGCCGCCCGCGTCTACGGACCCGACTTCATCCTCGGGCTACCCGGCGTGAGCCGCGAGGACGTGCTGTGAAGTTGGCGCTGCTTGCTGAATCGCAAGTTGCCCGCACGCAACGGCTTCGCTAAGTGTCCGTCGCACCCACGACCCAGACCAATTCCAACCACCCGATGACATCCGATCAGTCCCCCATTCGCGTCGCGATCGTCGGCGGCGGCTGCGCCGGCATGGCAGCGGCATTCGAGCTGTCGCGCCCGGAGCATCAGGGCCGCTACCACATCACCGTCTATCAGCAAGGCTGGCGTCTGGGCGGCAAGGGTGCCTCCGGCCGCGGCCCCAATGCGCGCATCGAAGAGCACGGTCTGCACCTGTGGATGGGGTTCTACGAGAACGCCTTCCGCCTGATGCGCGAGTGCTACGAAGAGTTGGATCGTCCGGTCCGCGCCCCAGACTGCCCGATCAAGACCTGGCGCGACGCGTTCTCCCCGGCGCCGCTGATCGGTGTCACCGACCGCGCCCCCGACGGCTCCTGGATCCCGTGGATGGGCAGTCTGCCGCCCGCTCCCGGATTGCCCGGTGATCCGCCGGGCGAGCGCCCTGCATGGACGGCGCAGGCGTACATTACACGCACCCTCGACCTGCTCCGCACCCTGTTCCAGACCATCCAACTTCGCCTCGGCGAGACGGTGAACGACGGCGCTACCCCGGCATCGGCAAGCGGCATCGAAGGCGCCTTGCGCACGATGATCGAGCACGGACAGCTCGCCACTCTCGCCGGAATGGTAGAGGGCGCCCATTTGCTCGAGATGGCGCTCGGCAGTCTCGGCAGCCGCTCCGACAACCTGCTCCTCAAGTTCATCGACGATATGGCGGCCAACGCGCGAGAAGTCCTCGAAGCGCGGCTGCAGGACAATTGGGAGCTGAAGCGGGTCTGGGAGGTCATCGACTTGACGTTGGCGACCCTGCGCGGCGAAGTCCGCTTCGGCGTCTTCGACCTGACGTTGGCGACCCTGCGCGGCGAAGTCCGCTTTGGCGTCTTCACCAATCCCGACGGCTTCGACGTCATCGACGATTACGACTGCCGCGAATGGTTGCTGCTCAACGGCGCATCGCCCACCTCGGTGGATTCCGGCTTCGTGCGCGGTCTCTACGATCTCGGCTTTTCGTATGAGGACGCCGACGTCACCCAGCCGCGCATCTCCGCCGGCCAATCGCTGCGCGCCATGGTGCGCGCCTTCTTCACGTACCGCGGCTCGTTCTTCTGGCGCATGAACGCCGGCATGGGCGACATCGTCTTCGCGCCCTTCTACGAGGTGCTGCAGCGGCGCGGGGTGCGGTTCGAGTTCTTCCACCGCTTGGAGAGCGTCCGTTTGGCGGGGACCGACGAGATCGAGCCAGGCGAAAGGCGATACGTAAAGGCCCTCGATTTCGACGTCCAGGCCGATCCGGTCGACGGGGAGTACGCACCGCTGGTCAACGTCCGCGGCCTCCCCTGCTGGCCGTCGCAACCGCGCTTCGAGCAGCTCGTCGACGGCGAGCGACTTGCGCGCGAGGGTGTCGACTTCGAGTCACACTGGGATCGTCGCAAGGTGCGCAGCCGCACCCTCCGCGTCACCGACGACTTCGATCTGGTCGTTCTCGCGGTCGGCCTCGGCGCCGTGCCGCACGTGTGCAGCGAGATCGTCGCCACCGACCCCGACTGGCGGGCGATGGTCGACCACGTAAAGACCGTCGCGACACAGGCATTCCAAACCTGGATGAAGCCCGACATGGCAGAGCTCGGGTGGCCGCACGGCCCGATCAACGTGTCTGGGTTCGTCGAGCCATTCGACACCTGGGCCGACATGACCCACCTTGTCCCGGCGGAGGATTGGCCGCTACCGGAGCCGCGCGCGATCGCTTACTTCTGCAGCGTCCTATCCGACCTCGCCGGCGGCGACCGCGACGATGCCGACTATCCAGCGCGCCAACGCGCCGCGGTGCGGCAGAACGCGGTCGACTTCCTGCGCCGCGACGTTGCCCAGCTATGGCCCGGTGCGCGCGCCGCGAACGGAGACTTCGACTGGAGCATCCTCGTTTCCGCATCGCCCGTACCGCCGACGGCAGAGCGCGTCGACGGGCAGTTCTGGACCGCCAACGTCAATCCGAGCGACCGCTACGTGCTGTCCCTGCCCGGCAGCACGAAATACCGCATCTCGCCGCTCGACGACCGCTACGACAACCTGACGATCGCCGGCGACTGGACCAACTGCGGTTTCAACGCCGGCTGCGTCGAGGCGGCCGTGATGTCCGGACGGCTGGCGGCGCACGCACTGAGTCGATCGCCGCGGCTCGAAGACATCGCCGGGTACGATCACCCGTGAGGAATTGAGGAGCGACACGAGATGAGCGAAGCCCGAATCAAGCGTCCCCTCCTCGATCGGGACCGGCCGATCCGCGACCGTTCGGGTCTCTTCGGGGCCGCCGCACACAACGGCCGCCCGGGCGCCGACAACACCGCTCCGCGCGTCGATCCCACCGATCCGATCGCTCAGGCCGTCGACACCGGCTACCGCGTCATCGAACAATACATGCGCCAGGGAGAGCGCGTCGCCCGTCAGATCGGCGGGCAGCGCACCGTCGATCCGGCGCGCGC
This sequence comes from uncultured bacterium, assembly GCA_902826395.1. Lineage (GTDB taxonomy): Bacteria > Desulfobacterota > Binatia > HRBIN30 > CADEER01 > CADEER01. Next base: position 3,526 of record CADEER010000273.1, read on the forward strand.
CGTCGTCAGTGCCCAGGATCGCATCACCGAAATGACCCAGATGTTCTCCGACATGGCCGGCCTCTGGCTCGAGCTGGTGCAAGACGTCGTCCAGCAGGGCGCCGGCCGTTCGGCCGCCGACTCACACAACGGCGGCCCGCCCGCTGCCGCCGGCAATCACGGCGGCGCGAGCGAGCCGTCGTCGCTCTCGTCGGCGGCGGTCAACCTGGTCCTCAACTCGACGCTTCCGGTGAGCGGCCACGTCGATCTGCGCCCCGAGTACGCCACCGCCAAGCTGCAGGTCCACGACCTGCGCGGCACCGCCGCCGACCAGCCGCGCATCAGCGACGTGTCGTTCGCACCTGCCACCGACCAGACACCGGCGCGCATCGTGGTGCGCATTCCCGCCGATCAACCGCCCGGGCGCTACAACGCCGTCCTCGTCGAGGAGACGGGCGGCCGCCTTGCCGGCACGATCAGCGTCATCATCGACGGCGATGGCCCTCCCGGCTGAACCGACCATGCAGGCAGGCGCGGATCTGGTGCCGCGCATTCTCGAGGAGTACGGCAACCTGACGCGCGTCGCCCTCTGCGAGTACCTCGGGCCGCGCGAGCCGCGCCGCTATCTCTACAATCTGGTCGCCGACTACCCGCGGCGCGGCGGTCGCATGCTGCGGCCGAGCCTTCTGCTGGCGACGGCCGTCGCCTTCGGTGGCCGCGTCGAGGACGCCCTACCGGCCGCGGCGGGCCTCGAGCTGCTGCACAACGCCTTTCTCGTCCACGACGACATCGAGGACGACAGCCAGAAGCGGCGCGGCGACGCGACACTGCACGAGAAGCACGGCGTCGCCATCGCGTTGAACACCGGCGACGCCCTCACCCATCTCGGCATGCGCGCGATGGCCGATTCGGCGCGCACCCTGCGACCCCATCTGGCGCAGCGACTCCTGCGCGAAGCCGACCGCATGATCACCGAGAGCCTGGAGGGCCAGGCGATCGAGCTCGGCTGGCGCCGCGACAACCCACCGTCGCTCGACCTCGGCGACTACCTCAACATGGTCCTCAAGAAGACCTGCTGGTACACCACCATCTTCCCGCTGCGCGCCGGCGCCCTCATCGGCTCGCGCGGCCGCTTCGACCTCGACCGCCTGACCCGCTTCGGCTTCTTCCTCGGCGCCGCCTTCCAGATCCAGGACGACCTCCTCAACCTCGACGCCTACAGCGACGTGTACGGCAAAGAGAGCTGCGGCGACATCTACGAAGGCAAGCGAACCGTGATGCTGATCGCACTGCTGCGCGCCCTCGCACCGGGCGCTCGCGCCGGTCTTCTCGACTTCCTCAACCGCGAGCGTAGCCTGCGCTCGGCTACAGAGATGCGCGCCATCCGCGATGATCTCGAACGCTTCGGCTGCATTGCGCACGCGCAGCGGGTAGCGCAAGGGTTGGCCGGTGTC
>CADEER010000274.1 GCA_902826395.1 uncultured bacterium
CCCCAGTCCTCCTTGGCAAGAGACTGTCGATTTTCTCCCGTACACGTACTCGTACCCGTACACGATCAATGCCCGAATTCTGCAGGAAACTCCGTGTACGAGTACGGGTACGAGTACGTGTACGGTCACTAACCTTTCGTTTTCCAACAGTCCCCCAAGGAGGGGGAGCACGAGCGGTTCCGAGCGCTGGTTGGGAAGTGGATCTTTCATTCACGCTCCGCGAGCGATCATCGTCGGGGTGCGAATCGTATGGAGGAATCGCCATGAGACTGTACTCGGGACCGCTGTCGTTGTTTTCGGCGAAGACGCGCATCGCGCTGGCGGAGAAGGGATTGCAGCACGAGCTGATCCAGGTAGGTTGGAGCCGGGCCGATCGCTATTTGCCGTACCACCCGGAGGTGGAGCGGTTGAATCCGAAGAAGCAGGTGCCGGTGCTGATCGACGGCGACGTCACCGTCTACGACTCGACGCTGATCGCTGAGTACCTCGAAGAGCGCTACCCACAGCCGCCGCTGTTTCCGCGCTCGATCGAAGAGCGGGTGCGCTGCCGGCGTCAGGAAGCCGCGGCCGACGAGCTGTGGTTTCCGTTCATCTGGGACCTGATCGAGACGCGCTTCTATCCCAACGCCGGCGACGCGCCGACCGTGCAGCGCGCTGCCGCCGCGGATCGCGGTCTCGCGGAGCTGTTCGCGCGACTCGACCGCGACCTCGCCGGCCGCGACTACTACTGCGGCGATTTCACCGTCGCCGACATCGGCACGGCCGTGTTCGCGACCGCCGCCGCGACCATGGGAGCGGCACCGGCGCCCGAGCTGCACAACGTCGCCGCCTGGTTCGAGCGAGTGAGCGCGCGGCCGTCGGTTGCCACCGTCATGGCCGACCTGCAAGCCGCCGCAGCGTCAGCGCTCGCCGCTTGATCAATGAGGAGTCTTCGCCAACGGCGAAGACTCCACCTCCCCCGACCCCTGACCCCCGGCGCCTGACCCCTGTCTCACGGATTCAGGTTCACCAGGTCGCCGCTGTCGAAATCCAGGCGCCGGTAATAGCAATCGCGCGGCTCGCCCTCGCTGTTCTTGGTGTGGCAGATACCACCGCGGCGCGGCCGCACGATGTAGAGAAGCGAGTTCTGTTCGCAGTTGACCCGCACCTCGAGCAGATCGAACGTCTCGCCCGACGTCTTGCCCTTCTCCCACAGCTCTTTACGCGACGTGCTCCAGAACACCGCGCTCTTCGTCGCGAGCGCGGTATCGAGCGCCAGGCGGTTGGCGTAGGCGACCAGGATCACTTCCTTGGTATCAACGTTCTGCACAGCGACGGGCAGAACGTCGGGAGCGTTGTTGGCAACTTTGGCGAGCTTCTCGAAATCGAGTTGCAGAGCCGTTCCCTCTTCCAGTTCTTTGCTCATGCCCGCCCCCCTATCACCGCCCGACCGCACGGCCAAGGTCGCCTGCGCGGCGCAGGGCCGTCCAAGTTTCGCTTCTCGTAGAACGGCCTTATCAAAGCTCGCGCGCGGCGCGCACAACCCTCAGCCTACAGCCTCAGCCCGAGCCTCAGCCCACGAGCGAAGCGAGTGAAGTTACACGTCCAACCCGATCACCCGCATCAACCCGAGGGCGTTGCTCTTCCGAACCGGTCCGTCGTGTAGCTCGTAATCGAACGTCATCTCGTCACCGACGAGTTGGTCGGTGAAATGGACGTTGCGGGCGCGCGGCGCCAGGTTGTCGGCGATCTCGGCCAGCGTCAGATCGTGCGTCGTGATCAGGCCGAGCGAGCCGCGCTCGAGCAGCGTGCGCACGATCGCCTCGGCGCCGATGCGGCGGTCGTGCGAGTTGGTGCCGTGCAGGATCTCGTCGAACAGGAACAGCAGCGGCGGCTGTCCCCCGGCGAGGTCGACGATCTGCTTGAGGCGCTTGATCTCGGCGTAGAAGCGCGACGTGCCGTCGAGCAGCGAGTCCTGCGTGCGCATCGACGTGCCGATCTGCAGCGGCGACATGGTCAGCGCCGCGGCGCAGACGGGAGCCCCCATCTGTGCAAGGACGGCATTGGCGCCGATCGTGCGGAGAAACGTGCTCTTGCCCGACATGTTGGAGCCGCTGACGACCAGGAGCGACGTCGCGCTGTCGAGGCGGATGTCGTTCGGCACGCAGCGTCCGGCGGTCAGCAGTGGGTGGCGGACCGCGCTCGCAGAGAACAGGGGCGCGGAGTCGGCGACCACGGGAAACGCGGCGTCGGGTTGTTCGAAGGCGAATGCCGAGAGCGAGCAGAACGCCTCGTACTCGCCCGCGGCGCGCAACCAGTCCGCCAGCCGCGGACCGTTGCGCTCGCGCCAGGCTTCGATGGCGAGCGTCGTCTGCGTGCTCCACAGCAGAAAGACGGAGAGCGGCGCGAAGAAGATGTTGCGCCGGGCGTCGAGAAGTTGCACCAGCCGGTCGAGTCTGCCGATCTCGCGCGATGCCGGTTCGGCGCCGCCGGTGGCGGCCGCCAGCTCGCGCAGCCGCGGCGCCGCGAAGTCGGCGCTCTCGATCTGCGCGAGAATGCTGACCAACGCGTCGAGCTCGGCGGGCGCGAGCTCGAGCGAGCGAGCGACGCGCAGATTCGCGTCGCGCCGCCAGGCGCCGAACGCCGCCTGCGCGGCCTGCGCGGCGATGAACACCGCCGGCGGCACGATGCCCAGTCCCTGCAAGAGGAAGGTCGCGCCCGACGCCAGCACCAAACCGGCAGCGACGGCGCGCAGCAGCGGCACGTGCGGCGACGTCGGTCTCATCGCCCATTCGCGCAGATACGCCGGATCGATTGCGTCGCCGTCGGCGTCGCCGATCAAGGCGAGCTGCTCGCGGCGATCGTCATCGCCGCGCAGCTCGGCGACGGCGGACTGGCGTGCCGCGACTTCGACGGCGCCGGCCGGATGCGCCAGCCACTCGGCGAGGGTACTCCGCCCGGCGCTGCTGCGCGCCTGACAGAGCAACTGGAATAGCGAGCCGCGGCCGAACACGTCGATGTCGGCTGCGTACGGATGTGCGGCGTCGACAAACTGATCGCCGCTTTGCCCGAAGTGCGGCCAGTTGCCGTCGATGCGCGCCAGCCCGTGCTCGTAGTGTGCCGCGATGCGCTCGCCGCGCTCACGCCGGCGGATGACTCGCTCGTGTCGCAGCGCCAGCGCAATGAACGCCGCCACCGGCAGTGCGATGGCCGCGCTCGGTAGGGCGCCGAGATCGAGGGCGAACCATGCGACGGCGACGCCGACGATGAAGACGGAGAGCCGGTAGTTGCCGATCGAGCGCTCGGCGTCGCGCAACCGCGCGACCTCGGTGCGCGCCTGCTCGAGGCGCTGCGTGTACAGTTCGGCGGCGTAAAACGGATCGCCGCTCGTGCCGCGCATGTCGGGCTCGCTCACTGCTGCAGGAACTCGATCGTCGGCGGCAAAGCCGCGGCGATCGGAGTCGGAGTCCAGCCGAGCTCGGAAGCGGCGAGCTGCGCCGATGGATTGGCTCGCCAGGTGAGGAAGTGAAGCTGGCCGGCCGGTATGAGCGGCGGCTTTCCGGTGCGACGCGCGATGCGCTCGCCGACCGATGAGACCAGGCGAGCCGCGGCGAGAGGAAGGACAGGAGGCACGCGGCCGCCGCCCGCCTCGACGATGGCGCGCGCCAACTCGACCAGGTCGAAATAGTGGTCGTTGAGGATGAAGCGCGATCCCGTCGGCGCGATCTCGGCGGCGTCGACGTGCCCGCGCGCGACGTCGGGCGCGTAGACGATCGGCATGCCGCCGGGCAGCAGCATCGGGATCTGCCGGCGCAGGATGCGAGCGATGAAGTCGTTGAGTCCCGGCGACGCCGCCGGTACGGGTCCGTAGACCGCCGATGGGTGCAGAAAGATCGCCGGCAGGCCGCGCTCCAACGCAGCGGCGACGATGCGGTCGGCATCCTGCTTCGAGCGCTCGTAAGCCGTGCCCTTCGGCTGCGGATCGATCACCGACTCGTCGAATGCCTCTCCGGGTCGGCCGGCGAAGACGTCGATCGTGCTCGAGTAGACGAACTTCTCGACTCGCGCCGCGAGCGCGGCGTCGACCATGTTGCGCGTGCCTTCGGTGTTGACGGCGGTGAACGTCGAGTCGTCGGCGAGCCACTGCTCGGGCAACCCGGCCGCGTGGTAGACGATCGAGCAGCCGTCGAGCGCGGCGCGGATCGACTCGGCGTCGGTGACGTCGCCAACCGCGAGCTCACAAGTGTCGCCTAGCAGGGCCTCGCCCCGCTGGCGCGAGCGCACTAGAGCGCGCACCGCGTAGCCGCGCTGCCGCAGCTCGTCGAGGATGCTGCGGCCGACCAGTCCGGTCGCGCCGGTCAGCAGGACTTTGTCCATCTCAGGTGAGCAGGTTCGCGTACGGACCGGGATCGGAGCCTGCGATCAGCACCGCGCCGACTGCCTTGGTGTAGTACTCGGCCGGTCCGACGCCGCCGATGATCGAGTAGGCGTAGCCCTGAGCGCGCTGCGCGTGCAGCGCGGCGAGCAGTAACGCGGTGCCGATGCCGCGGCCCCACTCGCTCTCCGCGACGCCGGTCGGGCCGAAGAAGTTCGGCGCGAAGGCATCGTGACAGGCGAAGCCGACGATCTGCTTGTCGCGCACCGCGAGATGACAACTGATGGGGACGTTGGCGAACGACGCCTCGATCTCGCTGCGCCAGAACGAGTAGGTCTCCTCGATCCACCGCATGGCGCGCGGCTTCTCCGGCGGGCGAGCGCGATGGATGCGAACTCCGAGTTCCTCGCAGCGCTCGATCGCGGGCTGCAACGGCGGCAGGTCGTAGAGCCTCACGAGCATGTCGGGCATGACGCGGCCGTATAACACGGCCCGGCCGCACCGCGAAGCGAGGATGCGCATGTAGTTGATCGCCTCTCCGACAGAGACTGTCGATTTTCTCCAAATGACGGGCGAAGCCCGCACAAAACACCTCTCC
>CADEER010000275.1:0-2513 GCA_902826395.1 uncultured bacterium
CGCCCAATTACTCTATGTATTGAGTCTCGTTCATGCCGAGGAGCCGGTTTGGCTGCCCTGATCCGACCTCGCGAACCGCGTGTTGCACTTGAGCCTCAAGAAACTCGCGCAAGTCGATTTCAGCGAAAATTTTCATGACAAGATCATGCTCGAATCCCGACGTGAGCTGCCGTGGCTTGTTAGACTCGCCGGTACCCGAATCATCGTTCGAAAAACTCTCCGATCCACGTCGTTACGCTACCCAGTACGGTGGCCCAGAATGTCGCACAGAGGAGGATCCACGAAATTGTGAAAGCATACTGGGCAGCCGTCGACGGATCATCTCCAGCGCCATAGCCCGTTGCGAATGCGATCGCCCAATACAAACCCTCGACCAACGAGGCTGGACCTACCACCATACGCAGCGAAGTCGCCAAAAGAAGTAAGAGGAGCCCTCCGATTAAGAAGACGGCCAGCGTGAGCCCGTTCATCTTTCGGCGCATGCGGTGTTCCCAATCCAATCGAGTCGAGCAGCTATTCATGGACGTGGCGCTCCCGCTCGCCGATAGTTTGAAGCAGCCTGTGGGCGATCAGAACAAAATCACGGACGTGAGTCGCCACGATCTGTCGCCGCTCTTCCTCACCCGGAGCGCGTCGACGTTCCGGATCCGGGGGAAGCGGAAACAGCGAAAGGCGATATAGCTCCGCGCCGAAGCGGTTCGCCCAGTACAGATCCTGGGAGTTGGCGTTCCAAACCAACCGAACGTAACCACGCAACGGCAATTCGAAGAGGAACTGTGCTAGGTGCCATGCTCGATGCACACCAAGGTCGCCCTCGAGAAAACTATCATCTTGGTTCCTATGTGAGACTGGTGGCGGAACGTTTGTCACGAGCCACTCAAGGATTCCGAGAACCCGCTGCAGTCTGAGCTCTTTGAATCGGACGATGGTCACACAGAGTAGGACCAAGCAGATAAGGCCACCGCCAGCAACAAGGATTCCCGCGTATTCCATCGTACCTCCGAAGTTTCTACTAGGGTCCAGCATCAGCGCTGAGCGAAGCCCGTCCACTGAATGCTGTTTAGGCACTGATTACGCAGTGACCCTCTTGAGTCCATTCTCAAGTCGCTCCAAGCCGTCCGGATCAAACAAGTTTACCCACTGGATATCACCGAGAGCCTCGGGAACGGGCGAGTCGGTAAGGCGAACAGGTATCACCGGGCTTACGTCGCGTCGGCGCTCCTGCAACGTAGAAAGTGCAGCCTTCAGCTCCTCTTGGACAAAACCCTTCTTCCCGATGTGCTCGGATACGAGCACCAGCGCTTTCTTCGAGGGCACAGAGAACGGACTTCTTCCACACCTCCCCAGCGACGATCTCCTCAACATCCAGCCAGGGTCGGAACCCCCGCTCTCTGAGAGCCCCACTAAGCCACCGCGCTTTATCCAAGTCTTCCCGTGCATATATTAAGAAGATTCTCTTTCTATCTCGAGCATGCGCGAGCTTCCTCGACCAGAAAATGCTTACGTAAGCGGCCGTTGCCGCAAGAAAAACTGCTAACCCGGCAATTCGCGGGAACAGCTCGCTCTTGACGGGGATCTCAGTGAGTGCGGTGACGCCAATTGTAATCGCGACACTCAGGACGCTGAGTACGGCGGTGAGTTCCTTCACGCGTTCGGAGCGCATCGGTCAAACACCTTTCACTAACAGGACGAACGCGGCCAGCAGTGAAGCACCTACGAGATTGGCAAGGAGCCCCAGCCAGATCAGCTGGCCCCTCGGATTCTGGGATCGCTTCTCCCAGTCCTGATGTGTTGTGATGACCCACAGGAGCAAAAAGAAGCACAGTGCCAAGAACGTTGCTGTCGCCGCAATCTTTTGCGGCACGGCGGCCGCGGATCCCGCCGCCGTACTTAGCTTGGCTAGGTCGAAGACGTAAACGAGCGCGGAAGCCATAGCCGCGAGGGCAAGTTCGACGCCAAGAAAGAAATCGCTTCGCTGCCAGCTCGAGCCTCTAACCAGCTTCTTCGCAAACGCGCCCGATGCGATTAGGACCACTGGTATTCCGAGTGCAATCAAGTAGGGGTTCGTCAGCACGCTCCACTTCCCGTCCAAGTCATCCGTGCGCCTAAGATTCACGATCTTCTCGTCACTCGCTCCCGCTCGCATACAACGCCTCGATCTCCGCTGCGTACTTCTCGCCGATTGGCTTGCGCTTCAGCTTCATGGTCGGGGTCAGCTCGGTGCCGCCGGGTTGCCATTCTTCGGGGAGGATGACGAACTTCTTGATCTGTTCGACGCGCGCCAGCTTTTCGTTGCCGGCGTCGATGCCGGCCTGGATGGCGGCGATCATTTTCTCGTGGCGCGCCAGCTCGGCAATCGACAGGCCCGTGAGGCCGTTCTGCGCCGCCCACACCGGCGCGGCGTCGGGGTCGAGGACGATCAGCGCGGTGTTGTATGGGCGCGCGTCGCCGATCGCGCAGATCTGGCCGATCAGTGGGCAGGCGCCCTTCATCGTGCTCTCGATGTTGGCCGG
>CADEER010000275.1:2613-4823 GCA_902826395.1 uncultured bacterium
TCGGCGAGCTCGATGCCGAGGGCGTGGAAGAACTCGATCACCTCGCGCGGCGTCGGCGCCGCGCCGACGGTGACGAACACGGCCTGGTCGAGTCCGATCAGGGCGCGCACGAACGCAAACATCTCCGCGTCTGCCTTCTGCACCGCCGCTTCGAGCTCCGCCGGGACTGGCTGACCCGCTTGGCGCAGCCGCACCCGCTGCAGCGACGCGGCGATGGCGTCCTCCATCACCCGGCGTTGCTCGGCCGGCTGGCTTGCGACCTTCGCCTCGAGACCCGCTTTCAGCTTCTCCCAGATGCGCGGCACGGCAAAGAAGAAGGTCGGCTTCACCTGCGGCAGATAGGTCGCGATGTCGCGCGGGTTGGGACAGGTGGTGATCGTGCCGCACAGGCTGAGCGGGATGTAGTAGTTCAACGCCCGCTCCGCGATGTGGGCGGACGGCAGCCACGAGATGACGCGCCCTTCAGCCGGAATGTCGACCAACGCGGTGAGCGCATCCATGACGTGGAAAAGATTGCGATGCGTGAGCTGCACGCCCTTCGGCGGCCCGGTCGTTCCCGACGTATAGATCAGCGTGAGTAGATCGTCGGCGCTGCCGGCAGAGCAGGCCGCCTCGGCGTCGAGCTCGGCGCCGCTCTCCTCGACCTCGGCGAGGCTCAGCGTGCCGTCTTCACCGTCACCGTCAACCAGGATGACGTGCTCGAGCTCGGGCAGTCCCTGGCGCGCTTTCGAGAACTGCTCGAGGAACGCCTTCTCGATGATCGCGATCTTCGCTCCCGCATCGGCGACGACATACTCGATCTGCTCGGGCGCCAGCGTCTGGTAGATCGAGAAAGGCACCGCCCCGATCGTCACCGCCGCCAGGTCGGCGACAAAGAACTCCGGCCGGTTGGTGAGCATGAGAGCGAGCGTGTCGCCCCTGCCGAGCCCGAGCGCGGCGAGGCCCGCCGCCAGCCGATCGACACGCGCTTGCAACTGATTCCAGGTGAGACACGTGGAATCGTCGAGCGTGCGCACCGCGACGCGCTCACCGCCGATCTCGACGACGCGGCGAAACGCCTGGCCGAGCGTCGAACATTCCTTCACAGCATCGAGTGCCGGATTCCCCGATCTAGTCGCCGCAGCAGTCGCAGCCATTGAGCGTTCCCCCCTGTCTCGAATCAGCGCTAGTTCAATCCCCCGCCCCTCGCCCCTCGCCCCTCGCCCCGCAGGCGGCAACCGCCGCCTGCCTCAGATAGTGATCCGCCAAAACCAGCAGCGCCATCGCCTCGACCATCGGCACCGCGCGCGGCAGCACGCACGGATCGTGGCGACCCTTCGCCTCCAGCACCTGCGCCTCGCCGCTGCTGTCGACGGTGTCCTGTGCCTTGCGGATCGTCGCGGTCGGCTTGAAAGCGACGCGGATCACGATGTCCTCGCCGTTGCTGATGCCGCCCTGAACGCCACCCGAGCGGTTGGTGCGGGTGCGCACGCGGCCGTCTTCGACGACGAATGCGTCGTTGTGCTCGATGCCGGTCATCAATGCGCCGGCAAAGCCGCTGCCGATCTCGAAACCCTTGGATGCCGGCAGCGACATCACGGCGCGCGCCAGGTCGGCCTCGAGCTTGTCGAACACCGGCTCGCCCAGGCCGGGCGGCACGTTGCGGCAGACGCATTCGACGATTCCGCCGAGCGAGTCGCCGTCGGCACGCGCCTGATCGATGCGCTCGATCATCGCCGCCGCGGCCGCCGCGTCGGGACAGCGCACGATGTTGCTCTCGACATCCTGCAGCGAAACCTTTTCCGCATCGACCTCCGCGGCGATGGTGTGGATTTGCGCCACCCACGCGAGCACCTCGACACCGGCCACCTCGCGCAGCAGCTTGCGCGCGATGGCGGCAGCGGCGACGCGGCCGATCGTCTCGCGCGCCGAGGCGCGGCCGCCGCCTTGCCAATTGCGAACCCCGTACTTCGCCTCGTACGTGTAGTCGGCGTGCGACGGACGGTAGACGTCCTTGAAGTCCTCGTAGGCGCTCGGCCGCGCGTCCTTGTTGCGCACCAGAATGGCGATCGGCGTGCCCAAAGTGACGCCGTCGAACACACCGGAGAGGATCTCCGCCTCGTCGAGCTCGCCGCGCGGCGTCGTCACCTTGCTCTGCCCCGGCCGACGCCGGTCGAGATCGCGCTGGACCTCCTCGACGGAAATCGGCAAGCGCGGCGGGCAGCCGTCGA
>CADEER010000276.1:0-1465 GCA_902826395.1 uncultured bacterium
GTACGAGTACGTGTACGGTCACGAATCTTCGATTTCCGACAGTCTCCTTGGGGGTGGGGGCACTCGGACTGTCCGTGGGCTTGCTTTGCAGATGCTCCGCGCGCATGTTCGCGCCCGTGCGCCGCCGGCAAGAGCATGTTTCGGCAGTAGGCGCCCGCTGGTGCGGGCGCCGCATCACCGCCGGCCTCTTCGTGCTGAACGCACTCTGCGCTGGTTTCGCCGCCGCGCAGCCATCACCGACGGCTGCGACGGCGCCGGCAATCGCGTCCGTGCCGCTCGTCGCTGCTGCGACCGCCAGCCCTGCGCCGACATCAGTACATACGCAGGTGCCGGTTGCGGCCGTCGCCGCGCCGGCAGCGTCGTTCGGCACCGTCGAGATCGCATCGCCGACGGACGCGCTCACCTTCGCGCGGGTAGGCGGCGGCGTCGTTCTGGTCAAGGAGTATCGCGACGGCATCGTCAAGGGGGTCAATCTCACCTGCGCCCTCGGTCGGGTAGTCGCCGATCCGATCGATGTCTTCTTGAAAGAAGGCTATGTGCCCCTGCGCAAGCTGGTTCTCTCCGCGAGTGACGAGTGCGTGCTGGCGTCGAAGATCTCCGATTTGGCGATGCCGGTCGATCTCCGCTCGCATCACATCGCCGCCGGCACCAACTTCGCGGCGCACGCCGGCGAGGCGCAGGTCGAGGACGGGCCGTTCCTCTTTGCCAAGCTGGTGGAGCCGACCGTCTTCAACTCGCCGGTCTCGGCCGGCGACGGCCTGCTGGACTACGAGGTCGAGCTCGCCTGGGTGACGCTCGAGCCGCTGCGGCGTGGCGAGGTTCCGCGCTGGATGGGCGTGATCCTTTGCAACGACTACACCGACCGCGCCGCCCTGATGCGCCATCTCGATCCCTACGACATCGCCTCGGCCAAGGGATTCACGACCGGCAAGAGCTTCCCGGGCTATCTTCCCGTCGGCAATCTCTTCGTCATCCCGCACGACTATCGCGCCTTCGCGACGTCGCGCGAGCTGCGTCTGTGGGTGAACGGCCAACAGCGACAGCAGGCTCCCGTGTCGGCCGCGATCTGGGGGTTCGATCAGTTGCTGGCCAAGGTGTGGGAGTGGCAGACCCGCCGCTGGATGCACCAAGGTGGGGAGGTTTCGCTGCTCGAGCAGCCGGACGTCATTCCTGCGCGCACGCTACTCATGGTGGGAACTCCCAGCGGCACGGCCTTTCAAGGAGTGCCGCGCGACGTGCAGATCGATGGTGTGTTGGCGTGGCTGATGGGCGGTTGGGACCGGCCGGTCGCCGAACACGTCTTCGACATCTACATCGATGCTGCGCGCACCGAGCGGCGGTTTCTGCAGCCCGGCGACCAGGTCGTCATCCACGTCGAGCAACTCGGCGAGATCGACAATCGTGTGGAGAGCAGGGAGTAGGGAGTGGAAGCCATTCCCCACTCCCCATTCCCTACTCTCCATTC
>CADEER010000276.1:1565-4800 GCA_902826395.1 uncultured bacterium
ACTCTCCAGAAGTGGGCGCTGACGGGCTGTAGGCGGACGATCGGGTTGCGGTCGCTGGACAAGCCCATCGCCACGTATTGCGGATAACGCGCACGCAGCACCAGCAGCGCCGCGTCGTATTCGGCGGCGTCCGAGACGATCGTCGCCTCCAGGTGTAGCAGCAGGTAGGAGAGCTTCGTCCAATCGTCGTCGTAGTCGTCGACGACCAGCGCGGCACGCGGATTCTCGCGCAGGTTGGCGAGGCGCTTCAGCTCCTTCGCGCCGTGGCGCTTGGGCTTTTCGTCGCAGACGAAATAGATGTGGCGGTCGAGGCGCGCGTAGCACAGGGGGACGACGTGCGGCTCGCCGTCGCGCGATGCCGTCGCCAAGTGGCCGACCGCATGCCGATCGAGAAAGCGCAGCGCCTCGTCGCTGAGCTCAATCGGGGACATCGGGTTCGATCTCACCGCGAAACGCCGCCTGAGCCTCGCGGCGAAACGGGTTCGGATCGCGTTCGTAGCGCGACGAAAAATGAAAGTTCTCGAGGCGCTGCACGCCGGCGGCACGGGCCAGCGTCCCGGCCTGACGGGCGGTGAGATGGTGGCGCTTGCTCGCCTCGTCGCGCTCGGAATCGAGAAACAGGGATTCGCAGAAGAACACGTCGGCGTCGCGCACCAGATCGCAGATGCGCTGCATATTGGGCGCCGTGAAGACGGTGTCTACGACATAGGCGATCTTCTGCCCCCGCGTCTCGACCAGCAGGTCGCGGCGCAGGTCGCCGAGCCGCAGCTCGCGGCTCGTCCTGTGTCCGTCCGCGTGCCACTCGGCCACGATCGGCGTGTCGTCGGGCGCGCCGGCGCGGACGGCCGCCTTGAGTTGGTTGAGCCAGCGGCCGGCGGGCACGCCGAGCTCGGCGAGCTTCTCCGGGCGGACGTTGAGCCGCGTCTTCTCTTCGAGCGCAAAGCCGAGGCTGGTGATCTTGTGATCGAGTTGAGAAGTGACGACCCGAAACGATTCTTCGTCGACCAGGACGCCGTCGAAGGGCCGCTCGGTTTCGCTCTCGGTCGTGAAAGCAGTGCGCGCCGGCAGTATCGCGGTGCGGATCGTATCGCGGCCGACCTCGTGCACGGTGAAAACCAGCGGGTAGCTGTCGATCAGGTTCCAGGTGTACCCGGCGAGCCGGCCGCGCACGTTGTCGAGGAAGCCCTCCGGCCCGTACAGATGGAGGTTGCGATCGCGCGCCAGGAAGATGCGCAGCAGGTGATCGAAGCCGATGAAATGGTCCATGTGCGTGTGCGACACGAAGACGTGATGCAGCTTGAACAGCATGGCGGCGGGCCGCCGATCGATACGCCCCAGATCGAAAAGGACGGCGCGCCCTTCATAGCGCAGCTCCACGTACAGGCCGGGATCGCCGAAGGGTGGATTCACCAGCCGTGGTAGGAACGCTGCCTTCATGGGACCGCGGAGCCTAGCACGCCGCGCCGCGTGGTCGAATCACCCTGCAGTCCTTTATGTCCTGCAGTCCTCTAGCCGCCTTACTCTCACCAGTGCTTTCCGGTACTGTAGCGGCTTCGCAGTGCCCGCGAAGAAGAGGGAGCTCCCGGATGATGACAACCTACACTCGTCGTGAACTCGCGGCATTGGCCGTCGCACTGGCCGTGCTCGGCGCGCTCGCTTTCGGTATCGCGGCGTGCGGCGATGAGGACCTCTTCTTTCCCGGCGAGCTACCGCCGACGCCGACCGACGCCCCGGCGACCGAGACTCCGGATCCCGACGAAGAAGACGACGAGATCTGAGCGTCGTTGCGGGGGGCAGGCCGGGTGAGGCGGTGGTGGAGCGGATGGCGGTGGCTGGTCGCCGTCTCGTTCTGCGCTGCCGGTCCGGCGGCGGCGTGGCGCGGTGAAGTCGCCGGCAGCGAGGTCGAGCTAGGCGGATACCTCGAAACGCGCCAGGTGTTCCGCGTCGATCGCGATACCCCGGGCGAGCTCAATCTGCAGCGCTTGCAACTGGAGGGCCGCTCCTGGTGGGGCGAACGCACGGCGCTGGCGGTGGTCGCTTCGCTGCAGCACGGCGGTCCGGCGACGCGCGAGACGCGCGGCGGCTTCTACGACATCGACGAGGTCTTCCAGAGTGTGTCGCCTGCCGTCGAGATCGAAGAGGCGAGCCTGCGCTTCGATCTCGATTCCTTCGAGGTGAGGCTCGGCCAACTGGTTCACTCGTGGGGCAAGCTCGATCGACATCAGCCCAACGACGAGCTCAATCCGGAGCGGTTTGCCGATCCGATTCTGCTCGACGAGCGCGATCGCAAGATCGGCGTGCCGTCGATCGAGACGACCTACTACCTGCCCGAGCGGGCCTGGCTGCCCGAGGAGGGCGCGCTCACGTTCGTCGTGGTGCCGCGCTACGTGCCGTTCCGCCTGCCGCTGCCGGGAGAGCGGTGGTTTCCGCCCAACGCGGTGCCGATGGACACCATTGAGGTGACGGACGATGGCGGCGAGACCGTCGCCGTGCCGCTGTCGCTCGAAGTGAGCAACACCGAGTTGCCAGCGTTCAACGCCGAGAACGCCTCCTACGCCGCGCGCTTCGCCGCGCACTGGGGTGGCGCCGACTATGCTCTGTATTATTACCACGGCATCCAGACCGCGCCGCTCCTGCGCCTCGACGCGCGCGCCGATCTTTCGGCGACGGCTTCGGGAGTAACCGGCACGACGATCCTGTCGCCGGTGTTCAACCCGATCGACACCTGGGGCGCTGACCTTGCATGGACGTTGGACCGGTTCAGCTTTCGCGCCGAGGCGGCGTTCACCCACAATCAGGGATTCAACCGCGACCTGCAGACTCTGGTGGACGACCCCGATCTGGAGATGGCCATCCGGGATGCGCTTGCGGAGCTCGCCGCGGGTGCGACTTCTGCAGCCGTCGATCTCGGCGAGACGTTCGAGACGAGCGACGCGATTCAGTGGGGCGTCGGCGTCGATACGCGGGTCAGCGACATCGACGTCCTCTTCGAGCTGTCGCAGACCAACGTCCTCGAAAACCACCTGCCGCTGCTCATCGAGGACAATGAGACGGTCTTGCTCGCCGACCTGCGGCGTTCCTTTTTGCGCGACGATCTGACGCTGCAACTCGTCTCGGTGTACGGCGCCTCGAGCGACTACACGGTCTTGATGCCGCGCCTCACGTATCGCTTTCACGACCGCATCGAGATTCGGCTCGGCTACGCGCACATCGCCGGCAACTCGCGCTCGCGCCT
>CADEER010000277.1 GCA_902826395.1 uncultured bacterium
CTGGCCGTTGGAGGCGATGTCGAGGGCTTCGCCGAAAATGAATCCCTGCATCAGGTCCTCGACGTCGACGGCGCTGGCGACCGTCAGGGAGTAGTTGCCGGCGCCCGGTGCGCCGACGACCACGAGGTCCTTGAACCCGTCGCCGGTGAAATCCCCGGCGGCCCAGGTCTCGATCTCGAAGACCAGCGACTGCACGTGGCTCGCTCGGTTGTGATCGACGATCTCGAGCGCGTCCAGACCGTCGGACTGGCGGTAGTTGGTGAGGACGGTGTCCTTGTCGAGATCGAAGAAGCGCTCGATCAGGAAGCGCTCGGTGCTGTCCCGTGTCGCGATGGTGGCGAGCAATGCAGTGGAGGCACCGGCGGTTCCATTCTGGGTCGGCAAATAGTTGCGCTGGATGTTGCCGCCCTGCACGACCGTGATCCCGATATCGTCAACGCGAGCGAGCTCGCGCTTGCCGAGCAGGATATCGCTCACGTCGGAAAGGTCAGTGGCGGGATCCTGAGCTGTGGCGACGCCGCCTGCGAAGAATACCGCTGCGAAGGCGCACAGGGCTTTCGTGGTAATGAGGGCAGCGCCGCGGCGCTTGGTAAATCGTGCTTGATCTGACATCCACTCCTCCTCGTCGATCTGGTGGCTCGTCGCACCGCGTTTTGATTGGACGGCGGCGGCGGCGCGACTCCGCCTGGCGATTATGTAGGAATGTGGCGACAGTGCGAGTGCAAACTCGAAGAAAATCTCATTGACCAGGTGCACGAAATTACAATAGCGGGGGCGCATGGAAGGGATGAGCAGCACTGAAACTCAAGCATGTGAGGCGATGTTCGAGCGCTCGCGCCGCGCGGCAGCGCAGTTGGCGACGCAACCCGTGGCGGAGCGTATTCAACGCTTGGCGGCGCTGCGCCGCGTCGTGTTGGCGCGACAAGAGGAGATCGTCGACCGCATCCAGAGCGATTGCGGCAAGTCGCGGTCGGACGCGCTCATCTCCGAAATCTTCGGCGTTCTCGACAATCTGGCGTGGCTCGAAGCGCACGTCGCAAAGATGTTGGCCGATCGCAAGCAGCACACGCCGATCGCTCTGATGGGGAAGACGTCGTGGACCTGGTACGAGCCTCTCGGCACGATCCTCGTCATCTCGCCGTGGAACTATCCCTTCTACCAGGCGATCGTGCCGATCGCGTGCGCCTACGTCACCGGCAACGCGGTGATCTACAAGCCTTCCGAGTGGACGCCGCTGACCGGCCTGGTGGAGGATCTCACCCGCGCCGCCGGTTTCATGGAGGACGCCGTGCAGATCGCGTACGGCGACGGCGCGGTCGGTGCGGCCTTGATCGAGCAGCGGCCGGACAAGATCTTCTTCACCGGCAGCACGCGCACCGGCGCCGCGATCATGGCGCAGGCATCGCGGCACCTGATCCCGGTGGAGCTCGAGCTCGGGGGCAAAGACGCGATGATCGTCTTCGACGACGTCGACGTGCAGCGCGCCGCGGCCGGTGCCGCCTGGGGCGCGCTGACGACGACCGGCCAGTCGTGCACGTCCGTCGAGCGGCTCTACGTGCAGGCCTCGATCTACGATCGATTCCGCGACGCGCTCGTCGCCGAGGTTCGCCGTCTGAAGCAGGAGGTGGATAGCGACGGCGATGCCGACCTCGGCGCGATGACGACCGACTTTCAGGTGAAGATCGTCGCCGAGCACGTGGCGGATGCGCGCGCCAAGGGGGCGCGCTTCGTGACTGGCGGTGACTGGGACGGGACGTCGCGCCTGATCCCGCCGATGGTGCTCGACGGCGTGCGCGACGACATGAAGGTCGCGCGCGAGGAGACCTTCGGCCCGGTCATTCCGTTGCTGCCGTTCTCCAGCGAAGAAGAGGTGATCCGCCTCGCCAACGATTCGCCGTACGGTCTGACCGCCAGCGTGTGGAGCAAGGATCTCGACCGCGCCCGCCGGGTCGCTCGCGCGCTAAAGGTCGGCGGTGTGTCGATCAACAACGTGATGGCCACCGAGGCGAATCCGGCGTTGCCCTTCGGCGGCCTCAAGCAGAGCGGCTTCGGCCGCTACAAAGGCGAGCAGGGCCTGCACGCCTTCTGCAACGTCAAGTCGGTGCTGATCGACAAGGACAGCGCCAAGATCGAGGCCAACTGGTACCCGTACACGGCGGAGAAGTACCGCTTGTTCAGCGACCTGACGCGGAGTCTGTTCAGCGACGGTCCGCTGCGGCTGGCGAAATTCGCCATCGCCGGCCTCAAGCTCGAACGCTACTCGAACCGCGTCGCGAAAACAGGCCGTCAGAAAAAGTAAAATTCACCACAGAGACACAGAGGCACGGAGAAGAGAAAAAGCTCGGGTGCCTTTGTCGCGCTCCGGCAACTGCGTTGGTCAATGAGGTCTGGATCTCTCGTTATGATGCTCGATTCTCCGTGTCTCTGTGTCTCTGTGGTGAAATTCTTTACCTGCGCGCTGATCGTGGCGGCGGTGCAGGTGGCGCCGGTCGTGGCGCAGGAGGTGCGATTTCGGACTCCGCAGACCTACGAGATTTCCGGTATGCCGTCCGACGTCCTGGTCGGCGATGGCAACTCGGATGAGCTGCCCGATGTGTTCGTGTCGATCTTCGATACCGACTCCGTCGCCGTGCTGCTCAATGTCGACGGCGCGGAGCTTTCGCCGATGGAGACGGCGGGTCCGCCGCTGGCCAATCAACTGACGGGCGGAGACTTCGACTCCGACGGCAATCTGGATCTCGTCGTCTCGCGCACCGAAAGCGACTTCATCTATCTGCTGCGCGGCGGCGGCGATGGGACGTTCGGCGCCCCGGAAGATACGTTCGTCGATCACGACCCGAGCGGCGTGGCGGCGGCGGACGTGAACGGCGACGGCCTTCTGGACGTCGCGATGTCGACGGCTCCCGAGGCGGGCGGCCAGGCCACTGTGCTGCTGGGGCGAGGCGACGGGTCGTTCGAATACGACGCGGATCGCGCGCGGCTGTTGCCGGAGCAGTCGTTTGACGTCGCGACCGGCGATGTCGACGGCGATGGCGACATCGACGTCGTGGTGCCGATCAGCGATGGCAACCTCGGAGTTCTCACCGGCGACGGCACTGGCGCTCTCGATCGGGTGGAGCTGATCGGCGCCGGTGATCAACTCTTCATGATGGGCACCGGCGATCTGAACGGCGACGAAGCAATGGACGTCGTCGCCGGCGATTCCATCGCCTCGGGTTTGCGCGTGCTGTTGGGCGACGGCGACGGCAGCTTCATACCGACGGGTTTCATCCCGCTCGGACCGGGCTCCGTATCGGTACAGGTCACCGACATCGACGGCGATACGCTCGCCGATGTGTTGGTCGCCAATCCGGACGACGGCGACGTCAGCGTCCTGATCGGCAGAGGTGACGGGACGTTCGCGACGCCCCGGCACTTCCTGGCGCCGCTGCGGCCGTTCGCCGCTGCAGCCGTCGATCTCGACGGTGATGGCCGCGCCGAGTTGGCCGCCGCCAGCCAGACGGAGACGGGTGGCGCCGTGAGCTTGATCCGCAGCGTGCCGGGCGGTTTCGGAGCCGTCGAGGCGCTTCTGCGTGGCGCTGCACCCGGTGGGGTGGGGTTCGGAGACATCGACCGCGACGCGCGGCTCGAGATGGTCGTGGCGAGCGCCGAGCAGGAGGCAGTCCTGATTTTCGCCAGCGCCGCGAGCGGCGGCTTCGCCGAACCGCGCGCGGCGCTGGAGGGCGCGGATCTCGGTGCGCTGGAAATTCGGGACGTGAACGGCGACCTCTTTCTCGACATCGTCGCGGCTGCGGCCGACGACGCGGAGGTGCTGCTTGCCTACGGGGCGGCCGACGGCACCTTCTCGCAGGTCGCGGCGATTGCGCTGCCCACGACGGCTTCGGCCGTCGCGGTCGCCGACTTCAACGGCGATGGCATCGCCGACGTCGCCTCGGCCAGCGAGAGCGGTGCATCGCCGAGAGCATTCGTCGTGCTGGGCACTCCCGAAGGCGGCTTCTCCGAGGTGATCGAGCTACCGCTCGCGTCCGGAGTTGCGCGAGATCTGGCGGTCGCCGACCTGAACAGCGACGGATCGGACGATCTCGCGGTCGGCAACGCCAGCGACCGGTTCATCACCGTCTTCCTGGGCGGCGCCGAGGGCTTCGCGGCTCCGTTCGAAGTCGCCACGTCGACGGCGCCGCTGGCGCTCGATACCGCGGACTTCGACAGCGACGGCAATGCCGACCTCGCCTACACAGGCGTCAACATCCTCGCCGTGCTGTTCGGCAACGGCTCTGGCGAGCTCGAGAGCGGACCCATCATCGGGGTTTCGGGTCTGTTGGTCGGCCTGGTCGCGCGCGATCTCACCGGCGACCTCCGAACCGACCTCGCCGTCGTCAGCCAGAACCGCAACGCGCTTCTCACCTTCGCCAACACCGGTGACCGGTCGGGCTTCGCGGGGCCGTTCGAGGTGTCCCTCGGACGGAACCCGCGATCGCTCTACACCGGCGACCTCGATGGCGACGGTCGCTACGACGCGGTTACCACCGCTGCAGGTGTCTGGGTGCTCACCAACGACGCCGTCGCGACTTCGCGGCGCGGCGACGGCAACGGCGATGCGCGGATCGGGGCCGCCGATTTCGTCGCCCTGCAACGCGCCCGCGGTCCGGGCCGGCGTGTCGCGGTGGAAGCGGCGGCCGGCCCAGACGGATCCGCCGGAATCGACGCCGACGGCGACGGCTGGGTGGACGACGCCGATCTGTTGGTTCTACCGCGCCTGATGTTCG
>CADEER010000278.1 GCA_902826395.1 uncultured bacterium
GAGCGTTGATGGTGTTTCGCTTCGCGAAATCATCTCATGAACCCTCACCCGCGCTTCCGCCTTCGCTCTCCGAGCTACGGCGGACAAGTCGCGCGACCTCTCCCGTCGGAGAGGTGATCGTGACGCGTCGTGGCGTCGGCCGGCTGGTTCGTCTAGACATGCGGGGATGTCGACCATCCCGACCCGGCCCGACTTTCTGATCGTCGGCGCCGGCGTCATCGGCTGCGCCATTGCTCGCGAGTTGGTGCGGCGGCGGGCCGGCAGTGTCGTCGTCATCGACAGCGGCACGCCGGGGGCCGAGGCGTCGGCCGCGGCGGCGGGGGTGTTGGCGGTGAACAGCTCGCGCTCGCCGCGCGGTGCGCTGATGCGCCTCAAGATGCGCAGCGCGGCGATGTTCCCAGAACTGGTCGAAGCGCTGCGCGAGGAGACCGGCATCGACGTCGAGTACCGCACGACGGGTCTGCTCGAGTTGGCGTTCGACGAGCGCGACGCGCGCGAGCTGCGCGCCGTCGTGGCGAAGCGCCATGCCGCCGGCGAGCCGGCCGAATGGCTGGCGAGCGACCGGGTGCGAGAGATGGAGCCGTCGGTCGCCGGCGACGTCGCCGGCGGCGTGTTCTTTGGCGATGACAACGCCATCAACAACACCCGCATGGTGGAGGCGCTGCGGGTGTCGGCGGAGCGGGGTGGCGCACGATTCCTCGCCAGCCTGCCTCTGCGCCGTGCCGAGCGGTGCGGTCGGCGACTCGTCGCCGCGGTCGCGGGTGACGTGCGCTTCGAGCCCGGCCATCTGATCGTCGCGGCGGGTCTGGGCTCGCGGGCGGTCGGTGAGATCATCGATGCAAAGATGCCGATCCGCGCCGATCGAGGTGAGATGGTCGCTCTGCGCCCGCAGCAACCGCTGCTGCGCACCACGGTCTGGCGCGACGGCTATCTGGTGCCGCGCAATGACGGCGAGGTGTTGATCGGTGCCACCAGCGGGCGCGGCAAGACCGAGAAGGTGGTGACGCCGGCTTCGCTCGAGCTGCTGCTGCGCCGCGCCGCGCGGATGATCCCGGCGCTCGCGGGCGCGCCGCTGGTGCGGCAATGGGCGGGGGTGCGGCCGATGTGCACGCTGCGCCGGCCGATGATCGGGCCGGTGCGCGGCTACGAGAACGTCACCGTCGCCACCGGTCATCACCGCAGCGGCATCCTGCTGGCTCCGGTCACCGCGGCGCTGATCGCCGACTCGCTGCTCGGCGCCGGCAGCGCCGAGCTGGTGGCGTTCAAGTACAAGAAGAAGCCATGACTGCGAGCACCGACGCCCGAGGCGCGAGACATCTGCGCAGCGCCGTCCAGTGGGGCGTCGGGCTGCTGATCCTGTGGCTGCTGTTCCGCAACGTCCCTTTCGCCGAGGCGATGGACGCGGCGCGGCGCGCCGATCTCACACTGCTGGTGGTGGTGTCGCTGATCGTCTCGCTGGTCTGGTTTCTCCTCGACTCGGCCGCCCTGTCGTTTCTCTACACGCGATTCCACGTGCCGTTCTCGTTTCGCGAGGCGCGGTCGATTCGCGCCCTCAGCTACCTGTTGGCGATGGTGAACTGGAATCTCGGCAGCGGCGCCATCATGCTTCATTTGCGCCGCACCAAGGGCTTGCCGCTCACCGCCTCGCTGGCGACGATGCTGTTCTACAACTCGCTCGACGGCTTCGTGCTGTTGGGGATGGCAGCGATCGGTTTCGCGACCGCGGCCGGCGGTATGCAGGATTTCGCAGTGGGAGTCGGCATCGCCTTCGCAGTGCTCCTGGCCCTTGTGCTGGCGATCCGCGGCGCGCGGCCCGCTTGGGAGATCCTCGATCGCCTGCGCGGCGCCACCGTACTGCGAACGATCCGCACCGCGACTGCCGCCGACTTCGCCCTGATGGGAGTGGCGCGCCTCGTCTACTTCCTCGTCTTCGTCCTCTACTTCTGGGCGGCGCTGCGCGCCTTCTCGGTCGACGTGTCTGCCACTTATCTGATGGGAACCGTTCCACTGGTGCTGCTCTCTGGGGTGCTGCCGATCACGCCCGCCGGTCTCGGCACGCAGCAGGCGGCGATGCTCTACTTCCTGTCACCCTTCGGCGACGAGGCGAGCATCCTCGCCTTCGGGCTCGCCTTCCCGGTTCTGATGATGCTGGCGAGGCTGCCGCTGTCGCTGCTCTATCTGCCGGATCTGGCGGCCCTGCGGCGGACGCTCGATGAGGCGGAGGTGTAGGTCGCGAACCGGGAACGGGGAACCGGGAACCACCCGGCTGGCCGGATGGTGCGGGCTCGCGTACTGTCGGCGGCTGCATGGAGCTCCGTTCCCGTCGCGTGCGATTGCTCGCACCCTGCCTGAGCTCGGTCGCTCTGCTGTGGTTGTTGGGTTGCGGCGGCGCGGCTCAGGTCGGCGTCGTTGAACCCGGACTGGTCGAAGCTCCCGCGCATCCGGGTCGCGGGGTGATCCTGTTTGTCGGCGACGGCATGGGGATCGCGTCCATTACGGCGGCGCGCATTCACAAAGGCGCAAGCGATGGTATGTCACCGCCGTCTGCAGCGGTGCTGCGCATCGAGACGGCGCCGCGCTCGTGTCTGGTGCGAACCGCCAGCCGCGATTCGATGGTCACCGACTCGGCGGCGGCGATGACGGCGTTGGTCACCGGGGTCAGGGTGCCGAACGGCTACCTCTCGGCGGACCTCGACGCCGCCGGCGCGCCGCAGCCGCTGCGCACCCTGGTCGAAGAGGCAGAGGCGCGCGGTCTTTCGACGGGCATCGTCACCACGACGACGCTGACGCACGCGACCCCGGCGGCACTGTACGCGCACATCGAGAATCGGCGCAGCGAAGAGGAGATCGCGACGGCGCTGCTGCCGGCCTCGGGCAACCCGGCGCTGGGCGACGGGGTCGAGATCCTGCTCGGCGGCGGCCGCGCCTTCTTCGTTCCCGCCGACGAGGGCGGTGTCCGCGCCGACGACCGCGACCTCGTCGCCGAGCTGCGGGCGGCCGGCTATGCCAGTGTCCGGAACGCCACGGAGCTGCGCGACGCGGTGGCTGCCGGCGGCGACAAGATCCTCGGGTTGTTCACGGACGCCCATATGGCCTTCGAGGCGGATCGAGTCGCCAGTGCGTCGGAGGAGCCGTCGCTCGCCGAGATGACGGCGCGGGCGATCGAAGTGCTGCGGCGCAATCCGCGTGGTTACTTCTTGATGGTCGAGGGCGGCCGCATCGACCACGCGCACCACATGAACAATGCGCGCCGCGCCATCGTCGATGTGCTGGCGTTCGACGCGGCGGTGGCCGCGGCGCTCGAAGCCACGACGGCGGAGGATGCGATCTTCGTCACCGCCGATCACGACCACACCATGGTGATCGCCGGATACCCGATCGGCGACCGCGATGTCTTCACGCAAGTCGGCGTCGACCGCGCTGGTCAGCCGTACAGCGCCATTCAGTATGCGAACGGACCGGCGGCGCTGATGACCGCCGCGCGGCACGCGGCGCAGGACATCGAGAGTCTCGACTACCGGGAGCGTGCCGGCGTGCCGCTCGACGCCGAGACGCACGGTGCTCAGGACGTGCCGCTGTACGTGTTCGGCCCGTCGGAGGTGTACGCCGACCTGCCGGCGGCGATCGACAACACGGACGTCTTCAAGTTCGTGCGCAGCGCCCTGAGCAGCGGCGAATGACGACGCCGGCATTTCTGGCGAAGGAGGTCTCGCGATGATTTCTGAGCTGTTCGATGCGCAACGCTGGCGGCCGGTCGACGGCCTCGATTTGCAGGATGTGACCTACCACCGCGCCGTCGACCAGGGCACGGTGCGGGTCGCGTTCAATCGTCCCGAGGTGCGCAACGCGTTCCGCCCGCGCACCGTCGACGAGCTGTATCGCGTTCTCGATCACGCCCGGCAGAGCAGCGACGTCGGCTGCGTGCTGCTCACCGGCAACGGCCCGTCGCCGAAGGACGGTGGCTGGGCATTCTGCGCCGGCGGCGATCAGCGCGTGCGCGGCGCCGACGGCTACAAGTACGAAGGCCAGGAATCGCACCAGCCGGATCCGGCTCGGCTCGGCCGCCTGCACATCCTCGAGGTGCAGCGACTCATCCGTTTCATGCCCAAGGTCGTCATCGCCGTCGTTCCGGGTTGGGCGGTGGGTGGCGGGCACAGCCTGCACGTCGTCTGCGATCTGACGATCGCCAGCGCCGAGCACGCGGTGTTCAAGCAGACCGACCCCGACGTCGCCAGCTTCGACGGCGGCTACGGCTCGGCGCTGCTGGCCCGGCAGGTGGGGCAGAAAAAGGCGCGCGAGGTGTTCTTCATCGGCGACGACTACACCGCCGAGCAGGGCGCGGCGATGGGCATGGTCAACGCCGTCGTGCCGCACGCGGAGTTGGAGAAGTTCGCGCTCGCCTGGGCGGCCAAGATCAACGCCAAGAGCCCGACCGCGATGCGCATGCTGAAGTTCGCCTTCAACATGGTCGACGACGGCCTCGTCGGCCAGCAGATCTTCGCCGGCGAAGCGACGCGTCTCGCCTACGGCACCGCCGAGGCCGCCGAGGGCCGTGACGCCTTTCTCGAGAAGCGTCCACAGGACTACTCGCGCTTCCCCTGGCACTACTGAGCACGCCTGATCACTTCGCCCTACGAGACTGTCAGTTTTCTCCCGTACACGTACTCGTACGCGTACCCGTACACGATCAATGCCCGAAT
>CADEER010000279.1 GCA_902826395.1 uncultured bacterium
GGCGGCAGGAACGGGCGGTGACCGCGGCGGACTACGCCGAGGTGACTGAGCGATACCCCGAGGTGCAACGTGCCGTGGCCACCCGCCGATGGACAGGGAGTTGGTACACGATGTTCGTCACCGTCGACCGTCGCGGTGGTGCTGCCATCGACGCGGGCTTCGAAGACAACCTTGTGCGTTTCCTCGACCGCTATCGGATGGCCGGTTACGACGTGGAAGTCGACGCGCCGCGTTTCGTCTCGCTCGACCTCGCGTTCGAGATCTGCGCCAAACCGGGGTACTTTCCGGCCGACGTGAAGCGCCGGCTGTTGCAAGAGTTCGGCACGAGCGTTCTGCCGGGAGGCCGCCTCGGGTTCTTCCACCCGGACAACTACACGTTCGGTGTGCCCGTCTACCTGAGCGCCGCCATCGCCCGCGCCATGAGCGTCGACGGAGTATCCTTTGTCACGGCCGAGCGGTTTCAGCGCTGGGGCCGCCGAGCGGCGAAGGAGATCGACGAGGGCCTGATCTCGATGGGACGCCTCGAGATCGCGCGCCTCGACAACGACGCGAACGCACCCGAAAACGGCCGCATCGAGTTCGCGGTGCACGCCGAGGCATGAGCATGGCGTCGTCAAACCTTGAACTCGATCCGTGCGGCTGTTGCGAGGGCGCGCCAGCCGCGGAAACGGTACGCAACCCGCCCGGGCAGTCGGAGTTGCGCTACCGCGTCGGCACGCATGCGAGCATTTTCGCGCGCATGGTCCGAGCGCTCCCGATGGCTTCGCCGGATCACTCGGCGGACGATCGGCGCCGTCCCCTCGCGAATCTCACAACGCGCAGCTCGGACGACGCCACCATCGCGCTGCTCGACGCGGCGGCGTGTCTCGGTGACATCCTCACCTTCTACCAGGAACGTATCGCCAACGAAGGATATTTGCGCACGGCCACCGAGCGGCGCTCGGTGCTCGAGTTGGCGCGGGCGATTGGCTACGAGCTTGCGCCCGGAGTGGCCGCGGACGTCTACCTCGCTTTCACGGTGGAAGATGCGCCGGGAGCACCGGGGCAGTGCATGGTCGCCCACTCCACCGCGGTGCAGAGTGTGCCGGCGCAGGACGAGCTGCCGCAGGTGTTCGAGACCAGCGCCGAATTCAAGGCGTACGCCGAGTGGAACGCACTGCGGCCGCGGCTTACGCAGCGCGCCGTGACGGCGATCCTCGGCGACGGCGCGAACGCACGCCTACTCGTCGTGCTCGGTCCCTCGGGGGACGATTCCTCGGACAGTTCGCCGCCGAAGCCCAAGGACGTCCTCCGCGTCGATACAACCAAGGACAAGCTCCACTGGCTCGATCCGCTCCAGGCTTCAGCCGGCGTGCTCGACGCGGTAGAGATGAACCGCGTCTACTATACAGAAGCGGCCACGGGTGTCGCCAAAGGGGATTTGATCCTCTTCGTAGGGAAGGCCGACGCGACAAAGGACGCCGAAACCAATACGTTAGTTCTCCGCGTGGCGGAAGTGATCCTCGAGCCCGATCGGAAACGCATTGCGGTCGACTTGGAGCCCCTTCCCAAGCCGCAGGCGAGCGCCAGCTTGAGGTTCGTCCCGTACTTTCTGCGTCCCTTCCCCGCATTCGCAAAGGTCAAGCTCGCCGCGACTGCTTTCAACCGGAACAACGTCGTGAATACCGTGCTGAATCACGCCTGGCGCGAACGCGATCTTAGTGCGTTCATCGGCGTACACGGATGGCAGCGGACGAGCTTGAGTCGCGCTGCTAACGTCAAGGTGCGCGCCGAACGCATCGCCACCGATCCCGGCAGCTTCGCGTTTCGCGAGAAGCTTGGTTTCTTCGGCCACAACGCGCCGAAGTGGAAGAGCCTACCGACACCTGCGCATACGAACGGTGACCCGTATCCTCGGGGTTGGGACGAGCATGACACCGGTACGGGCTCGCCCCCGCCCCCGGAGCTTGGTGCGCCACGCAGAATCTGGACGGACTCTCAGGGGAACGACCTGCCGAAAACGGGTCCTCACGCTTACCTTGAGCGGCCGGTCGCGGGGTTGACCCGCGACAGCTGGTTGCTCATCTCGAGTCCGGACAACGACCCTGGCGTAGAGGTTTATACGCTTGCCGACGCGCGAGAGACTTCCCGGGCCGACTACGGCCTGTCGGGCCGAGCGATGGCGCTGACACTGGCCGATTCGGGCGGAAAAGAGATCACCAAGACGCCCGAATCCAATTTCGGCTTCCGGACCAGCACGGCCCATGCGGCCAGCCGCCGTTTTGAGCTTGCCGACCTTCCCATCGAAGATCCCATTGAGGAGGGCGCGACGTCGATCGAGCTCGATCGCATGGTCGTCGGCCTCACCGCCGGTCAGCCGATCGCGTTGACGGGCGAGCGCGACGATACGCCCGGAGTCGAGGCGTCGGAGATAGCCTTCCTTACAGAGATTATCCACAGTGGCGGCCGCACGACGTTGCAGCTGCGCGACAAGCTCCGATACCGATATGTTCGAGAGAAGCTGGTCATCAACGCGAACGTGGTGCATGCCACTCATGGGGAGAGCGTCACGGAGCTGCTCGGCAGCGGTGACGGCTCGATCGCCAATCAGCATTTCGTGCTGAAGAAGCCGCCGCTCACTTACGTATCTGCCAAAGTGCCACGCGGCGCGACGAGCACCCTGGAAGTTCGAGTGAACGGCGTGCGCTGGGACGAAGCGAACTCGCTCTACGACCTGGGACCCTCCGATCGTGGTTACGTCGTTCGCATCGATGACGACGCGCGCGCGTCCGTCCGCTTCGGCGACGGAGTGCACGGCGCACGCCTGCCGAGCGGCGCCAGCAATGTCAGCGCGAGCTACCGCAGCGGCCTGGGCCCTGACGGGGAGGTGGAGGCGGGCAGTTTGACCCTGCTGCGTGCGATGCCGCTCGGGTTACGCGGGGTTGCCAACCCGCTTGGCGCCGGTGGCGCGGAAGCGACGGAGCGTCTCGCAGACGCGCGGCAGAATGCTCCGCTGACGGTCTTGACCTTCGAGCGCGTGGTTTCGCTCGACGACTATGTGAATTATGCGCGCACGTTCCCCGGCATCGGCAAGGCGCGTGGGGACCTCCTGTGGGTCGGCGGCATGAACGTCGTGTATGTGACAGTGGCCGGCTCCACCGGCGGCAGGCCCGGGGACGACACCTTGGAGAATCTGATCGCGGCCATCCGCGATCTCGGCGATCCCTCGCAGCGATTCGAGGTGGGTGTTTTCACCCCGCGTTATTTCACCTGCGAGGCGAAGGTTGCCGTGGATGGTCGCTATGTAACCGAGCAGGTGCTTGCCGCGGTCGAAGCGCGCCTGCGGGTCGCATTTGCATTTGAGGCGCGCAGTTTCGGCCAGCCGGTCACCGCCGCCGAGGTGGTCAAGCTGGTGCACGAGGTCGATGGCGTCATCGCGGTGGATCTCGACGTCCTTGCTCCGTACAGCGACGCGCAAGTGGCGGGCGTGCAGTCCAGCCTCAACCCGCGCGCGGTCGCCGCGCTCGCCGCACTTTGGGACTCGTCTGCTAACCGCTTTGAAGCGGCGGAGCTCCTCCTGATCAATCCAGTCGGCATCGTCCTCTCGAAGATGACGCGGTGAGCCGAACGATGTCCGAACGCCTCTACAGTTTGCTTCCCGCCATCCATCGCGTGCGCGACTCCGCCGAAGGAGAGCCGCTCAGAACTCTCCTCGGTGTCATCGACGGCGAGCTTGAACGCATTGAGGCCGACATTCGGGGACTTTACGACAACTGGTTCATCGAGACCTGCGACGAATGGGTTGTTCCCTACATCGGCGACCTCCTCGGCGTACGCCCCCTGCACGCGATCGACTCGGCCGGCGTCAGCGTCCGGGCGTACGTGGCGAACACTCTGGCGTACCGGCGCCGGAAGGGTACCGCGATCGTGTTGGAGCAGCTGGCCTCCGATACCACCGGCTGGCCGGCGCGCGCCGTGGAATTCTTCAGTCGTCTGGCGACGACGCAGCACGTCAACCACGTGCGCCATGCGCCAGCGGCGACACCGGATCTCCGGCGTGCGGCGGCGGTCGAGCTGACCGACACCGCGTTCGATGGATTCGGGCACACGGCGGAGGTGCGACGTATCGCGTCCGGTCGCGGGCGCTACAACATTTCGAACGTCGGCCTGTTCGTGTGGCGTCTGCAGACCTACCGGGTCGGGCGGGTTGATTCGCGCGGCCGACCCGCAGATTTGGCCACCGCCCGGCGAGTCGACGAACCGGGCAAGCCTCTCTACTACAGCTTTCATCCGGTGCGCGACGCGCCCCTGTTCAACCAACCGCAGACTGAGACTACGATCATGCATCTGGCCGAGGAGCAAAACGTTCCGGGCAAGTTGCGCGGCCCATTGCTGCGAGCGGAGCTCGACGGGTTGCGCAGAAGCGAAAAATGGCCAGAGGTGTTCTTTTCGAAAGATGTCCCAGTGCTGCGTGTCTGGGTCGAGAACGCGGCGGGCGAGTCGCCGCTCGAGGTCGATCGCGGAGACATTTACATTTGCGACTTTCCCGCAGACCTCGCCCCGGCATCGCCGGAGCGGCGCACGGTCGCCGTGGACCCGCTGCGCGGACGACTGACGTTCGCCCCCGCGCTCGCGCCGGAGCAACGGGCGTTTGTCAGTTACAGCTACGGATT
>CADEER010000280.1 GCA_902826395.1 uncultured bacterium
GAATTCTGCAGGAAACTCCGTGTACGAGTACGGGTACGAGTACGTGTACGGTCACTGATCTTTAGTTTTCCGACAGTCTCATCCGGGAGAGGGGATTACCGGGGAGATCGATCTTTACTTACGTCACCGCGCCGGCGGCCTTCATCGCGACGATGGCGTCCCAGTCGTAGCCGAGCTCCTGGAGGATCTCATCGCCGTGCTCGTTGAACTCCGGCCCGCGCGACGTGCCGGTTGGCTTCTCGTCGAACTGAACCGGGCTGGCGACGAGGTCGAACTCGATCCCGTGCTTGGTCGAGGCGCGCGCCAGGTAGCCGTTCGCCACCACCTGCGGGTCAGCGGCGAGCTCGAGAGTGTTCTGCACCGGCGCCCACTGTCCCTTCATGGTGGCGAGGCGCTGCGTCCACTCGGCGAGCGTGGCGCCGGCGAACGCCTCGCGGATGGCGGCGCGCGCTTCCTCGCCGTTGCCCATGAGCTTCTCGTGCGAATCGAAGCGCGAATCGCCGGCGAGCTCGGGGCGGCCGATGTGCTCGCAGAAGTCGCGCCAGTAGGCGAAGCCCTGCAGCATCACCAGGCTGATGTAGCGCCCGTCGGCGGTCTGGTAGACGCCGACCAGCGGGTTGCCCGGCCCGTGCCCGCCCATCGGGATCGGTCCCCACGGCATCTTCATCTGCAGCGACAGCGCCACGGCCGCCGCCATCGCCCAGGCGCCCACACCGAGCAGCGACACATCGACGATCGACGGCTCGCCGGTGCGCTCGCGCTTGAACAGAGCGGCGGCGATGCCGCCGGCGATGATGGCGCCGCCCATCGAATCGCCGTACGCGGGCCCCGGCTGCGGCGCGATGCCCTTTACCTCCGCCGCGGTCGCACCGCTGGCGCTGCCGGCTCGACACCAGAACGCGGTCATGTCGTAACCGCCGCGATCCCTGTCGGCGCCCTTGGGGCCGAACGACGTGCCGCGCACATAGATGATCTTCGGATTGCGGGCGCGAATGTCGGCGACGTCGATCTTCAGGTTGGCGAGAACGCGCGGCAGCTTGTTGGTCAGGAACACGTCGCTCGTCGCCGCCAGCTTGTAGATGACCTCGAGTCCGTCCGGCTTGCTTATGTCCACGCCGATCGAGCGCTTGCCGCGGTTCGAATGCTCGTTCAGGACGTGCACCTGCTGCGAGAGATTCATGACGCCGGTGCGCGCCAAGCCGCGCATCGCGTCGCCGCGCTCCGCGTGCTCAACCTTGACGACGTCGGCCCCCCAGTCGGCCAACACCGCCGACGCGGACGGCACGAAGGTATGCTCCGCAATCTCGAGAACCCGCACGCCTTTCATGACATCGATCACTGCGCTCTCCCTTCGGCACCAACAGCGGCGCGGCCGCGAGCATCGAGTTTCGAGCCGGTGAATTCAAGGACGCGGGCGAATCAGGATGCGCGCGACTGGTAGTGATCCTGCGACTCGATGCCGCTCGGCACGCGAACCCGGAACACCGACCCACGGCCTGGTTGGCTGGTCACCGAGACGTCGCCTCCCAACAGGCGGGCGTAGCGACGGACGATGTGGAGACCGAGCCCGACGCCGTCGTGGCGGCGCGTCGACGAGCCGTCTACCTGGCGGAACGGCTCGAAGATCGCCGCTAGCTGATCATCCGGGATGCCCTCACCGGTGTCGGCGACCTCGACTTCGAGGAGATCGCCGTCGACCGCCGTGCTCACCGTCACCGACCCGACCTCGGTGAACTTCAGGGCATTGGTGATCAGATTCTTGATCACGACCTTGAGCTTCGCCGCATCCGTCCGCACCTCCGCCAGATCGGGCGGCGTATTCCACACCATCTGCACCGCAGTCTTGCGCTGCACGAGGGGCTCGATCTCGAGCCGCAACTGATCGAGCACTTTACCGACATCGGTCGCGCGATGGTCGATGGCTACCCTGCCCTGCTCCAGGCGGCTCAGGTCGAGCGTCGAGTTGATGAGCTCGAGCAGAGTCCAGCCGCTGTGCTCGATCCGATTGCAGATCCCGCGCTGCTCGTCGCTGATGTCGCCGTACTCCCCTTCGCGCAGCAGATCGGTGAGGCCTAGGATGACGTTGAGAGGAGTGCGCAGCTCGTGCGACATGGTCGCCACGAACTCCGACTTGAGGCGATTTGCCTTCTCCAGCGACGCGGTGAGGCGCGAGTTCTCGAGCGCCAACGACGCCAGATTGGCGATGCCGTGGGCGACTCGTTTCTGCTCGGCGCTGAAGCGACCGCGGCCGGCGTAGCTCGCGGTGTGACAGCCGATCAGGGTGCCGCCGCGGCGCAGCGCCATGTAGAGAGTCGTG
The DNA here is from genome assembly GCA_902826395.1 of uncultured bacterium. GTDB lineage: Bacteria > Desulfobacterota > Binatia > HRBIN30 > CADEER01 > CADEER01. Next base: position 2,318 of record CADEER010000280.1, read on the forward strand.
GCGACGCCGGACCGACTCGCCCACGCCATCGAGGCGTCGGCGCCTGCGCCGCCGTTCAAAGACGGATCCGCATGGCAGACCTCGACGACGTCGTCGATCCGCAGCGATTCGATCAGATGGACGCGCGCTTCACCCGACATGCCGATCGCACTCAGCGCCTTGGATTCCTCCATGTCGCCGCCGCACCAACCGACCGGCGTGAGGTCAGTCGTGTCTGGGTTCAGCATCAGAGTCGCCCCGATGTCGCACTGCATCAGCTCCGGCGTCAGGAGGCAGAGCCGGTCCACGATCGCCGAGGCGTCGCGCACGGCGATCAACTCGCGACCGACGCGCGCCATCGCCGTCGAGATCCGCACCTCCCGCTGCAACCCCTCTTCCATCTGCTTCTGCTCGGTGATGTCGCGGGCCACCGTCGACAGCGCGGTCACCCGCCCATCGCGGCCGCGGTGCGCCACCACCACCTGCGAGACCGGGATCTCAGTCCGATCGGGACCGAGAATCGCCCCCTCGCCCTGCCACGACCCGGTGCGCAGCGCCGTCGGAATCGCTTCGTCGCGAATCAATTGCCAAGCCCACGCCGGCTGGTGGTGCGACGCGTGGTCGGCGGCGAGTTGCGCATCATCGGCGATGCCCAACATGCGGCGACCGGCACCGTTGTAATAGAGAACCTTGCCCTGCGGATCGCTGATCCCCACGAGATCGGGCGTCGCCTCGAGCACTTCGCGCATGCGCGTCTGCTCGTCCTCGAGCCGAGCGCGAGCGGTGATGTCCTGGCCGGCGCCGTACAGCCGCGTCTCGCCGCGCGCGTCTCGCACCGGTTTGATGTGCGTGCGCAGGCGTCGCACGTCCCCGCTCTTGGTGATGATGTGGTACTCGGTCACCACCGGCTTATCGAGGAGCAGCGCCAGGCCCTCTTTCTCGACCCGCGCCAGATCGTCGGGGTGGACGAGGTCGCGCCAGCCCATGCGGCCGAGATCTTCCGGTGCGTAGCCGGCGATGCGGCTGAACGAGTCGGTGACCCAGTCGAAGGTGACTGACTCCGCGCCGATCGTCGCCGCATACGCGAAGTCCGACATCATCTCCGAAACGACGCGATAGCGCGTTTCGGATTCGGTCAGCGCTTCGTAGAGGCGCGACAACTCGGCCGTGCGCCGCTCGACCATCGCCTCGAGCTCGCGCACCCACAGCACGCCGCGATCGGCCCGCTGCCGCTCGGCTTTGATCTCCTTGATGACGTATCCGTAGAACAGGGCGACCGTGTAGAAGAACACCACCTGGATGAGATTGTTCGGGTGCCAGCCCGACAGGTACACGTTGATGAGGCTGAGGATCGTGCTGCCGAGCAGGACCAGCGCCAGGCTCTCGCCCAGCGCAGCCAGCGACAGGACGAAGAAATAGAGCAGGAAGAACTCCTGGCCCGCCGCTCCGGCCGAGTGCATCGCCCACGACACCCACAGCGTGTCGGCGATCAGCACCGGCGCCTCGACGTACCACGAGAAGACGAGCGACGGTGCGACGATCGACAGGGCCACGTTGCTCAGCAACGCGACCGCAATCATGAAGGCATGACTGGAGTCGACCTCGGGCTGGTGCAGCAGCACGAGATACGAGGCGGCCGCGATGAAGATGTATCGCAGCAGCAGAAAGAGCCCCTTGCGACCCCCGCCGAGGTGCCTGAACTCGGATGATTCCGACATCCCGAGTCCCTCGAAGCGCAAGAAGCGGGCCAGTGCGCGGTGCCCTACCACCTGCAATGGCCAACTCCAGAAATTGTCCGCCCGACAGAGGAAAGCGGCGAGGTGGTGACGGTGTGGTCAGCTCTCGGGTCTCAGCCGGCTACCGCCGTATGCGCCGGATCATTCAAACGCGAAACCGCATCTCAGAAGTCATCCCGGCGAAAGCCGGGATCCAGCGGGTTACCAGCTAGACCCCGGCTTTCGAGACTGTCGTAAAAGCAGATGCGAACAGTTTCTCGAGCCCGAACCGCAAAGATCCCCTCTCCCTCCGGGAGAGGGTTAGGGAGAGGGCAATCAGATGTTTCGTGTGCGTTAGCGCATGTGCCACAAGGCTTTCGCCGACTCTACGACGACGAACCCTCTCCTTTAATCCTCTCCCGCGAGTCATGCGGGAGAGGTGCTTTGTGCGGGCTTCGCCCGTCATCTGGAGAAAATCGACAGTCTCTTGCGCCGGGGTGAAGTGATACTCGACCGCTGCGCGACGCAGCGA
>CADEER010000281.1 GCA_902826395.1 uncultured bacterium
CGAGCGACTACTGGCCCGACGTTCGCGTCATGGAGCGCGCCAGCATCATCGGCCCGCGCCCATCGCGCTAGCGCGCGGCGTGCTTGAGCGCCTGGGCGACGATCGGTTTTGCCCAGTCCGGTGTGTGATCCAGGGCGCGCGGCGCGATGATCCGCCGATCGCGCCAGTGGAGGACAGGTCGCGGCGACGGGGCTTCGCCGCGATCGAGAGCGGCCGCTTGCGTGTTGTCGAACAGCTTGAGCTCGCTGAGGTCTGGGAGCAGCCGAATCAGATTGCGGCGGCTGCTGTCGAAGCGCCTGCGGACGACGTCTTCGGGTATGTCGTGGCCACCTGCCTGGACGCGCGCGGCGACGCGGCGGATGTGAGCGTCCGGGTCGGCGAGACCGACGTACCACATCCGAACCGCCATGCCCGACCCCAACGCCTGCGCCAGCCGCAGCGCGATCGTGCGGCCGCCCAGCGTGGTCTCCATGAAATAGCTGCCGTGCTCGGCGATGGCGCGGTCGAGCTGGCGCAGGCCGATGTTCCACGCCAGAGAGTTGGCCTCGAGCTGAGTCAGCGTCGGGTCGCGCCGGCGCATGGCCGCGGCAACCTCATCCGGATTGAAGTATTCGCCGCCGCTCTGGCGCAGCATGGCTCCGCCAACGCTGCTCTTGCCGGCGCCGTTGGCGCCGGCAAGCACCCAGATGCAGCCGATGATTTCAGCCGCGCTCACGGCGCGCCGCCAGGGCCGCGCGTCCCAGTTTGGACGGCGAGGCGGCGAACAGTTCCTCGCCGGCCTTGCGAGCCTTGGCTGTGCGCATCCGGTCCAGCAAGCCGTCGAACTCGGCCTCCAGATCGGTCAGACGATCTCTCTGGCCCGCGATCAGCGCCTCGTATTCGCGAGCCGAGAGCAGCACGGCCTTTACTTCGTTGTGCTTGGTGATGGCGAGGACACCTTCGACCAACGCCCGTTCGAGCACCCGGCCGAAGCCGTTCTTCGCGTCCGTCGCCGTTACCGAAGGAATACTGCGGGGATCCGTGATGACCATTTCGGACATAGTGGCGATATTAGCCGTTCAGGCCATTTACGCAACGGCATGACCTGCTCCCTTCCGAGACCGGGGACGGGCGGTTGCAGAGTCCGGCCGAGCAAGGCGACCTGCGCGGGCGCGCCGGCGGCGATCCCGATGCGGATGCTCGCCGGCGGCAGGTTGAGGTCGTGACGGGTGGCTCAGCGGGTGGTGAAGCGGAGCTCGTAATCGGCGGACGCCTGGTATGCTGCCGCCGTGGTGGTGAGGCGGAATACGAGGCGTAGATCGTTTGCGTCCGTCCCTCCGGGGAGGGCGAGAATCGTCTCCGCGTCCGAGTGCAGGTCGGGACCGACGCCGAGCAGGATACTCTGCCCCGCCGAGTCGAGACGTTCCCCCTCGACGCGCAGCGACAGGCCTTCGTCGATGGCCACGATCTCGATCGTTACCGGTGTTTCCGGATCGAGAGCGTACAGGCCGGTGCCGTCGACGCCGCCGTCGAAGCCGGGACTCGTGGCGGTATAGAGGCTCGTGCCGCCGGTGCAATTGGGCGCGGTACCGCCGATACAGGAGCTGAAGGTCAGAACGATCGGTTCCTCGTAATCGAACTCGGTAGCCAGGGCGCCCCCGCCCGCGGCGCTCGACCCGACCGCGATCTCGCGGTGGTCTTGCGGCTGCTCGGTCGGTGTGGTGGTGGCGACGTTCACGGGGGTCGCCGTGGGCTCCGCGGTCGGCAGGAAGGTCGGCGTCGGCGTCGGGGTGCCGAGAGCCGGCGTGGCGAAGGGATCAGAGAGAGCCGCGTTCTCGATGAACTCGTAGTCGGTCAATGACTCGAGAAATGCGACGACCGCGTCGATTTCTTCGTCGGTCGCCTGAAAGCCGCGCACCAGTCCCGACTTGTGTGGGTTGAGGCGGCCGTCGCCGGCGAACGGACCGGATTCGATGACGCGCCCGCCGGCGGCATAGTGCTTCAAGACGTCGCGCAGCGTTGGAATGCTGCCGTCGTGCATGTACGGCGCGGTGACGGCGACGTTGCGCAGGTTGGCGGGTCGGAACAGGCCGCGGTCGAGAGGATCGAGCGTCAGCTCGTACAGCCCCTGGTCGTGCGGCGGATAGCTGCCGTCGTTGCCGACGTTGTAGAGGCCGTTGTTGAAGAACGGAAAGCGGATCGTGCCGGGGGTGGTGTTCTCGTCGCGATAGGCGGTCGACAAGAGAATCCCCTGGTGGCAGTGGAAGCACTCGAAGCGCTCGCCGTTGAACAGCCCGAAGCCTTGACGCTGCTGCGGTGTCAGCGCCTCGTCGTCACCCGCGAGGTAGTCATCGAACGCGCTGCCGCCGCTGATCATGGCGCGGCAGAAGCTGGCGAGCGCGAAGATGATCTTGTTGATGGTGGCGCCGCTTGAGCTTTCCGGGAACGCATCGGCGAACATGCGCACGTATTCCGGATCGGCGTCGAAACGCGCCAGCACTTCGTCTTGCAGGCTGTCGGTGACGCCGAGCTCGATCGGATTGTCGTTGCGGATCGGCACCTCGATCTGATCCTCGAGCTCGAGCAGGTTGTTGCTCGCCCAAGTCAAGGTCGAGTGGTAGGCGACGTTGGCCAATCCCTGGCTGTTGCGCACCAGGGTCTGTCCCGTCGAGCCGACGGAGGTGCGACGGCCATCGGTAAAGGCGAGCTCCTGCTGGTGGCAGCTCGCACACGACTGACTTTGGTTTCCCGACAGCCGTTTGTCGTAGAAGAGATGGCGTCCGAGAGCGATCTTCTCGGCGCTGATCGGATTGAAGTCTGGGATCGCCGGGAGCTGCATGTGGTCGGGCACCGCGAGCAGCTCGCGCACGTCGACCTCTTGCGGTGGCGTAGGAGTCGGCGTCGGATCATCGCTGCCATCGCCGCTACCTCCGCCACCGCCGCAGGCGGCGAGCGCGACCGCGAGCGCAGCGCAGCTCGCGAGGCGCAAAAGCCAACGCATCGCGCTGCGCTCTTCGCCGCTGTCCGCCATCAATGCCACCCGCACGCCCCGGCCGTTCTCACATCATCGAGAAGACTTGGTCCGCGGCGGCCGTCGAGTCGCCGGTGTCGAAGTCGATCCCGAAGCTGTCGAACACGATCGGGCAATCGGGTTGAGAAGGGGCCGAATGACACTCGAGACCGGGGCCTTCGCCGATCACTTCGAAGGTTTCTGGATCGTAGATCGGGGCGACGAAACTGAGACCGGCAAGCACCTCGCCGAGATCGACCGCGACCGTATTCGACTCGAGATCGAAGCCGCTGAGGGTCACACGCGGCGTGTTGATGTAGGTGCACTCGTCGCGGTCCTCGAGAGCCAGGCCGTCCTCCGGTCCGCAGTCGCGGCTGCCGACGTGCAGGTAGCCGTCCCCGGACTCGCCGTCTGGACTATCGACCGCGAGGTTGAAGACGAAGTGTCGGTAGCCCGTCGCCCAGCTCCAGTACATCTCGTTGAGCGGCGACGGCGCGGCCTCGATCGAATTCTCGGCGATCACTTCCTGCATGACCGGCTGCGGTACGCCGACGTCGAACGAGACCTCCGCCACTTCGTCGACATGCGTTACGCCGGTGATCGCGAAGTTGGTGCGTGCCGTGCCCTCGGCAAAGGCGATCGAATTGCTCGCGCAAGTGCCCTCGGTGTTGCTTGTGAGGTCGATCAGGCCGACGAAGCCGGAGTCGGCGTGGTACTGGAACTCGTTGGCGTCGAGCTCGACATCGACCTCGTTGCCATCGGCGTCGCGGAACTCCAGGTTGCTGATGTAGAAGCGCAGGTCGCTGATGCCGACCTCGTGTTGGCCGTCTGGCCCGACCCCTTCGATGGTGTCGGTGCAGCCCACCTCGTCTCCGCCGGCGGTCGCCGCGAACTGCAGCGCGAACGACTCCATGGCTGTCCCGTTGTCATCGTCGTCGCCACAGGCCGCCAACCCGAGACAACCCAGAGCCGCCAAAACGCAACCCGTTCGAACTAAAATCCCCATGTCCCTCTCCTCTCGACTGCTCGATGAGCGTCAATGCATGACAATGCATTTAGACGATCACGGGGCGGGTCAACTGACAATGTGGTCTGGCTGAGGCGAATTGACGCAGGCGCAACGACCGCGACGGGCATCCGCGCGTCGCGGCAGTGCAGAACCGGGAATGGCCGCGGGCCGAATCCACTTGCACGTTCCCGGTTCCCCGTTCCCGGTTCCGATCACTGCGGTGCGCCGTTGACGATCCACTGGCGGATGAGCTCGACATCGTCGTCGCTGAGCGGCAGGCCGGTGAGCGGCATGCGGCTGCCCTGGCTGGGCGGCGGGCCGATGAGTTTGATGAGCAGGAAGCTGTTGTTCGGATTGCCCGGGTCGACGCGCAGCAGGCCGGCGTCGCGGGCAGTTTCGATGTCGGGCTCTTCGCCGACCAACTCGCCGTAGGACTCGCCGTCTTCGAGGTCCAGGTCGCCGGAGCGGAACGTCGAATCGTGACAGGTCGGGATCGCGCAGCGCGGCGAGAAGATGGTGTCCTGTATGGACTGCAGAGTGGCGG
>CADEER010000282.1 GCA_902826395.1 uncultured bacterium
CCTTTGCTCCAAGGCGTTCGTCGGTGATGAACAAAGTTCAATCCACGAGCGATCTTTCCTCTTTAGTTGGCAAACAGCAGGCCAAGACGAACAGGTCTCAACGCTCGCCCGGCGCCGGTGCGCGACTCAGGCACCTCAGGCCGTAGATCGGGACCTCCGGCAGCATCAGCTCCTGGAGCCTGGCCCCGGTGTCGACATCGAACACGACGAGGCGCTCCAAGCCATCCGTCACCACGAGTCTTGCATCGTCGGTCACTGCGAGACCCCAGATCCATGTGTCGTAGTCCTCGAGGGCGAGCGGGCCGACGGTTACGTCGAGATCAAGATCGGCGATCTCGATCGTATCGGTGGAGTGCCAGGCGTTGTATATTCGATCCCTTTGAACGGCGATGCGAGTACCCCACAGATCGAGCGAGTAGGTGCGCGACGGCGCCCGATCGAGCACAGCTTGATAGTCCGGGTAGCTGCGCAACTGGTCGAACCGAGAGAGCAGCAGAATGCCGCCGTCGTAGTCGACCACAGCGTCACACGCGACCTGCGCCTTCTCCCAGGATCCATCGAGCAGGGAAACTCGTACCAGTCCTTCGTACGTGCAGGCGTACAGGAGCTCGCCACGCCAGGCGAAGGACGTTCCATATCCGCCGAGCAGTGGCGCCGACGTAGCCGTGACGCTGCACATCTCGCCTGTATCAAGGCCAACCGCCGCGATGCCGTTGTTCGTGGCAGTCAGACAGTACTGCGATTGACTTACGACTGAGTCGCAGCCAGGGAGATCGACCTCTCGAAGATCCACCGTCTCATCACCAGAGATTGGCGTCGGACTGTTCAGCGGCGGATCGCCGCTCCAGTGTGGCACCTCGAACCGAACGCCGTCGTAGCACCCCTGGAACGAGCTTTCTCGCAGTCCGGTAAGCTCACGCAGGTGAGCGATGACGGTCTGATGACCGCCGCCGCCTTCGTTGTGCGCAACCTCCCAGCCGTAGGTGTAGGCACACGGCTCGGCCCGCACGATTGGTACGCCGTGCGGCACGCCTTCAACCGTCTGCTCGCCATATCCCTGAGTCAGCACGCGTGACAGCTCGGCTCCGGGTGCGAGGCTAATACGCCAATGCGTTTGGCCGTAAGACGACAGAGCCAAAGCGACCGGCTTCGGTCGGGGGTGCACGAGTACATCGACCACGCCACGTCGCTCCGGCCCGAATCCCGGATATCCCACGCCTTCATATATCCCAATCACGTGCAACTCCTCGCTGGCGGTGACATCCGATAGACCGGCGGCGAGGGCGTAGTTCGACGACGCCGAATCGTTCCCGCAGCGCGTATTCGTATCGATCGACGGCGGGAGCTCGTGAAGCGCGAGAGGTGGCTCGGCATCGGCATCCGGACAGCGCGCCGGACAGTCGACGCCACCTGGACACGGCGTGGCGGTCGGAACGACGGTAACGTTGCTCGCCGCGGTTGGGGAGGGCGTCGGCGTGGGAGAGTCTGTGGCGGGGCTCTCGTTTACGACACAGGCAAGGCCCGCGATCGATGCACCAAGCTCGTGTCTCTGGAGAGATCGCCCATCGTTTGCATCGAACACGATGATGCTGCTGTCGGTAATTCCACCGATCAGCACGAGGCGCGCATCCTCCGTCAGGGCAAGGCCACCGATCCAGTCGTCAAAGCCTTCGAGGGTCAGCACCCCGAGTGGCGCGTTCTCGGTCAGGCTGTCGACATCGATACTGCTCGCCGAATGCCAGGCGGAATAGATCTGATTGCGATGAGCGGCTATGGCGCCGAGGACGCCTAAGTGGGTGCCGAAAGCGCGTTCGTAGATCCCTTGCCGCGCAGCCGCATAGTCGGGGTACCAGATCAGAGTCGGCTCGAACGATTGGTTTACGATCCACTCGAACCACCAACGGTCGACCATCAAACCACCATCGTACGACGTCACAGCATTGCAGGGAGCACCGGCGATCTCCCAGTTTCCATCGGCGATGCTGATTCGCAGGATCCCATCAGCGGTGCACAAGTAAATATCCGCACCCAGCCTTGCGATGTTAATGGACGAGAAGGGGTCCTCAGGAAGCGGAGCGTCAGTCGCGACGATAGGGCAGAGCTCGCCGCTGTCCAGGCCGACGACTTGGATCTCTCCCCGGCTCATCGTGAAGCAGTAGCTCGACTCTTCGGCGACGGCCTCGCAGCCGCTGTCGCTCAAGTCGAGATCCGTCACGCTCGGCGGCGGCTGAGAGGGGATCGCCGTCGGCGACGAACGAGTGGGGCTCGGTGCCGGTGTATCGGTCGGAATCTGCTCCGTGCTCATCGTGGCCGACGGCGCTTCGAGTGCCGGCTGGGCCACCGAGGGCGTACTCGCCGCCCCGTCACCGCAGGCGACGGCGGTAAGCCCAAGAGCGGCCATCAGGATCATTCTCGTCTTGAAACATTTCGGCTTCATCACTCGTCTCGCTCGCCGTTCCTTCGGATAGGAGTCGCCCGAAACGCGGAGCGGAACGGCTGCATCTCCGCGGCGGGCAGCAGGGCGATGTCGCAGGCTCTTCGGACAGCTCGCTCGATGTGGATCTCGAGCGACCGGGCCATCTCGAGCTGGCCCAGCGCCCGCAGTTCGGCTGCGAGACGCCAGCACGCGCTCCACCGCAGCGTCGGGTCGGAGCTATGCAGCGGTCCCGAACGCAGCAGGCGAACCTCACATTGCCTCATACTCAAGAGTGGTGAGCTTTCGACGGCACAATGTGCCGGAACTCACTCCTCCTCGGCGCCCGCCCCGGGTTGCCTGCCTAAGAGCACGCCGCAGACGACAATCTTACCGCGTGTAAACTCGTGCCCCGATAGGAAGCGGGCTCTGACGCCACAACGCGTCTTGGGTGGAATCCCGCGGATAGGATCCCTCGAGGCGCCGGCGGAACGGCCGCGACGAGGCCTCCGCCCCGCCGCAGCCGCCGGTCTTTCGAGCCCATTTCACAGCCGGCACCCAACCGAGGCGATGCCGTCCTGCAAAACTACATGCGTGAGAAAAGACGACACATTGTGCCGCGCGTCCCAACGGACGACTCGCTACAACTCGATGATAATGATGCTCAAGGAGTCAGGGGCGTATCGGCATTCGTATCCCCGCACGATGTAACGGGACAGATGCGATGCCAGCATCTCGTCGTAGCGTGCGATACTGTTGAAGCCGCGCTCTAGAGAACTCCGCACTGCCAAGCGATCTCCTTCAAAAGGGTTCTTGTGCGATTTCTTCTTACCGCCGGGGCCACGCGCACGATTGAGCTCATCAAGGATTGCCGCCTTACGTTTCAGAAGCGCCTTTGCGCGATCGAGATTCTCCCGCAGAGCCTCCGCAATATCGCGTTCTAGTTTCTCGAGCTCTCCGTTGAGCGCATCGATCGTCTTCGAATCCATCAGGGGGTCGAAAGCCGTCCCCAGAATTCCGTCGATGCCTTCGATGGAATCGACATCAGCGGGCACAGAAGGCAGTACGCCATCATCGATACATCGCAGGATCCCAACGTGTATCCAGGTTCCAGGATGGCTCAGCAGGCAATAAATCTGGTCCATCCCTTTGGATCTCTTGATGAGACTCCGCTTCCCGGGGCGGGACCAGATGTAGTAGTCGCCTTCGCGGCGAACGCGCACCTTGATCCGCCTTCGTTCCAAATCCGTCCGATCACAATCGGAGTGCAGGCCGTGATCCAGCAAGGACTTGGCGCGGTCCCTGACGATGGGTAGTTGCAGCTCCTGGCCCGTGTGTCGCGCCTCTTCGAGCAGCTTGTGCGCTCTTTCGTCCTCCGGCTCAACATCCAGCAACAGTCGAGCGTAGGCGATCTGGGTGCGCGCAAGGGATTGCGACATGCCGATTCGTCCAGCGACGGCGAGGGCGCTTTCAAAGTGTCGACGGGCGTCATCGCTTCGGCCCATGGTAGCGGCCAACAGGCCGAGGTAGTGGCAGGCAGGTCCGTACGCCACCACTGGTGCCAGCACGACGATTCGCCCTTCGAACGGTTTCAACAGCTCGTACAGCTTTGTCGCGCGAGGCGCGTCGCCAAGGAAGTAGCAGGCCTCGGCGAGAAAGGTCAGGCCCATCGTCCACGTCACATCGCGCGGCAACCCGGCGAAATCGTCGACCGCCAGAACATCCAGGAGGTCGGCCGTTTCCTTCTCCAGTCCTTGCTCGCTGTAGATCTCGGCAAGCCCTGTCTGTAGCCCATTCACCACCAGCGGATACTTCTCGGCGATCCGCGCGACGATCGTCATGAGCTCTGAGAACTGTCCGCGCTGCCAGTGAAGATGCGCGAGCTGCACGTCGTGGAAGAGCGCCGCATTGGGACTTTGCGCCTGTTCGCCCAGCGCGCGCGCCTTCTCGGCAAGGTCGGGGATCTCCTTGAGGTTACCCTGGCTGAAGGCCGCGCAAACCCTCGCCGAGGCTACCAGCCACGAGTTGTACGGTTGGCGAAGCCGGAGCGCCAACCGCGAGCAAACGTCGAGCTCCTCCC
>CADEER010000283.1 GCA_902826395.1 uncultured bacterium
ACCCCATTACCTCGCGCTGGGGATCCTGCTAGACCCGTTCGACCGATGAACGACATCTCCAGCGCGCCGCCCGATGAACTTACCGATCATGCCCCGCGTGATTCACCGGACGTGGCGATCGTGCAGTCGGGCGATCGCGAGTTTCTCCTCGTTGGCACCGCGCACGTCTCGCAGGAGTCGGCGGATCTGGCGCGGCAGATCATTGTGTCGGAGAACCCGGACGCCGTCTGCATCGAGCTCGACGAAAGGCGGTACGCGGCGTTGCGCAGCGAGCAGAAGTTCGAGTCGCTCGACCTGCGCGAGGTGTTGCGCCGCAAGCAGCTCAGCACGCTGATCTTCAACCTGATCCTCGCATCGTACCAGCGGCAGCTCGGCCTCCAGCTCGGTGTCCAACCGGGAGCCGAGCTCCTCGCCGCGGCGCGTGTCGCCGAGGAGCACGGTGCTCCGGTGGTGTTGTGCGATCGCGACGTGCGCACCACGCTGAAGCGCGCCTGGAGCTCGCTGTCGCTGTGGCGCAAGTTTCAACTGATCAGCGCCATGCTGGCCTCGCTGTTGGAGAGGCCCGAGATCAGCGAGGAAGAGTTGCGCGAGCTGCGCCAGCAGGACGTCGTGACGAAGCTGATGGACGAGCTGGGGGCCGAGTTCCCCAGTCTCAAGCGAGTCCTCATCGACGAGCGCGATCTCTACCTGGCGGAGAAGATCCGCCGCAGCGACGGACGCCGCGTCGTCGCGGTGATGGGCGCCGGCCATGTCCCCGGCGTGCGGCGCACGCTCGAGAGCGGTGCGAGTGTCGATCTGCCCGCGCTCGACGAGGTGCCGGAGACATCGCGGATCTCGAAGTGGCTCAATTGGGGTGTGCCGGCGGCGATCATCGCCGCGACCGCCGTGATCGGCATTCGGCAGGGTGCCGACGAGGCGCTCGATAACGCACTGTTCTGGGTCCTGGCTACCGGAGTGCCGGCGATGATCGGTTCGGCGGCGGCACTCGCCCATCCGCTCACGATCGTGTCGGCGTTTCTGGCGGCGCCGATCACCACGCTCCACCCACTGATCGCCGCCGGCTACGTCACCGCGATCGTGCAGACATATTTGCGGCCGCCTTTCGTCAGCGAATTGCACGACGTGATGACCGACGTTCGCATACCGCGCAAATGGTGGTCGAACCGATTGCTGCGCATCTTCCTTGTGTTCTTCCTCACCAACCTCGGCGGATCGCTCGGCTTTCTGGTCGGCGCCGCGGAGATCTTTACCAACCTCGCCGGTTGATGGAAGCGCGCCGCGCGAGCGGCGCACAGGCCATGCGCGCGCCTGCACAACTTGTGATCGCCGCCTGCTCAAGATTCGAGCGTGCGATCAGCCGCTAAGCGCGTTTCGTCTCACTCTCACGTAGGCGCGTTTGCCGCTTGCGGTTGGCATTGCGGTTGCAACTCGAGGGGTGAGGAGAGTGGTGATGGCGGCCTACGAAAGACTTTCGGCGTTGGATGGAGCGTTTCTGGCATTCGAGACCACCAACACCTACATGCACGTCGCCCTGGTTACGGTGTTCGAGCCCGGCAGCCTGGTGGACGAAGGCAGGCTCAACATCGATAAGGTTCGGAGATACTTCGCATCGCGACTTCACCTGGTTCCGCGTTATCGGCAGAAGCTGCGCATGATTCCTCTCACCGGTGACGCGGTGTGGATCGACGATGCGCAGTTCGACATCGACTACCACGTGCGGCACGCCAGCCTGCCCCGCCCGGGCGGCATGAAGCAGTTACAGCGGCGCTGCGCGGAAATTCTCGAGCGGCCGCTCGATCGGCAACGGCCGCTCTGGGAGAGCTGGTTCATCGAAGGCCTGGCCGGCGATCGGTTCGCCATGATCACCAAGGTCCACCACTGCATGGTGGACGGTGTCGCGGGAGTGGACATCCTGGCGGCGCTGTTGTCGCTCGAGCCGACGCAGGCGATCGAAAGGGCGCGGGCGTGGACGCCGCGTCCGGCACCCGCCGATCGCGAGCTCTTCGGCGACGAGATGGCGCGCCGGGCGCGCAGCTCGGCTCGACTGTTGCGGGGCATCGGATCGCTGGCCTCGCGCGACACGCGCGAGGAGCTGCCGAAGCGCATGGGCGCGCTCTTCAATCTGCTGCGCACGGGCGCGTCGGTTCCGCCCGAGGCGCCGTTCAACAAGCCGATCGGTCCCCATCGCAGAGTCGCGTGGACCGAGACACCGATCGCTGCAATCAAGCAGATCAAGACGGCCCTGGGCGGCAGCCTCAACGACGTGGTGCTGACGACGGCTGCCGGCGCGGTGCGTCGCTTCCTCGAGTCGCGCAACGAGCCGGTGGTCGATCCGTTCCGCGTCGTCGTGCCGGTCAGCGTGCGCAGCCGCGATCAGCGGGGCCAGACGGGCAATCGGGTGTCGGCGTGGATCGTCGACCTGCCGATCGACGAACTGGCGCCGAAGCGGCGCTACGCGCGCATCGTCGAGACGACGCGCATGCTCAAGCACGACGAGACCGCGCTCGCCGGTCAGATGTTGACGGAAGCGGCCGAGCTGACGACGGGCAACATTCTGAACCTCGGAGCCCGCTTCCTGAACCAGTCACACCTCTACAACATGATCGTGACCAACGTCCCCGGCCCACATATACCGCTCTATCTGCAGGACTGCCGGATGCGAGAGGCATTTCCGCACGTGCCGCTGTTTGGCGACCAGGGGCTCGGGATCGCGCTGTTCAGCTACGACACCACTCTCTACTGGGGTGTTGCAGCCGATTGGGATCTGGTTCCGGACGTCGAGGAGTTGAGCAGACACATCGACGAGGCCTTTGCCGAGCTGTGCGCCGCGGCGCGAGTCGGACACGCGGCACCGAGTCGAGGCGCGCGCGGTCGGGCGGCGCGCCGGCGTGATCGACCGGCGCGTGTGGGCGTCGAGCCGTCGAGGTCGGTCGCCGGGCGCTGAGCCGCGGCAGCAAGATCGAAGTGATTCGCGGTGGAAGTGCACCGCGCTGCAGAGGCGCCGCCGGCGTTCCCCCCCCTTACGCCCGGCGCCTCTGCCCCTCATTTTTCTCGGGAATCGAGAATCGAGAGTCGGGATTCGGGATACTCGTGAACCGTGAACCGTGAACGTGAACCGGCGGGTGGGGCTGGCACGTTTCGGGCGCTTGGCATATGCAACTCCTTTTCCGCTTTTTTGCGCAAAAGGAGTTTCGATGAAGGCTTTGATCACCCGCGATCTGGACCAGTACGAAGTCGAAGAGGTGTCGATTGCCGGCCCGAAGGCGGGCGAGCTGCGGATCAAGATGGGAGCGACTGGGGTCTGTCACTCCGATCTGTCGGTGATCAACGGCACTCTGCCGCTGCTGAAGCCGATGGTCCTTGGGCACGAAGGGGCGGGAACCGTCACCGAGGTCGGCGACGGAGTCAGCGGCTTCGCGGTCGGTGATCACGTGGTCCTTAGCTTCGCGCCTGCGTGTGGTCACTGCCACTTCTGCAATCACCAGACGCCGCAGTTCTGCGAGATCGGCATCCCGCACGGACGCATGCTCGACGGCACGGCGCGGGTCACCAAGGGGGCGGAGGAGCTCTCGGTGATGCAGTTCCTCGGCTGCATGGCCGAGGAGGCGATCGTGCCGGCGATCTCGGCGGTGAAGATCGACAAGGAGATTCCGTTCGAAAAGGCGGCCCTGGTCGGCTGCGGTGTCATGACCGGGGTGGGCGCCGTCATCAACACGGCGCGCGTGCATCCGGGCTCGAGCGTCGCCGTGTTCGGCTGCGGCGGGGTCGGTCTGTCGATCGTGCAGGGCGCGCGCCTGGCCGGTGCGAACACGATCATCGCCGTCGATGTCGCCGACAACAAGCTGGAGATGGCGCGCAACTTCGGCGCCACCCACACCGTCAACGGCAGCAAGGAAGAAGCGGTCGGCAAGTGCAAGGAGCTGACCGGCGGTCACGGACCCGACTACAGCTTCGAGGCGGTTGGCGTTCCCGATTTGATGATCACTGCCAACAACGCGACCCGACGCGGCGGCACGACGGTGATCGTCGGGGTCGGCAAGTTGACCGACTCGGTGCCGTTCAACGCGCTGATGCTCTCGATGGACGGAAAGACGATCAAGGGCAGTTTCTACGGCGACGCCAATTTCCGCTCCGACATGCCGATGCTGCTCGACCTCTACCGCAACGGCAAGCTCAACCTCGACGACATGGTTTCGAAGACGTACAGCATCGACGAGGCTCCGCAGGCCTTCAAAGATATGGAGGCGGGGCGGAATGCTCGGGGTGTGATCGTCTATTAGAGTTCGCGGCGCTTTGTCCGCCAATACGATCGCCATCCCATTGAGTCACCCCGGTGAAAGGGACTGTCGATTTCTGCGAAATCGCGTCTCGCGGCCTTCCCCCTTTGGCAAAGGGGGATTGAGGG
>CADEER010000284.1 GCA_902826395.1 uncultured bacterium
GATCGTGTACGGGTACGCGTACGAGTACGTGTACGGGAGAAAATCGACAGTCTTACCAAGGAGGGGCCGGGGGAAGGTCCGGCCTTCGGGCGCTGATCCCCTATCGCTGCGCAACACACCGACAGGCCTGTTGCTTGCTCGATAGCGCGCGCCTGTCTACACAGGGGAGGTTCGCGTCCGGCCGAGTGGGTCGGACGAAAAAAGGGGGTCCTCATGCTGCATCTGCGACGGCTCGTTGCGCCGGTGTTCGTCTTGTCACTCTTTCTCGCTGCGTGCTCGAGCGACGATGACGGCGGGCCCGATCCGATCGATGAGCTGCCGATCGACGAGACGCTGTCGATTGCCGGACTGCCGGCGCCGGTCGACATCGTCACCGACGAGCTCGGCATCGCCCACATCTACGGTCCCGACCAGCACGCCGTGACCTTCATGCAAGGCTACGAGACCGCCCGCGCGCGGTTCTGGGAGATGGACGCCTTCCGGCGCGTCGCCACCGGCCGGCTGAGCGAGCTGTTCGGCAACTTCACGCGCGAGATGGACGCGCAGATGCGCACCTTCTTCACGACCCGCGACGGGCGGCGCATCGAAGACGCGCTGTGGGAGCGGACGCAGCAGGAGCGCCCCGACGTCGCCGACCTGATCCAGAGCTACACCGACGGCGTCAACGCCTGGATCGCCGACGTGCGCGCCGGGCGCAACGGCACCACGCTGCCCGCCGAGTACACCTTCGCCATCATCACCAACTTCACCGCCGAGGATCTCGACAACTGGCGCCCGCAGGACACGCTGGCGGTCGGACGCCTGCAGGCCTCGAATCTGTCGGACAGCTCCGGCGAGGACATCTCTCTCGCCGAGGCGCGACAGTCTCTACCCGACGCGGTGTGGCGCGACGTATTCCGCAGCGCGCCGGCGAGCAACGCGACCATCCTGCCGGTCGGCGCGCCGGGAACGGCGCGCGCCGTGAAGGACCTGCTACCGGAGTTTCCGCCACTCGAGGTGCTCGCCAAGGTGCGGCGCACACTCGACCAACTGGCCGCCGCCAACCCGGTGACGCGCGGCAGTGAGTTCGTCGGCTCCAACAACTGGATCGTCAACCCCGAGATGTCCGAGAGCGGCCACGCACTGCTCGCCAACGATCCGCACCTGGCGCACTTCAATCCGCCGATCTGGCACATGGTGCACCTCGAGACCGACGACGGACTGGCGGTGAACGGCGTCAACTTCCCCGGCCTGGCCGGCGTCATCCTCGGCCACAACAATTACGGCGCCTGGGGCGCCACCACCTCGAACATGGACGTCACCGACGTCTACGTCGAAACCGTCACGACGCCCGAGGACTACCCCGCGTCGCCGCGCACCGTGCTCTTCAACGGCGAGCAGGTGGAGGTACAGCGCGTCGTCGAGCAGCTCAGGATCCGCAATGCCGCGGGCGAGTTCGACGTCTTCCCGCTGGTGGTAGAAGTAGTGCCGCACCACGGCCCGATGCTCACCGATCCCGACCTCGACGACGAAGTCGAGGGTCTCGCCGCCACCAACATGACGACGCGCTGGACGGGCCAGGAAGTGACGCTCGACGCGGTGTTCCTCACCGACCTGCTGCGCGCCCGCAACGTCGAGGAGTTCAAGGAGGCGGTGCGCTACTTCGCGGTCGGCGGCCAGAACTGGATCTGGGCCGATATCCACGGCGACACCCAGTACTTCCCCTACGTGCTGATCCCGCAGCGTCCCGAGGGCGCCGTCCCCTACCTGCCGATGCCGGGCACCGGCGAGGCGGAATGGCTCACCGACGGCGAAGGCAACACGCTGTGGCTGCCGGAAGATCGCTTCCCGCAGGCGTTCAACCCGGCCGAGGGCTATCTCGCGTCGTCGAACAACGACCACAACGGCAACACGCTCGACAACGATCCGCTCAACGACGACGTCTACCTGACCTATTCGAACGACCTCGGCTTCCGCCAGGAGCGCATTCTCGACTTGCTGTCGAACGACGCGGGAGTGCGCGCCGAAGGCGCCAAGATGACTCTCGCCGACATGTCGACCTATCAGTACGACAACGTCAGCCTCGAAGCCGCGCGGCTGGTGCCGTTCCTTCTCGCCGCCGCCGACAACCGCCCCGATCTCGTCACGCCGGCGATCGACGACGTACTCGACCGGCTGCGCGAGTGGGGTGAGACCAAGGACGGCTCGCCGGGTTGGGACATGCTGTCGGGCGTCGACATCGCCGACTTCCGCGACGACGTGCCGCCGCGCACGACGCCGGTCTCCGAAGAGGAGAAGGCCGACGCCGTCGCCACCTCGATCTTCGTCGGCTGGACGACCCGCCTCGGGCGCGCCGTGTACGCCGACGACTTCGCCGGCACCGGCATCGGCTCGCCGGGCGGCGACGCGGCGACGCGCTCGTTGCTGCATCTGCTCGAGAACATCGACCGCACCGACCCCGCCTTTGCCGTGCACACCAAGGGCAGCAACGGCGAGAGCACATTGTGGGACAACAAAGACACGGCCGCGGTCGAGACGCGCGACGAGATCATGCTCGGCGCGCTGCGCGACGGGCTCGCGTTCCTGGAAGAGGAGTTCGAGACCGGCGACGTCGAGCAATGGCTGTGGGGCGCGATCCACGGCGCCCGCTTCCAGCACTTCTTCGGCCAGGCGGGAATCCCGAACTACGATCTCGGCAACTTCCCGGCGCCGGGCGGCCGCTTCACCGTCAACCCGGCGTCGTTCAGCCTCAACTCAAATTCGTTCAACTTCACCGGCGGTCCGTCGATGCGCATGGTGATCGAGCTCGATCCGGACGGCGTCCGCATCTTCAACTCGCTGCCCGGCGGCAACTTCGGCAATCCGGGCCCGCTCACCGAGGAAGTCTACAACCGCATCAATCCCGACCTGCACTACGGCGACCTGGCGGCTCGCTACATCAATGGCGAGACGTTCGAGATGCCGTACTCGCGCCAGCAGGTCGCCGCGGCCGCCGAACGCAAGGTGCGCTACGAGCCAGCACCGGTCGATGTCGGCGCCATCCCGGCGTACCAGGGCGCCGGACCTTATCCGGTCGGTGTTCGCACTCTGACGCTCGACGTCGACCCGCCGCGTACTGTCGAGATCTGGTACCCGGCCGTGCCCGGCAGCGAGGAGGGCATGACGCGCGCCGGTTACGAGAGCCTCGAGTCGCTGCCGCCCGATCTCGTCGCGCCGATACGCGAGGCGTTCCCGGCCCTCAACTCGGTGATCACGATGAACGCCTATCGCGATCTTCCGGCGAGTGAAGAAGGTCCCTTCCCGATCGTCGTCTTCAGCCACGGCTTCGGCGGCTTTCGCCAAGCCAACTCGATGATCTGCAGCGGCATCGCGTCGTGGGGATTCGTCGTCGCCTCCGCCGATCACCTGGAGCGCGGCCTCGCCGACGTCGCCCTGCCCGGCACCCACCCGGGTGAGGATCGCGACGAGGAAGACATGATCGCCACCATCGAGCTGCTCGAAGAGCTCGGCAACACCGCCGGTGATCCGTTCGCCGGCATCATCGACGCCGAGCACGTCGCGCTCAGCGGCCACTCCGCCGGAGGCGGTGCCTCCTTCGCCCTGCTCGAGCATCCACGCGTCGATGCGGTGATCGGCTTCGCCGGCGCCGACGAGGCGACGAATCAGTCGAACAAGCCGGTGATGATCGTCGCCGCCGAGCGCGACATCGCCGTCACCGAAGAGCGGCTGCGCGCCGCCTACGACGCGCTCGCCGGTCCCAAGCGTCTGGTGATCGTCTCCGAGACAGCCCACAATTCGTTCACCGATCAGTGCCCGGGCATCCGCGAGCTCGGCGGCCTCGCCAGCCTGCCGCTGCCGATCCCGCCCGACCTGGTGCGCCTCGGCGACGACGGCTGCACCCATCTCGACTTCCCGGCCGAGCGCTCGTGGGCGATCTTCCAACACTTCGCGATCGCCCATCTGCGCGATGCCTTCGCGATCGACCCCGAGCCGATCGGCCTCGGCAGCGAAATCGCCCACGCATTCCCCGTAGATATCGACTACACTGCGGCGGAGTAGCGGTCCGTTGGAGAGCAGGTCCACAGTTGATCGCCTCTCCAACGGGAGAGGCCGCGCGGAGCGCGGGAGAGGGTTCATGAGATGGTTTCGCACAGCGAAACTCCTCAATCGGTTTGGCGCGTACCAATCGGTGGTCGCCTGCGGCGACTCGTTTCATTCGCCCTCTCCCGACAGCTTCGCTGTCGACCTCTCGCGTAGAGACTGTCGATTTTCTCCAAATGACGGGCGAAGCCCGCACAGAACACCTCTCCCGCATGACTCGCGGGAGAGGATTAAAGGAGAGGGTTCGTCGTCGTAGAGTCCGCGAAAGCCCTGTGGCACATGCGCTAACGCACACGAAACATCTGATTGCCCTCT
>CADEER010000285.1 GCA_902826395.1 uncultured bacterium
GACGCCGAGTTGGTGCGTGTCATCCAGGAGCGCGCCTGGACCTCGCCGATCTGGTTTGAACCGCAGTGAGCAGTTCTCGCGGTTGGGAACGCGGCCCTGGTTTGTTGCGCTCGCGTGAAGCCTTTGCGGTCGGCAGGGTTTGTGCGAGAGAGGTGACTCGGCGAGGCCGATGTGAGACCGAGGACTGGCAGTTCGTCGCCCAACCGACCCGGTAGCGACATAAGAAGAGGCGCGCTCGTCGTGCAGCGCCGCGCCCGTACCGGCGGCGCGGCGGCGGGGATGAAGGCGACTACGCGGCGGGCCTTGGGAGCGGCCGGCGGCCCGATCGCGGATGACGCAGTGGGCGAGGTCTGGATCGCGCGGGCCTGGCCGGCGGCGCGGCGGCTCCGTCTCGCGGCGCCGGCGCTTCGCGAGGATGCGGTGGCGGCGCAACTGGTAGCTCGATTGCGTAGCATTCCGGGCGTCAAGCGTGTCGAGATCAACCGTCGCAGCCGGCGGATCCTGGTCTCGTACGACCAGGGCTCGCCACTGCTCGAGCATTTCGAATCTCGCCCCGATCAGCCGTCGCCGTCGTTGAAGCGGGTGCCTCGCCCCAGTTCGGCGCCGAGTAGCCGACGCGAATCCCGGCGGATCGAAGGCGGATGGCATGGGCTCGCCGCCGACGAGGTTCTCGCCGCGCTCGGATCGTCGTCAGTCGGGTTGACGACGAGTGAGGCGGAGCGGCGCCTGGCGGTGTACGGCTCCAACCTGCTCGAAGACGTCGACGTGCGCACGCGCCTGGCGATTCTGCTCGCGCAGGTCGCAAACCTCCCGACCTCACTGCTGCTCGGTTCGTCGGCGCTGTCGTCGCTGCTCGGCGACCTTCTCGACGCGGCGGCCATCCTTGCGGTCGTCGGCCTCAATTCGGCGATCGGTTATCGGGTCGAACGCAAGAGCGAGGATCTGCTCGCCTCGTGGCGCAAGCTCGAAGCGGGACGGGCGCGGGTGATCCGCGGCGGCTCACTGCGCCGGATCCCGGCACAGGACGTCGTTCCGGGCGATGTCGTTCTCGTGAAGGCGGGCGACATCTGCGCCGCCGATGCGCGCGTCATCGACGCGCATCGACTGACCTGCAACGAGGCGCCGCTGACCGGGGAGAGCGAGCCGCGCGGCAAGACCACCGACCGGGTTGCGGCAGACGCGCCGTTGGCGGAGCGCACGTCGATGCTGTTCGCCGGCACGGTGATCACCGGTGGCCACGGCCGCGCCGTCGTGACGGCTACTGGCGGTTCGACCGAAGTAGCGAAGATCGGACGGCTGCTCGAAGAGACGCAGGCTCCGGGCCCGACCTTGCAGGAACGCCTCGGCGTTCTGGGCGATCGGTTCGCGGCGGTCGGCGTCGCCGGCGCGTCGCTGGCCGGTGTCCTCGGCGCCCTGCGCGGCCGTCCGCTGGGACAGACGGTGCGCAAGGCCGTGGCACTGGGGGTTGGCGCAATCCCGGAAGGCCTGCCGATGATCACCACGGCGGCGCTGGTGCGCTCGATGCAGCGGATGCGTCGGCGCGGCATCGTCGTGCGGCGCCTTGCATCGGCGGAGACGCTCGGTCGCGTATCGGTGATCTGCGCCGACAAGACCGGCACGCTGACCGAGAACAGCATGTGCCTCGACGTGCTCGAGATCGACGGAGCTTCCGTGCCGCTCCAAGGTCTACGCCTTTCGATCGACGCCGTGCTGCGCGACCCGACGGCGACGGCTCTGGCTGCGGCGGTGTTGAGCAGCGACGTGGACATCAGCCGCGGCCGCGAGCACAGCGAGATCGTCGGCAGCTCCACCGAGCAGGCGCTGGTACGCGCCGCGGAGGCGGCGGGGCTCGACTGGGCGGAGCTGCGCCGCCGTTTCCCGCGCCGCCTGTTGGACGAAAGGAAAGACGGCGTGCATTACGTGGTGAGCGTGCACGATCCGCGCGGCCGAAAGCCGGTTGCCTTCATCAAGGGCGCGCCTGAGCAGGTCTTCGACTTGTGTGCGCGCGACTGGAACGGCCCGCTCGACGGTGCCGCCAGGAAGCGACTGCAGGCCCGCAACGGCGAGTTGGCCGCCGCGGGTCTGCGCGTACTCGCGGTGGGGTGGCGCAGTCTGAATGGCGCCGAATCCGGACACCGGCGAGCGTACACGCTCATCGGCTTGGTCGGCCTGCGCGATCCGATCAGACAAGGCGCCGCCGAGGCGGTTCGAGCGGCGGCGGGTGCGGGTATCCGCACGGTGATTCTCACCGGCGACCAACAACGCACCGCGGAGAGTGTGGCACGCGCGGTCGGCCTCGCGGGCCGCGCCGCCGACGGCGCGACCACGCTCAAACGTTTGAAGGTCGACGGCGCCGCGGCGCTGGACGACATCGCGGTGCTGGCACGGATCACGCCCGGCGACAAGCTGGCGATCGTCCGCTCGCTGCAAGCACAGGGCCACGTCGTCGCCATGGCCGGCGACGGAATCAACGACGCGCCAGCACTCAAAGCGGCCGACGTCGGCATTGCCGTCGGCATCCGTTCGAGCGATCTCGCCCGCCAGGCGGCCGACCTGGTGCTGGAGAATGAAGATCTGCGCTCGATTCTCGCGGCGGTCGGCGAAGGGCGCATGGTGCAGGAGAACCTGCTCGACGTCGTGCGATTCTTCCTTGCATCGAACTCGGCTGAGCTGGCGGTGGCCATTCTGAGCGAGTTGGCAGGCTACGAGAGTTTGAGCTCTCGCCAGATGCTGTGGATCAACTTGCTGTCCGATACCCTGCCGGCGCTTGCCTTGGCCCTGGAGCCGGGGGATCCCGCCGTGCTTTCGCGCCCGCCCGGAGACGTGGGCGAGTCGTTGCTGCCGCAGGGCATGTTGGATCAGGTGGTGCGTGACGGTGCGTTGATCGCCGCGATTGGCGGCGCCGGCATGGTGGGTGGTGGCCGTGACGTCGCGTTCAGCGCGCTGCTCGGCGCTCTCCTCGGATATGCCGCGGTTTGCCGTCATGGGCGCCAGCCGCCGACGCCGCGTTTTGCCGCACTCCTGGGCGCCTCGGTGGCCCTGCAGGGCGCCGCGCTGATCACTCCGCCACTGCGGTATCTGTTGGGGTTGCGACCGCTGCCGGTGCCCGGGGAGATCGTCGCCTTCGGCGTTGGTCTGGTTGTGCCGTGGATTCTGACGACCAACCCGCGCGATGGCGAAGTGGTGTACAGGGGACGACATGCGGCGCGCCGCGGTGCGCGGCGTGGAAAGAGGGATTGAACCGGCGCCGAGCCGGCACACGCAAGTCGGTTACTTCGGGAGGTAGTGTCATGTTGCACGTACCGTCGTTTTTCATCGGCTATCTCAGCGGTGCAGCCACCGTGCTATTGGCCAGGCGTTTCGGGCCGGCTTTTTCGGAGCTCGCGGCCGCCGGCTATGGGCTGGTCGATTCCCTTTCGGCGGCACTCGCCTCGGGTATCGAGGACGTCGAGGACATGCTCGCCGAGGCGCGCTCACGTGCGTCGGCGAACTGGGCCCCGCCGGAGCCGCCGCGCAAAGGGCGCGTGTTGCGACCGGCGGCGTCAACGCCTACCGCGAAGAAGTCGCGGCGCCGTTCGACGAGGAAGTCGCCGGCGCGCCGGAAACGGGCCTCATGAGACAGTTGCCCCGCACCATCAAGTTGGCGCACGCCAGCGCGGGCCGAACGCGCCTGCGGCTGAGCTGGTTGCACCGGCGGCCCGAGGAGGCGGATGCGGTGGCCGATGCTCTCGCCGACGTCGACGGGATGATCGAGGTCCGTGCCCGGGCGGCGACGGGAAGCGTACTCTGTCTGCACCAACCCGCGCAGTTGACGGCGGAGGAGATCGTGACTCGCGTCGTCGCGATCACCGGAGCAACGGTGGTGAGGCCGCAAGTCGAGTCGAAGAGCTCCGCGTCCGATGCAGGGGCCGGGGAGCGTTCAGTGGCGCGCGCTCTGATGAATGGCGTACGCGGCCTCGACGAGGACCTGCGCGCGGTCACGAGCGGCCGCCTCGATCTCGGCACCTTGGCGGCGGCGAGCTTTCTCACACTCGGAGCGGCGGAAGTGATGGCAACCCGAAAGTTGCCGATGCCGCCTTGGTTCAATCTCGCCTGGTGGGCGTTTCGCACCTTCACCGCCTTCGAACACCCGGATGGCGTTCCCAACGCCGACCCGATTGCCGAGCTGGACGCCGACCCGTCGTGATTCGTTCGGCGGTCCGTCGATGCAACAGTCGCGAGTACGAGAGCGAGGTTCAGTACGGCGCTAGCTGGTTGAGCCATGCGACGGCGGCCGATGCATCCGCGACAGAGCCGTCGAGAATGGCGAGGATCAGGTCTTGCGTTGCGACGA
>CADEER010000286.1 GCA_902826395.1 uncultured bacterium
GGGCATGGATCGTGTACGGGTACGCGTACGAGTACGTGTACGGGAGAAAATCGACGGTCTCTTTCGCCGGAATGACATCGAAGGTGGGTTTCCGTCGTGCATGATTCAGCGGTACGACGGCGGCCCTGCTGATCGCTGAACGCTGATCCCTACCACCTTCCCCGAGCACGGCCTTTTCGGCAGTATCGACAGACTATGCGCCGCTGGTTGATCGTGTTCGTCGCCGCCGTTCTTCTGACCGCGTTGCTCGGCGGCTACAAGGTCATGCAGATTCGCGAGGCGATTGCCTTCGCCGAGAGCTTCCCGGAACAGACCGAAGCGGTGCAGGCGGTCGTCGCCAGCGAGATTGAGTGGACACCGAGCGTGAGCGCGGTCGGGAATGTCGTCGCTCCGCAGGCCGTGACGTTGAGCAACGAGCTGGCCGGCCGCGTAGCTGAGGTCGGCTTCGCGGCCGGCGCGGCGGTCGAGAAGGGCCAGTTGCTGCTGCGCCTCGACACCAGCCAGGAGCAGGCTGAGCTCGCAGGCGCGCGGGCGAGGGCGCAGTTGGCGCGCACGCAGTTGAACAGGTTGCAGGAGCTCCTCGATCGCAGCGTCGCCAGCCAGGACGAAGTGGACGAGGCGCAGGCGGCGCTGTCGGTCGCGACGGCCGAGGCCGCGGCGCTGGAGGCGATCATCAACAAGCAGATCTTGCGCGCGCCGTTCGCGGCGCGCGCCGGGTTGCACACGCTAGAGATCGGCCAGTATCTCGCGGCGGGCACGCAGATCACGCGCTTGGTCGGCATCGAAGACACCTTGTGGGTGGACTTTGCCTTGCCGCAGCAACTGACCGCGCTGGCGATCGGCAGTGAGGTATCGGTCAGCGCTCCCGGCTTGCTCGATCAGCCCGCGCCGGCCGCCGTCATCGCGCGCGATGCGGCACTGTCGGACGCTTCGCGCAATCGCACCTTTCGAGCCAGCCTCGCCGGTCACAGCCACGAGCTGCCTCCCGCCACCATCGTTCGCGTCGAAGTGCCCACCGGCGAGACGCGGCCGGTCGTCGTATTGCCCGCTACTGCGGTCCGGCGCAGCGGCTTCGCCGCTCACGTCTACGTCATCGCCGGCAAGTCGGAGGACGGCGAAGAGGTGCTGCGAGCCGAGCTACGCACCGTGCAGGTCGGTGACCAGCGCGACGATCAGATCGTGATCCTCGACGGCGTCCGCGCCGGCGAGCGCGTTGCCGCGAGCGGTTCGTTCAAGCTGCGCGACGGCATGAAAGTCCATCTGACACCCGAAGCCACCGTCGGCCCTTCCGTGTCGTGAACCACTCCTCCGGCCACGCGATGGACGTCTTCGTCCAACGCCCGGTGCTCGCCATCGCGGTCAGCGTCGTGCTGCTGTTGGCCGGCGTGCGCGCGGCGCTCAACATGCCGGTGCTGCAGTTTCCGCAGGTCGACAGCTCGTCGCTGGTGATCACCACCAGTTACCGCGGCGCTTCGGCCGAGGTCGTGCAGGGCTTCATCACCGATCCGATCGAACGCGCCGCCGCCTCGATTCCAGGCATCGACTACCTCGATTCGAGCACCGTCGCCGGTCTCAGTACGGTAACCGCCTGGCTCAACCTCAACGAAGACAGCACCGATGCTCTCGCCGAACTGTCGGCGCGGCTCGACCAGATTCGCTTCGAGCTGCCGCAGGATGCCGAGGATCCGGCCATCGAAGTGCGCCGCGCCGATCGACCCAACGCGGGCTTCTACCTCGAAGTATTGCTCAACCAGCGCTCGCGCGCCGACGTCACGGACTACCTGAACCGGCGGGTGAATCCGGTCATCTCCTCGATCCCCGGCGTACAGCGCGTCGGCATCGAAGGAGGTCGCCTGCCGGCGATGCGAGTGTGGCTCGATCCGCAGCGCATGGCCGTCTTCGGCGTAGGCGCCGCCGACGTGCAGCGGGCGCTCGAAGCCAACAACATCATCGCGACGGTCGGCCGCGCCGAGAACGACAATCACCGCATCGACCTGCTCGCCAACACGACACTGCAGACCACCGCCGACTTCGAGCAACTGGTCATCCGCGATAGCGACGGCGCCTTGATCCGCCTCGGCGACGTGGCGCGCCTGGAGCTCGGCGAGGAAGAAGGGGACGTCAACGCGCGCCTCGACAACAACGCCGCGGTCTTCATCTCGGTCTGGCCGCTGCCGGGCGCCAACGAGATCGCGATCGCCGATCGGCTCTACGAGGTGTTGGACGAGCTGAACCCGACCCTGCCGGAAGGCATGCACATCGGCATCGGCTACGACATCACGCTGTACATGCGCGATGCGCTGAAAGAGATCTTCACCACGCTTGCCGAGACGGTGCTGCTCGTCGGCCTCGTCGTCCTGGCGATGATGGGCTCGCTGCGCAGCGCGCTGGTGCCGCTGGTGACGATTCCCATCTCGCTGCTCGGCGCCGTGGCGGCGATGACGATGATGGGGTTCTCGCTGAATCTGCTCACCGTGCTGGCGATCGTGCTGTCGGTCGGGCTGGTCGTCGACGACGCGATCGTGGTGGTCGAGAACGTGGCGCGGCACATGCGCGAGGGCAGGGGACGGCGCGAGGCTGCCCTGGTCAGCTCGCGCGAGCTGCTGGGGCCGGTCATCGGCATGACCGTCACCCTGGCCGCCGTCTACGCACCGCTCGGTTTTCTGTCCGGACTCACCGGCGCGTTCTTTCGCGAGTTCGCCTTCACCCTGGCAACCGCGGTCATGATCTCGGGCGTCGTCGCCCTGACCCTGTCGCCGATCATGAGCGCCTACGCCTGCGCACCCGGCGGCCGCGAAGGTCGGCTCACGATCTGGGTCAACGAGCGCTTCGCCGCTCTGGAACGGCGATACGCCACCTGGCTCGATAGAATCCTCACCTGGCGGCCGCAGATGCTGGCCTTCGGCGCGTACGTCGCGTTGCTCGCGTTTCCGCTCTACATGCTGTCGCAGAAGGAGCTGGCGCCGACCGAAGATCAGAGCGGCATCATGGTGATCATCGAAGCGCCGCCCGAGGCCGCGCTCGATTACACGACGCGCTACATGCACGACGTCGTCGACACGATGCTGGCGCAGCCGGGCTCGCGCTTCATGTGGCAGATCGTCACGCCGAGCGGCGGCTTCGGCGGTCTGGAGCTCGTGGCACCCGATGCGCGCGAGTACACGACCGACGACCTGCTGTTTCCAGCCTTCGGCGACCTGTCCCGCGTCGACGGCGTCAAGGCGCTGCCTGTACTGCCGCCGGCGCTGCCGAGCGCCGGCAACTACGACGTCGAAATGGTGGTGCTCTCGTCGGACACACCGATCGACATGAAGCTGTACGCCGACCAGTTGGTGGCCCGCGCCTACGCGAGCAACATGTTCTTGTTCGCCGACACCGACCTGAAGATCGACCTGCCGCAGGCGAGCTTCACTCTCGATCGGGCGCGCATCGCCGATCTCGGCATGCGCGTCGAGGACGTCAGCCGCCAGCTCGCCGTGTTTTTGTCGGGCGACTACATCAACCGCTTCGACTACGACGGCAAGGCGTATCGGGTGATCCCGCTCATCCAGGACCAGGGCCGACCCGACCCGCAGAGCCTGCTCGATCTGAAGCTGCGCACTCCCGGCGGCGAGTTGGTGCCGCTGTCGGCGCTGGCCGTTCTGGATCAGCAGGCGGCGCCTCGAGTCCTCGGCAAGTTCCAGCAGAAGAACTCGTTCCGCGTCTACGGCGGACTGATTCCCGGCACAACGAAAGAGCAGGGACTGGCGGCACTCGAGGACGCGGCACGGGAGATCCTGCCGCCGGGTTACACGCTCGATTACGCCGGCGAGTCGCGCCAACTCCGCAAGCAGGGCAACACCCTGATGGGCGTTCTCGGGATCGCGCTGGTGTTCGTCTACTTGGTGCTCGCCGTACAGTTCAACAGCTTCCGCGACCCGCTGGTCGTGCTGATCGGCTCGGTACCGCTGGCACTGTCGGGTGCGCTGCTGTTCGCCTTTCTCGGCTGGACCAGTATCAACATCTACTCGCAGGTCGGCTTCATCACGCTGGTCGGCCTGGTCGCCAAGAACGGCATCCTGGTGGTCGAGTTCGCCAACCGCAGACTCGAGGAGGGAGCGTCGCGCGCCGCGGCAATCCGCGACGGCGCCCGCACCCGCCTGCGCCCGGTGCTGATGACCGCCGCCGCAACGGTGTTCGGCCACTTCCCGCTCGTCCTGGTGAGCGGCGCCGG
>CADEER010000287.1 GCA_902826395.1 uncultured bacterium
TACCAGCGGTAGTGGGCGAACGCCTTGTTGGCGTCGGCCATTCGGTGCGTATCTTCTTTTTTCTTCATCGACGCGCCGCGTCCATTGGCGGCGTCGATCAACTCGGCGGCCAGTCGATCCGCCATCGATTTCTCTCCCCGGCCGCGCGCGAACTGCACGATCCAACGCATACCGAGCGAGATTCGCCGCACCGGGCGCACGTCGACCGGCACCTGGTACGTAGCGCCACCGACGCGCCGCGATCGAACTTCGACATTCGGCTTGACGTTTTCGAGGGCGCGCTTGAAGACCGCCAGCGGATCTTCCTTGGTGCGCTCTCCGACCATGTCGAGCGCATCGTAGAGGATGTGCTCCGCCGTGCTCTTCTTGCCGCCGTACATCATTGAATTGATGAACTTGGTGACGAACCGATCGTTGTATTTCGGGTCCGGCAGCACTTCGCGGCGGCGGACTTCCCCTTTGCGTGGCATGATCTGGATACCCTCTCGCTACTTTGGCCGCTTGGCGCCGTACTTTGACCGCCCTTGCCTGCGATCCTGTACACCAATGGTATCCAGCGTGCCGCGAACGATGTGATAGCGCACTCCGGGGAGATCCTTGACGCGGCCGCCACGAATCAACACCACCGAGTGCTCCTGCAGGTTGTGGCCGATGCCGGGGATGTACGAGGTGACCTCGATTCCGTTGGTCAGCCGAACGCGCGCAACTTTGCGCAGCGCCGAGTTCGGCTTCTTCGGAGTCTGGGTGTAGACACGCGTGCAAACCCCGCGCTTCTGCGGCGACTTCTGCAGCGCCGGCGCCGTAGTCTTTCGCCTCTGCTGCGCGCGTCCGTACTTTACGAGTTGATTGATCGTCGGCATCTTCCGTTCACTCTTCCGCCAAAAATGAAACTGCACTAAATACCGGCCACCCCCCGACCTGTCAACTCACGTGGCCGGCGCCGGGGGCGCTTCTCTCTCGTTCCGCCGGACTGCCGCGGCTCGAGCCTTCTCCCACACCCTCCGCAGGCGAGAGGCTGGTGCGTACTTCGGCCCGGACCGGGGTAAATCCGGTCCGGGATGCCTGCTCAAACGGCCTTCCTAACCGTCAATCGCCCCCACCACCACCGGTGCCGGCGGCTCCTCGCCCGACTCCTCGACGCTCGGGATGCGCAGCTCCATCGTACGGTACTTGGCGACACCAGTACCGGCCGGGATGAGCCGCCCCATGATGACGTTCTCCTTCAGACCGACCAGGTGATCGACCTTGCCGCGGATGGCGGCTTCGGTGAGGACCTTTGTGGTCTCCTGGAAAGACGCAGCGGAGATGAAGCTCTCGGTCGAGAGGCTTGCTTTGGTGATTCCAAGCAGCAGCGCTTCGGCGATCGCAGGCTCGCCGCCGCCTTCGATGATGACCTGGTTCTCCTGCTCGAATCGCCACTTCTCGACCTGGTCCCCCATGAGGAACTCGGTATCTCCGCAGTCCTTGATTCGGACCCGGCGCAGCATCTGGCGAACGATTACTTCGATGTGCTTGTCGTTGATGCGCACGCCTTGCAGGCGGTAGATCTCCTGCACTTCGTCGACCAGGTACTTGGCCAGCGCCTTTTCGCCGAGAATGGTGAGGATGTCGTGCGGATTGGGCGAACCGTCCATCAGCGCCTCGCCGGCGCGCACCGCATCGCCTTCGTGGACGCTGATGTGTTTGCCCTTCGGGATCAGATACTCACGCGGTTCGCCGACTTCCGGCGTGACGACCACCTTGCGCTTGCCCTTGGTGTCTTTGCCAAACGAAACGGTGCCGTCGATCTCCGAGATGATCGCGAACTCCTTCGGCTTGCGCGCCTCGAAGAGCTCGGCGACGCGCGGCAGGCCTCCGGTGATGTCTTTGGTCTTCGTTGTCTCGCGCGGGATCTTGGCGATGACGTCGCCGGCGGCCAACTGCTGGCCTTCGGTGACGTTGATGTGCGATCCGACCGGCAACAGATAGCGGGCGAACGCCTCCGAGTTGGGGAGGCGCGGCGTCTTGCCATCCGCATCCTTGATGGAGATGCGCGGCCGCTTGTCGAGATCCTTGCAGTCGATGATGACGCGGGTCGACAGACCGGTGCGTTCGTCGAACTGTTCTTCCATGGTGACGCCTTCGACGACGTCGCCGAACTTCACCGTACCCGCCACCTCGGTAAGCATCGGAACGGTGTAGGGATCCCACTCGGCGATCAGCTCGCCGGCGGCCACCGGGTGGCCGTCGCGCTTCTTCAACTTGGCACCGTAAACGATCGAGTATCGCTCGCGCTCGCGCTCGCGGCCGGGTTCCGGCACCTCGACGACGGCAACCTCGCCGTTGCGGTTCATCACGACCAAGTCCCCGTCCTTGTTCTCGACGGTATTGAGGTTGATGAACTTCAAGAAACCCTCGTTGCGAACCTCGAGGGTGGTCTGCTCGGCACGCCGGCTGGCCGTACCTCCGATGTGAAAGGTGCGCATCGTGAGCTGGGTGCCCGGCTCGCCGATCGACTGGGCGGCAATGACTCCGATCGCCTCGCCGAGATTGACCATGTGGCCGCGCGCCAGATCGCGCCCGTAGCACAGCACGCAGACGCCGCGGCGCGACTGGCAGGTCAGCACCGAGCGGATGCGAACCCGTTCGAGGCCCGCCTCCTCGATGGCGCGCACCTTGTTCTCGTCGATCTCCTCGCCGCCCTGCACGAGCACCGAGTCCGAGTAGGGATCGCGAATGTCGTCGAGGGCAACGCGTCCGAGAACGCGGTCCCCGAGACTCTCGATGATCTCGCCGCCCTCGACGAGCGGTGTCATTTCGATGCCATCCAGGGTACCGCAGTCGCTCTCGACGATGATCGAATCCTGCGCCACATCTACCAGACGCCGGGTGAGGTAACCCGAGTTGGCAGTCTTCAACGCGGTGTCCGCCAAGCCTTTGCGGGCGCCGTGCGTCGAGATGAAGTACTGAAGCACCGTCAGCCCCTCGCGGAAGTTGGCGGTGATCGGGGTTTCGATGATCTCGCCGGACGGCTTCGCCATCAGGCCGCGCATACCCGCGAGTTGGCGGATCTGCTGAGCACTGCCGCGTGCGCCCGAGTCGGCCATCATGAAGATCGGGTTGAACGAGCTCACGCGGTGGCTCTTGCCTTCGGCGTCCTTGACGGTGTCGGTAGCGAGCTCGCGCAACATTTCGTCGGCGATCCGGTCCGTAACCTCCGCCCAGATGTCGACGACCTTGTTGTAGCGCTCGCCGTCGGTGATCAGACCGTTGTTGTACTGGTCCTCGATCTCGCGCACGTTGCCGCGCGCATCGTCCAGCAGGTCGTTCTTGCGATCGGGGATCACCATGTCGCGGATGCCGATCGAAATTCCAGCTCGAGTCGCGAAGGCGAAGCCGAGGTCCTTGAGCTTGTCGGCGAAGATCACCGTCGCCTTGTTGCCGGCCAGGCGATACGAAAGGTCGACGAGATTGCCGAGCTCCTTCTTCTTCATCACCTTGTTGACCTGCGCGAAGGTGATCTCTTCGGGCACGATCTCGAAGAGCAGGACACGGCCAACCGTCGTTTCCACGCGCTCACCGTTCATGCGAACGCTGATCGGCGTGTGAACGTCGATCTCGCCCTGATCGAAGGCGATGCGGACCTCTTCCGGGTTGGAGAATCTCTTGCCCGCGTCCGGCGCCTCGGGCCGCTCGCGCGTCAGGTAGTACAACCCGAGCACGATATCCTGAGTCGGGACGATGATCGGCTTCCCGCTGGCGGGCGACAGGATGTTGTTGGTCGACATCATCAACGCGCGGGCTTCGACCTGAGCCTCGACCGACAGCGGCACGTGGACCGCCATCTGATCGCCGTCGAAGTCAGCGTTGTACGCAGCGCAGACCAGCGGGTGGAGCTGGATCGCCTTGCCCTCGATCAACACCGGCTCGAAGGCCTGGATGCCCAGACGGTGCAGGGTAGGAGCACGGTTGAGCAGTACCGGGTGCTCGCGGATCACCTCGTCGAGGATGTCCCACACCTCGGGGCGTTCCTTCTCGACCATCTTCTTGGCGCTCTTGATGGTCGTGACATGACCGCGCTCTTCGAGCTTGTTGTAAATGAAGGGCTTGAACAGCTCGAGCGCCATCTTCTTCGGCAGGCCACACTGGTGCAGGCGCAGCTCCGGCCCGACGACGATGACCGAACGGCCGGAGTAGTCGACGCGCTTGCCGAGCAG
>CADEER010000288.1 GCA_902826395.1 uncultured bacterium
ACCAGCATCACGGAAGGAGCCGGCACGGTCGACGACACCTACGAATACGACGACTTCGGCCAGCTCGAGCACTACGAAGCACGCCACAACGGCGTCGCAATCCTCGACTTCGTCTACACGCGCGACGACCTCGGCCGCATCGAGAGCATCGTCGAGACCAAGAACACGACGGGCACGCCGGTCACGAAGGAGACCCACTACCAGTACGACCTCGCCGGACGACTCTACCGAGTATGTCCAGACGCAGCATGCACGACCGTACACTCGGAGTACCAGTACGACGCGAACGGCAACCGCATCGCCGGCAGCTTCAACTCACAGGGAACGATCACCAGCGCCGTCTACGACGACCAGGACCGGCTCCTCGAACTGACCCAGGGCCCGACCACGACGACGTACACGTACACCGACAACGGCGAGCTGCTCACCAAGACCGACCCGAGCGGCACCCTCTCGTACGAGCACGATCACCTGAGCGAACTAAAGGCGGTGAATCTCGCAACCGGGACAACCCACGTGTACCTCAGGGACGGTCGAGGCCGGACGATTGGGCGAAAGTCATCGCCGTCTCCCGGACTGTCCCCGGTCCTTGAACGGATCTGGCTCTACAATGGCCAGAGAATTTCGACAGAACTCGACGCTGCTGGAAGTACGCAGTCGCGGTTTGTCTACGCCTCGAACTCTCAAACACCGGATCTCATGTTGACCAGCGGTCACGTCTTTCGCCTCATTCGCGATCATCTGGGTAGCGTTCGATTGGTAGTCCGCGTGTCAGACGGCTCGATGGCCCAAGAGGTGCAGTACGACGAATCGGGAGCTGTCGTCAGTGATACGAGCCCAGGAGCCCAGCCATTCGGGTTCGCAGGTGGCTTGTATGACGCGGCCGCGCAGCTAGTCAGATTCTCAGCGCGTGATTACTCCCCCCATTCTGCGAGGTGGCTCACCAAAGACCCGACAGGGTTTCGGGGCCGAAGCGCGGGCCTGTATTCGTATGTACGCAATGACCCGATTAATCGCGTCGATCCCACGGGCCTCGCCGATGCTACGATCGGAGGACAGCTTGCTGCAGTCGGCCAAGCTGGTGTTCTAGCGGGAATCAATACGCTCGGAATTCTTGGATCAGTCTGCGCGGTGGCTGCGGCAGGTAGTGCCTTCGGTCTTGAGTTCGACGTGCCGCAACTCTTCGCCGCATGCAAGGTCGATGAAAGCAAATGTGAAAAGCAACGCGAGATTGATGAGGAGAGATGTAGACAAATCTCAAGAAGGGGCGGTCCTGGCGCATCACAAAGGGCCAACAGGTGTTTCTCTTCCGCAATGCAGAGATACGGCAACTGCCTGGCCGGTCGAGATATTGGGCCGTTGGATGTTTGGAATAACTGAGGCACTCGTCTATGGGTTCAGCATTCGATCTGACCGCGTTCATTCTGGACGCAGATGGCGCTCGAACAGAGCTGCACATTGCAAGCCCCACGAGGAAGCCGGGAACTGAGGAATACTCCTGCCGGGTTTATGCGCCGGCATTATTACCGGGTGAGAAGTTCGTTATTGGTGTGGATCCGGGGCAGACGTTCCGATCGGCGGTCCAACTCGTCCGAACACTACTCGCCGAACAAAGGGTAGTTGACCTTCACGGCAATGACCTCGAAGCTTTCGCAGGTCCGCAGCCGGTATCGGAAGTTGACGACGGACGCCGGGCCAAAGTTGGCGTTGTTGCGTGCCTTGTCGACGACGAACAGGGGACGCGGCTGGTGCTAGACGACGTAGTTAGAGATAGCGACTCGGGCCGTGGATCTTGGCGCTTTGAGAGGCTCTATACGTGGAAGAGTTTTTCCGACTCCTTGGAGGACGCTCTCTGCGACGAGGATTTGAAGTTAATCGGGGAGAATATCGTATTTCGGTTGCTGGCCTTGAGGAAGTTTCAGGACTAAAAAAACCCGCGGCGTACGTCACATCGGAGTGACGATTCGTGAATCGAGAATCGGCCCTTCAATGGCATGTGAGCGGGCTGCGCCCGCCAGAGCGGTTTCAACGGCGCAAGCGATTGCATTGATTCTTAACGGCGGGGCTGCGCCCGCCAGAGCGGTTTCACCGGCGCAAGCGATTGCATTGATTCAACTTCTGCCTATTTCTGGCGCGGTTGTCATTTCTCACGAGCATGCCCCACCCCGAGGAGAGTTTTTCTCACGGGATGACCCAGGGGGCGGAGCGAAATTCTCACGGCATGCCCCACCCCTGAGGTAGGGCGGCCGAGAGAGGTCGCCGAGTCCACACCCGAGGCGAGAGCAGCCACGGTGCAGCACCGGAAGGAGGTGCGGCCGATGGCGTATCGGGAGGTGGACATGTGGGAGATTCTTGAGGTTCTGCGGCGACTGCACCGCCGCGAACCGAAAGCCGCAATCGAGCGAGCGACGGGAAGGACGCGCAAGACGATCGGTCGCTACCGGCAGCGGGCGCGCGAGCTCGGTTGGGAGCCCGGTGGCGACCGCGATCCGGACGAGGAGTTAGCTTCGGCGGTAGCCCGTAGCCTGCGGCCGGTGACCGAAGCCGAGGGGCTGGGGTCGGTCGAGGCAATGCTGATGCCGCATCGGGAGGCGATCACCGAGTGGGTGGCGCCGACCGATGGGAGTCGGGGACTTCGACTGTCGAAGGTGCACGGCCTGCTGACACGACAGGGAGTCGCGGTGCAGTACAGCTCGCTGCACCGGTTTGCGGTCAGCTACTGCGGGTTCCATGAGCGCCAGCGCGTGACCGTACGCGTTGCCGACGTCGAGCCCGGAGAGCTTGCCGAGGTCGACTACGGGCAACTGGGGCTGGTCTACGACCCGGACACGCAGCGGCGACGAAGGGCGTGGGCGCTGCTGGTGACGCTCGCCCACAGCCGTCACCAGTACGTCCACATCTCGTTCAAGCAGACGATCCCCGAGTTCATCAACGCACTGGAGGATGCCTGGGAGTACTTCGGCGGCGTGTCGCGGCGGGTGGTGATCGACAATCTGAAGGCGGCGGTCACCAAGGCCGACCGCTACGATCCGGCCTTTCAACGCACCTTCGATGAGTACGCGGCCTACCGCGGCTTCGTCATCGACGCGGCGGTGGTCCGCCACGCCAAGGGGAAGCCGAAGGTCGAGAGAAACGTCCAGTACCTGCGCGAGAGCTTCTTCCGCGGCGAGCAGTGGATCGACCTCGATCACGTGCGCCGCGAGGCGCGGCGCTGGTGCACCGAGGTCGCCGGCGGTCGCACGCACGGCACCACGCGTCAGCAGCCGCTCGCAGTCTTCACAGCTGTGGAGAAGAGCGCGCTCGGCCCTCTCGAGGGGGCCAAGCGCTTCGATCCGCCGACGTGGCAGCAGTGCAAGCTCCACCCCGATCACCACTTCCAGTTCGACCGGGCGATCTACTCGCTGCCGACCGAGCACATCGGCCACCAGCTCTGGATCCGGGCCGACAGCAAGATCGTGCGCGCCTACCGCGGCGGCGAGCTCCTGCGCACCTACGAGCGTCTGGAGCCCGGCGGCCGCTGCACCGACTACGACGATTACCCCAAGGAGCTGACTCCCTACGCGATGCGCGACCCGCAGCGGCTGATCCGCGCTGCCCATGAAGTCGGCCAGCATGTCGGCCGCTACATGGCCGAGCTGCTCTCGGGCACTTTCCCCTGGTCGCGCCTGCGACAGGGCCAGAAGCTGCTGCGATTGGTGAACAAGTACGGAGAGCACCGCGTCGACGCCGCCTGTCGCCGCGCCCTCAGCTTCGATCTCCTCCACGTCGGCCGGGTCGAGAACATCGTGCGACAGAGTCTCGATCGCGACACCAAACCCGCTGCGCGCTCCGTCACCCACAAACAGCTTCAGCTGATCCCATCCACCCGCTTCCTGCGACCCGCAGGCAGCTTTACCCACCACAGCCCAACAGCAGAAAAGGAGAATGCCAATGCTGGAAGTCCCCCCGTCACTGAAGACCGTGCTCAAGCGCCTGAAACTGTCTGGGATCATGGCGACGCTACCTGACCGCGTCGCGTACTCCCGCAAGCAGAAACTCGGCGAGCTCGACCTGCTCGAGCTTCTGCTGCAAGACGAGATCGATCGCCGTGATCACAAGAATCTCAGCATCCGCCTCTCCAGGGCCGGCTTCGACGAGGAGCACACCCTCGAAGGCTTCGACTGGGACGCTCCGGTCACCT
>CADEER010000289.1:0-2282 GCA_902826395.1 uncultured bacterium
GCGCACTTGCGACGGCACTGGAGCCTCGGTCGACCGGACATACACCTTTTTGTTCCACTGAGTGTGCCGTCACCGTGCAGCCACGTAGCGTAGAGCGAACCCGCGTCCGGGCGCGCGATGGTGTTTGTCGTGCGCCCGATCAGCCGCCAAGGATGACCGACTCGGGGATCTGGTAGTGCTCGTGGTCGTTGACCTCGATCGACCACGTGCCGTCTTTCTCGCTGGCCTCGAGCGCGGAACCGCCATCGGCGGTCACCTTGTCGCCGATGAAGGTCAGAACGCGCTCGAGGCCGCCCTGCAGCTTGATGTGCACCTCGGCGTTACCCGCCGCACCTCGGATCACGCCGAAGTCGCACTGTTGCGAGCCCGGCTCCGCATCGCCCATCGAGCACGGCACCGCGCCGGTGGCGTGGTACTGGGTGCCCGGCACCTTCGCATCGCTGCTCGGTGCCGCCCCCAACGCAGGGGCCGCAGCTTGGCCGGTGATGCCGACGTTGAGTGTGTAGTTTGCCTTCTCGTTGCGCCGGGCGGCGCTGCGCATCAGGTAGACGCGGATCTTGTACTCGCCGTCCGCCGGCAGCGTGCCCGTGAACTCATTGCCGCTGGTCGAACCGATGAAGATGGCGACATCGTCGGAGCTGGGTGGAAGCACGTTGAAGTAGTTCGCGCCGTTGCTGGTCGTCAGCGAGACAGTCATCGTCTGCCCCGCCTTGGCGCGCAGCGTGTAGTCGATCGTTTCGTCTCCGGTGAGCGAACCCTTCACGGTCGCCCCGGAAGCGCCCTTCGCAAACTGCACCGGTTTCGATTGGATGTCCGCAAGAGCCGGCGCCGCGCCCGCTATCAGTACGGCCCCGACGATCAGCCGGCTCGTCAGCTTCGATCTCATTTAATCTCCGTTCTCCGAAGTCCGAACGCACTGCATCCTCATTCCGCGTCCCTGGCGCAGAGAGGCGTGCAAACGACTCCTTCAATGAGGATGCAGTCGGACCGGGAGCTCCTTGAAGCCCTTCACGAAGTTCGAGCGCACCCGCACGGGCTCGCCGACGACCTCTACCGTCTGGTAACGGGCCAGGATCTCCTCCCACAGGATGCGGAGCTGCATCTCGGCGAGGCGGCTGCCGACGCAGAAGTGCACGCCCCAGCCGAACGACAGATGCTCGCGCGAGTTGGCGCGGTCGATCAGGAACTCGTTGGCGCGCGGAATCGCGGTCTCGTCGCGATTTCCCGACACGTACCACATCACGACCTTCTCGCCCTTCTTGATGTGCTTGCCGGCGAGCTCGGTGTCCCGGGTGGCCGTGCGTCGCATGTGGGCGAGCGGCGTCTGCCAACGGATCATCTCGTTGACCATGTTGGGGATGAGAGCGGGGTTGTTGCGCAGCTTGTCGTACTCGGTCGGATACTCGTTGAGCGCCAGCACGCCGCCGGTGATCGAGTTGCGCGTCGTATCGTTGCCGCCGACGATTAGAAGGACGAGGGTGCCGAGAAACTCCATGGGCGTCAGGCCGTTGGTGGCGGGGCCGTTGGCCAACGCGGTCACGAAGTCGAGGGTCTCGAACTGGCGTCCTTCCCGCTCGCGCCACAGTCTCTGGAAAAATTGCAGGCACTCTTCGAGAGCCACGCGCCGTTCCGCTTCGGTGGTTCCCGTCGCTCCGACCAGTGCGGGGCTGGCGGTAGCCATGTCCGACCAGTAGGTCAGGCGCCGCCGCTCTTCGTACGGGAAGTCGAACAGGGTCGCGAGCATTGCGGTGGTCAGCTCGATCGAAACGGTGTCGACCCAATCGAAGGTGGCACCGATCGGCAGTCCGTCGAGGATGTCGTTGACGCGCTCGCGGATCAGTTGCTCCAGCCGTTTGAGGTTGCGCGGGCCGAGCACCGGCGACACGGTCTTGCGGTGCGCCGTATGGCGCTGCCCGTCCATGGCGATGAACCCGGGCGAGAGCGCGAACTCGGGCTGGAGATCACCGATGACGATCGATCCGGCCGAGGAGTACGTATCCGGGTCCTTCTCCACCGTCAGGATGTCGTGGAAGCGCGTCGCCGACCAGTACGGACCGAAATCGCTGCGCGCGCAGTAGTGGACCGGGTCCTCCTTGCGCAGGCGCTCGAAGTAGCCCCAGTGCGTGTCGGTCTCGAAGAGCTCGGAATCGGAGACGTCGATGTCGTCGAGCGGGATCGAGTATGGATCCGCGCCCGCCTGTCCTTTTGACCCGATCGATTCCGCCGCTGCGTTCTGGCCCATTGCTACCTCCCTGGCTGGAGCACTGGAGCTTCGGAGCACT
>CADEER010000289.1:2382-4177 GCA_902826395.1 uncultured bacterium
CTAGCGGGCACTGCGCATCCGCCACGCGCCGACTCCCACGAGCGCGGCGAGGAGGGCAGCGAGTCCGAACGTCGAAACCGCGGGGGCCGTCTGCTCGCTGAGCGGAATGCCGCGTGGAACTCCTTCGCAAGCGGGTAGTACATCACACAGGGAGACGGGGCCGTTCGTCTCAGCTCCCGTCTGCGCCGTCGCAACGCAGGTCTGCGGGCCGGGGTCGCCGCCGCAGCTTCGGGCACACGCAGCCTCGAAATCGCTCCCGTCCACCGGACCCTCCGCGCAGAATGCGACCTCGTCGCCGCAGTCGCAGGCGCAACAGGAGTCGGGTGGGATTCCGGCGTCGGCCGCGGGGGGAAGTCCCAACACTAGTCCCAAGCTCGCCGCCAAGCTCACGTAAGCCACAGTCAGTTTGCGCATGCCGCCTCCATTGCCGCAGGGTTCTAGCAAACACGTAGCCAGAGGGCCACACGCGGAAGCGAGGTTCCTCTCACTGGGCACCTCAGCTCCTGCCGGGGCCGCCAGAGTTCGGCGCCCCATCGGTCGCGAGCATCGCCGCGTCTCGCCAACTTCACATTCGTGTGTCAGAGGATAGGGCCTCTCCGTCGCGCCGTCTGCGCTCGGAGGCACTTCGACAGGAGGCACTGCGTATATGTCCACCGATGCGAATGGAAAGCCCGTGACGACGGTCGATGCCGATGGGCATGTTCTCGAGCCGCGCGACGTCTGGCTCCGCTACATGGAGCCGAACCTGCGCGACCGCGCCATCCGCATCGAACGCGATGCGGACGGCGCCGAAGTGTTGCTGGTGGATGGGCGGCCCCACGAGGCGCTGCGCGGCCGGCTCGGCGCGCTCGGTGGCATCGGCATGGACAGCACCGATCTGATGATGGTCGGCCAGCGCAGCTACGAGGACGGCTGTCCGGCGGGCGGCTACGACCCGGGCGCGCGGCTCGCGGTGATGGACTCGGAAAAAATCGACATGGTGCTGCTCTATCCGACCATCGGTATCGCCTGGGAGGGATTGGTGCGCGACCCGCAGCTCGCGACGGCGTACTGCCGCGCCTACAACCGCTGGATCGCCGACTTCTGCGCCACCGACCGCAAGCGCCTGGTGCCGATCGCGCACATCTGCCTGATGGACCCGGAAGGCGCGGTCGCCGAGGTCGAGCGGGCGCGCGTGGACGGCTGCGCGGGCGTGTACTTGTCGCCGGATCCCGTTTCGCGCGGCGGCATGCAGTTCGACGATCGGCGCCTGGCTCCGTTCTGGAACAAGGTGCAGGACCTCGACATGCCGGTCGCTTTCCACGTCGTCGCGCGCAGCGAGAGCATGCTCGCCGATTGGAACGACGAGAACATGCTGACTACCGGCTCCGTGGTGTTCAACTTCGCTTTCCTCGCGCTCGACGTGATGGCGGCGTTCACGTCAATGATGACGCGCGGTCTCTTCGAGACCTATCCGCGGCTCAAACTGGCCGTGCTCGAAGCCGGCTCCAATTGGATCACCGCCTGGCTCGACCGCCTCGATCACAAGGCGGAAGTGATGCGCGCCTTCTCGAACATGCAATTGCTGCCGTCGGAGTACTTCAAGCGCCAGTGCGTGATCAGCGCCGAGCCCGACGAGTCGCTGACCGGTCCGGTCGTCGAGCATCTCGGCGCCGACTACGTGATCTGGGCCTCCGACTACCCGCACCTCGACGCGTCGTTCCACGTCGTCGACACCATCCGCGAGCGCATCGCCGTGCTGCCTGCCGACGTGCAGCGCAAGGTGCTCGGCGACAACGCGTTGCGCTTCTACGGC
>CADEER010000290.1:0-2201 GCA_902826395.1 uncultured bacterium
CCATCTCATGTTCGATATTGATGACGACTTCGTCAGGTTGGCCGCTGCAGAGGCGCTTGAAGACTCCCGGAAGTCGAATTCGAACCCGCAAATCTCGACTTTCATTCGGTTGAATCGAGGGGAGAAAGAGGATTGCAAAGGACTTTAGAGACGCCAGGTTGAATACCGGAATCGAAATCGCCTCGTTGCCGATTGGTCCGCAATGAACAATCGATACCTCCAACTCGGCAAAGCTGATTGGCTCGTCCTTTTCGAGCGCCTCCTCGAGCTGGAGCATCGTGATCGGTCTATCGCCCAGGTTGGTCATTTGGATCGTGCGGTGACTGATCACCGTGCCGTCAGCCTGCACCTCGTGCCGGATCTCGTAGCTATCGAAACGCCTGATGGGCGAGGAGCCTGCATAGACGTCGTTCACCGCAACTCCCAAGCGCGTCAAGATTCTGTTCGCTTGAGGATCGATAAAACTGACGTCGTGATTCGGCCATCGCTGCCTGCTGTCCGGTGCGGGGTGAGTAAGCTGAAGCCATCTGGCGAGCTCAGTTGGCAGCTTTTCAGCCGTAATCTTCACGGCCCCTTCCGAGTCGGCCGCAACCCCGTTGCGGTCGGCAATAAACTCCTTGGAGCTTTCTCGCCAGACACGCGAATAAAACTCGAAACCCTTCCGGTTCAGGCGTCCCCAGCTGTACGAATGCTGGCCCGCTTGGTCACCATGCCCGGCGCCACCACTCAAGTGGAACAGGGTGCCGCGGCCAACACCGACCTTCAGAGTTCCTTTCTGATCGTGGGTGTGACCCGTCAGCAGAACGTGAGGCTTGGTCTCAAGCCAAGCGCACAGCTCGTCGCCATCATAAAGCCATTGTGGTGGGTGGTGACCCAAGACGAAGACTAGCTCGTTCGCGTCCAGGCCGCCGACGAGCTCTAGGATCTGCCCTTTGGAGAGTGCCAAGTTCGTCGGACCGTCGTCTTTGTCAATGCTGAGAAGGGCAGTGTTGAGACCGACCAAACGCACGCGTCCGAGCGGCGTTTCCAGTTGTCTCGACCAGCAGAAGGCCTTTGGGTCGTCCGTCCCGTGTCCGCGTGAAAAAGCAGTGTAGGCAGCAAACTTGGCAGCGAAAATCGCGGTTCGCTCTTCGTCGTCCCGCCAATATTCATCCAGTCGCTGAGGGTCACGGCGCAGCGCACCGTGAACCGCCCCGACCGTCAATCCCTTCGTGGCGCGACGGTCGACATCATGGTTGCCCGGGACCATGAAGATCTTATCACAGGTAACTCCCGTGGCTTTTGAGAGATCTTCCAGCCACGAGCGGACGTCATCGTATTCGGTCCCCGAGAAAGCGATATCGCCCGTGAGGAAGACAAAATCCGGGGTACCGATCTGTCTGCGAACAATGTCGCAGTCTCGAACTATTCCCCTGACCACGCCCGCCTGATCGAATCGCGTCCGGGCACCACCATGGCCGAAATGAAGATCTGAAATGTGAACCCACGAGACTACGTCCGTCATCGTGCCCCCGTTCAGAAGTGTCACGACATGAGCAAGGTTCGCGTGCTCAACCGCTGGCGACAGCCGTTCCGCACGTTCCCATTTAGCGCGGATACTATCCTGGGCAATAGAGTATCAGCAAGTATACGATCTAGCTCGCGAGATGTCGCCGACGCGCCGGAGTCGACGCGGCGGCTCAAATCAAGAAGAGCCCGCGGTCGCCGCATGAGCCGCATTTGTGTTCGTCCGCGGCGATGAGACCCTACCCGAGCGCGCCGGACTTCTTCAGCGCGTCGATCTTGGCCGCGTCGTATCCGAGCACTTTCGTCAGCACGTTGTCGTTGTGTTCACCAACGGTTGGGGCGTGGCCCGGCACCGGCAGCTCCGCGTCGATGAACTTCACCGGGTAGGGCAGCATCTCGGCGCCGTGGCCGGCGATCGGATAGAGCGGGAAGCGATCCTTGAACTGCGGATCGTCGGCGATCGTCTTCGGCGTGTTGACGGGCGCGACCGGAAAGTTCCTTTCGTTCCCGAGATCGAGCCACTCCTTCGACGTCTTGGCCTTGAAGATGTCGCGCAGGATCGCCTGCAGCTCGCGGTTCTTGCGGGCGTGATCGGCGAACTTCGAACCCGGCCACTTCTCGAACAGATCCATGCGGCCGACGGTCTCGCAGAAGTTCTTCCAGAACGCCTGCTCCGACGCCATGAACAACACGTG
>CADEER010000290.1:2301-4155 GCA_902826395.1 uncultured bacterium
TCGTCGTACGCCGGATTGATGATGCCGGCCCAGGTGTCGAAGGCGATGCCGTGCGCCGGCAGGTCGCGGTACGGACCGGTGGCGCCGTAGCCGGAGATGCTGCAGAAGACGATGCGCGGATTGATCTCGCGCATCTTCTCGAAG
Source organism: uncultured bacterium (assembly GCA_902826395.1). Taxonomy (GTDB): domain Bacteria; phylum Desulfobacterota; class Binatia; order HRBIN30; family CADEER01; genus CADEER01. Next base: position 2,446 of record CADEER010000290.1, read on the forward strand.
CTCAGTCCGCGCTTGGCCAGCGCACCCGGCCGCATCGCCTCGACGACCGCGTCGGCACCGCGCACCAGATCGAGATAGATCTCCACCGCCTCCGGCTTGCGCAGGTCGAGAGTGAGACTCTGCTTGCCGCGGTTGATGTGCAGGTGCAGGAGCGACACACCCTCGATGATCGGCCACGTCATCTCGCGAACGTAGTCGCCATCCGGCGGCGCCTCGACCTTGATCACCTCGGCGCCCATGTCGGCGAGATGCGTCGTAATCGCCGCCGGCCCGAGCATCGAGCTCTCGATGATGCGAACCCCAGCAAGAGGAGCTGTTTTCATGATTTTCTCACCACAGAGACACAGAGAACACAGAGATCTCGGTGCCGTCTTGAAGGCGCGCTATTGCTCGCGAGACTTTGCCAAAAGCTTGCACCGTTCGTTCTGCCCGCTTGAGATCCGCCCCCACAAGGCAACACAGAGATCTCTGTGTTCTCTGTGTCTCTGTGGTGAAGATCTTTTAGTTCTTCATGACGACGGCGGTGGCGTTGCCGCCGAGGCCGATGGTCTGCGACAGGCCGACTTTCGCGTTCGGCACCTGCCGCGCGCCCGCCTCGCCGCGCAGTTGCCAGCCGAGCTCGCAGATCTGGAACAATCCCTGTGCCGTCGTCGCCTCGCCGAACGAGATGAAGCCGCCGCTCGGGTTGATCGGCAGCTTGCCGGTCGGCACGGTCTCGCCCTTCTCGAGCAGCCACTCCGACTGGCCGGGCTCGCACAGACCCCACTCCTCGGGGAAGGCTAGCTCGTAGTAGACCGTGTTGTCCTGCAGCTCGACGAAGCTGATGTCCTTCGGGCCGACGCCGGCCGACGCCATCGCCTTCTGCACCGCCGCTTTGGCCTCGCTGTGATGCGTGACTCCCGGCGGCACCATGCCGCCGATGCCGCGCGTGATTCCGTCGTCGAAGCGGTTGGTCGCCACGGCGCTGCCCGCGACCCACACCGGCTTGGTGGTGAGCTGCTTCGCCTTCTCCTTCGAGCAGAGCACCACCGCGGCGGCGCCGTCGCTCACCGCGCAGATCTCGAAGAGATGCAGCGGATAGACGACCAGCGCCGATTTCAACACTTCCTCGACGTTCGTCTCCTTTCGATAGCGAGCGTTGGGATTCAGCGTCCCGTTCTTGCGCGCCTTCACCGCCACCTGCGCCATCTGCTCTTCGGTCGTGCCGTGATCGTGCATGCGGCGCCTGCACAACACCGCCCAGAAGGCGGGTCCGGGCATGCCGATCATGCGCTGGCGCAGGAACTCGGGATCGGTGTGCTCCTCGACGCCGGAGGTCTGGATGAAGCCCTTCGGCATCTTCTCGCCGCCGACGACCAGCACCATGTCGTGCACGCCACTGGCAACGAGCGTGTAGCCGATGTTGAAAGCGTTCGCTCCCGCCGAGCAGCCGGCCGACAGGTTGTACACCGGTACGCCGGTGGCGCCCATCTCCTCGACGACGTCGTTGCCGTTCAACCCCCAGCCCTTGCCGCCCGAGAAGCGCGAGCTCGCGGCCGCCACCGCTTCGATCTGGCGCCACTGCACGCCGGCGTCGGCGAGCGCCGCCTCGACGGCGTGGCGGCAGAGCTCGGTGACCGACTTGTCCTCGAACTTGCCCCACGGGTGCATCCCGAATCCAACCGCAGCTACTTCACGCATGCGCTCTCCAAAAAATCCTCTTCACCACAG
>CADEER010000291.1 GCA_902826395.1 uncultured bacterium
TCGTAGAGGCGGCCGACGCGGGCGTAGAGCGCGAAGTGGATGCCGTCGAGCTCGGGGACGACGGCCTGCGCGGGCGCGGCTACGTTGAAGAAGCCCTTGAAGAGCAAGTTCTGCTCGCCGAGCGGCTCCGCGAGCTTCTTCGCGTTGACCAGGAGCTTCGACGGCTGTTGATTGGGCGGAGTTTGCGGGGATGCCGTCCAGTCGAGGGTGGTGCAGACGTCATCGGCGTCGAGGATGCCGTCGCCGTCGCCATCGGCGCAGCCGATGATCGGGTCGTTGAAGCATCCGGTTTCGGAGTCACAGGAGTCAGTGGTGCAGACGTCCGTGTCCTGACAGTCCAATGGAGCGCCGGGCTGGCAGGCGCCGCCGCTGCAGACGTCGGACAGCGTGCAGACGTTGTCGTCGTCGCAGCCGTCGTTGTTGTTGGCCGACTGACACAATCCGAGCGTGCAGGTGTTGTCGGTGCAGGGGTTGCCGTCCTCGCAATCGATGGGCTCGCCAGCGCACTCACCGGCGGCGCATACGTCGTCTTCCGTGCAGCCGTCGAGATCATTGCACGGCGCGGTGTTGTCGACGGCTCGACAGCCGAGCTGCGAATCGCAGGAGTCGTCGGTGCAGACGTCGCCGTCGTTGCAGACCGTGGGCGGTCCGCTGAAGCAGAAGGTGAAGGCACAGAAGTCGCCCGTCGTGCACGCGTTGCCGTCGTCGCACGGAATGAGATTCACCGCCGGGTTGGTACAGCCGGTCGCGGGGACGCATACATCGTTGGTGCAGGGATTCGAGTCGTTGCACTCGGCATTGGACGCGCACAGGGCGCAGGGCTCGAGCAGCGGGCTCATGGTCAGAGTCGGCGGCACGTTGAAGGTGGCGGTGATGGCGGGCGGATCGGCTGCCGGCCCCCAGCGGATGTCGATTGCATTCGGCGAGGTCGGCTCGCCGAAGTACACCCCCTGCAAGGTGAGGCTGTCGGTGGCGATGATGCCGATCAGCCCGCCGGTGGCGCGAGCATCGATAATGGAGGACGCGGTTTGCAGGACGCTGCACGCATCGAGAGAAACGTCGCCGCCGGATCCCTGTGATCCCCCGCTGGCGATGATGTCGCCGCTGAGCACGAGCGATCCGGTGGCGTCGATCTCGACCAACGAAGCGCCGGAGCCGAATGTGCCGCGGCCATTGGCGATGATGTCGTTGCTGATCGTCATGTCGCTGTCCGAGGTGAGGAACAGGTCGCCTGAGCCGTCCGTGCCGTCGAGGTTCAGTTTGCCGGTGATGATCATCGGCGCCACCGAGGAGACATCGAGGTCTCCGCCGACGCCTTCGCTGCCCGTCGACTGCAGGTCGATCGCCGCCGAGATGTTGACGGCGTTGCCGTCGATTGCGACGAAGCCCCCGGAGCAGTCCAAGCCGCGCCCGCGCATGGTCCACGTAGCGTTGACCCGCAGGGTGCCATCCGCCGTCACGTCGAGGTCGGCGGCGTCGCCGCACAACTCGCCGTTGTCGGCCCCACTGCCGACGACCGTCCCGTTGAAGGTGAGATCGCCGAGGGCGAGGATGTCGCCGATGCCGGCGTCGCCGAACTCGCCGCCGGCCGACATGTCGATTTGGCCGAGCGTGATGTTGCCCTCGGAGAAAAGATCCAGGCTGCCGCCGCCGGATTCGCCGCCGCTGACGTCGATGAGGCCGCTCAGCGCGACGTTGCCGATGGACACCACCTCGACCGTGCCGCCGAAGGCGAAAGCGCCGCCGCTGGCGGCGATCGGGCCGGTGAGGGTGACGGTGCCCTGGGTGTTGATCAGCAACTCCCCACCGGCGCCCTGGATGGAATCATTCTCAATGTTGAAGCGGCCGGCGCCGGTGACGTTGCCGCCGGCGTTGAGCACGATCGTTCCGCCGTCGGTACCGGACATGCGAAAGGCGCCGGTGGAGCGCGTGCCGTCCACCTGGATGTTGCCGGTCGTCGTGATGGTGATCGAACCGGCTGGGTTGGCAATGGCGTTCGCCTTGATCTGACCGTTGCCGACGATGTGGAAGTTGGCGGCCAGGATGGTCAGGCTTCCGACGAAGCCGGTCATCGAATCGTTGCCGATGGTGAGAACCTCCGACAGAACGACGGTGCGATTCCCGAAGTCGAGGGTGATGCCGGAGTCTGCCGTCTTGGTCGAGGTGATGTTGCAGGGGTTGCCGGTGCAGAAGTCGTTGGGGTTGCTCAACGCCGCGCCGATGGTCGGCAGGAGGGCTAGAACGGCGGCGGCGCTCAACGCGCTCGCTTGCCTCAGCACGGATCTCGACATTCTAGAACTCCTCCTCTTCGCGTGGGGCGCTACCGGGTTTCCGGGGCTCCGGCGCTCCAGCGCCGTGCGGCGTCCACATCCTTCAACCCATCCGCAGCGGCGACCATACCCGCGCCGCGTCACTATCTTCAAGCCAAAACTATCGGTGCGATAAAGGTACGACGTGACACTGGTCAAGGCGGCTCGACTTTCCATGCGATGGGCCTGACAATGCCCGTCCTGTGCAGGAGACGAACGGAGGAGTAGGCGCGATCTGGCGCCGCGGCTTGATCGAATTGCTGCGGGTCATGCCGCGCACGGCGATGTCGCGATTCGCCGGCCGGCTGGCCGGGCTGCGGCTGCCGGCCGCGGCCCAGCGCTGGGAGATCCACGCATTCGCCCGCGCCGTCGGCGTCGATCTCAGCGAGGTCGACCGGCCGATCAGTTCTTTCGCAACCCTGCAGGAATTCTTCACCCGGCCGTTGCGCGAGGGGGCACGGCCTGTCGACGCGGCGCCGCGTTCCGTCGTGGCACCCTGCGATGGCATGTGGGGAGCCAGCGGCCGCGTGAGCCGGGGCCGTATCGGTCAGGTCAAAGGTCGGACGTACACCGCCGCGGCCCTGCTCGGCGACGCGGCGCTCGCGGCGCAATACGAGGGGGGAAGCTATGCGACGTTCTACCTCGCGCCGCGCGACTACCACCGCTTTCACACCCCGTGTGCCTTGCGGGTCGAATCCGTGGACCACATCCCGGGGACGCTGTGGCCGGTCAATCGCGCCGGCCTCGAGGGCATCGTCAATCTCTTCGCGCGCAACGAGCGGCTCGTCGCGCATTGCTCCATCCCAACGGCCTCGGGCAGCGGCTCGCTGTGCATGGTTGCCGTCGGCGCGGTGATGGTCGGCAAGATCCGTTTGTCGTTCGACGATTTGACTACCAATGTCCCAATCGAGCCCGGCGCCAAACGAAGGCGGCGCTATGAGCCGCCAGTCTCGCTCGACAAGGGAGCTGAGTGGGGATGGTTCGAGTTCGGCTCGTCGATCGTCGTGCTCGCTTCGCCCGGGACACTGCTCCTGGATGAGCGTGCACCCGGCACGCGCCTTCGTCTCGGCGAAAAGATCGGCGAGCTGGCGGCCGGCTGAACGGCGTGCTCAGCCGGTGCCCGTCTTGTCGACGCGCGGGCGCCCCATCAAACGGGCGTTGGCGCGCTTGAGGAACCGGCGCTGGCGCTCGATCGCCGCGCGGCTGCGCGGTGGATTGGGCGTGATCGGCTCGAACAGCGAGATCTGTGCGAAGTAGCCGAAGATCAGTTGGAAGAGACCGAACGACAGGTGCGGCAGGTCTTCTTCTTCCCATTCGAGTCGGGCGCGCGAGATCGCGTCGAAGCCCATCTCGAACAGCGGCCGCAGCGCGTGTGCGACGATGCTGCGCAGCTCTTCGCTCTCGTCTAGACCAGCGCGCCAGATCAGCCGCGGCAACAGCGGCTTCTCCGACAGGTGGTCGATGAGGTGATCGATGATCTCCCCGGCCGTCTCGCTCTTGCTGCGCGCGATGACCTCGATCACCGGTGCCATGCCGCGCTGGATCACCGCTTCGTACAAAGCGCGCTTGTTCTTGAAGTGGTGATAGAGACTCGCCTGATTCTTCAGGCCGGCGTCGGCGGCGATCTGCCGCACCGAAACGCCGGCAAAGCCGTGTTCGGCAAAGCGCTTCTCTGCGACGTCGAGAATCAGATCCCGGGTCGCGGTTGGTTGCGCTGCCTCGTCCCCCACCGCTGGCATTGGGGGCTCTGTACAGAAGCAAACATTCGTTTGTCAAACCGACTCATCGGCGTGGTGGAGTCGCAAGCGACT
>CADEER010000292.1 GCA_902826395.1 uncultured bacterium
ACGACGACGACTTCCGCCCCCTCGTCGTCGGACGGCGCTTCGTAGAACGCGAGAAAGGCATTGAGTGCGTCGAGCGTGATCTCGAAGTGGTACTCGCCCGGGTTCTGGTTGCGCGCCGCGAGTCGGGCGCGCAGCACGTCGGGCGGTGTGTCGATGAAGTGAATCGTGCTGGGAGCGCCGAGCTCGCGAGCCGCGGCGGTGAAGCGGCGGCGATCGTCGCGGCGAAAGAATCCGTCGTCGAGAATGACGTCGGCGCCGCGCACGAGTAGCTCGGCGGCGCAGCTCCAGATGACGTCGCGGCAGGCGTACACGCGGCGCACGTGCTCGGAGTAGCCGTCGATCTCGACCGAGTAGCGGCCGAACAGCGTGATCAACCAGCGGTCGAGAGAGAAGTGCACGGCATCGCGCCGGCGCTGTAGCTCGGCGGCGTAGGTCGATTTCCCCGCGCAGGGCAGGCCGGAAATGAGGTGCAGTGTGCCCCGCGCTTCGCTCACCACGTCAGCTCGCCGCTGCCGCGCGCCATCCCGTGGGAGGTCGACACTTCCACTTCGCCGCTCGCCGACAAGCGACCGTGTCCGCCGTCGTCGAGCTCGAAGGTGCGGCTCGCGAAGCGACCGCCGCCGCCGACGCCGAGCGATCCATCGGGGCGCGGCGCGATGCCGAGCAAGCGCAGATAGGCAAGCACCGGCTGCGCGTGGCTGTGCAGGTTGGCGACCGGAAATGCCTGCATGGCGACGAGCTCGGAGAGAACCCAGGTGCGACCGGCACGCGGTGACTCGGGGCCGTTCCACGAGTCGGGCCCCGACAGTGTGCCCTCCCAGATTTGTGGATACGCCGCCGTGTGCGCGCCGAGTGTCATGCGGCGCCAGATGTCCCAGGCGAGGTTGATGTCCACCGTCGCGGCAGCCCACACCAGCGTCATGTCGATCGCGAACCAAGTCCCGCCGAGGGTTCCCATACCCCAGATGCCCGCTTCGACGCGCGCGGGATCGGCCGGCCATTTGACGCGCGTGCCGACCGGCGATCCGGGCCGATGATTGGCGTCGATGTGAGCGAGCAGCGCGCGCGCCTGTTCGGTGGTGGCCGCGCCGCAGAGGATCGCCCACGGCTGCACTTCGAGCCAGCAATCGTCGTCGCCTACGGGCCCGACGTCGGGGCCGTAGGCGCGATGGAACCAGCGTCCGTTCCAGGCCGAGGCGACGAGCGCGCGCAGATCGTCCGACTGCTGGCGCGACTCGGCGGCCAGCGTCGGCTCGCCGAGTCGATCGGCGAGTCCTGCAAAGATTCCGAGCACCCACGATGCCATCGCCGAGTTGAGCACTGAGCTGCCGCGCTCGATCATCAGCGCGCGCTCGACGCCGGACTCCTCGATCGCGAGATCGTTCCAGTCCGCATTGAGGATGCGGACGTGGTCGCGTTCGCCCCTACCGACGAAATCGACGAAGAAGCGAAACTGCCGCCGCAAGTGCTCGCGCAGCGCGACGGCAGGAGCGCCGCGGGCTGGATGGTAGGCGAGCGGCGCGTCGAACGCCGCCAGATCACCGGTCGCTGCGGCGTACTCTGCCGCGAGCCACAGCGCCCACAGGTTCGAGTCGGACGGCCGGAACGCCGCTGTGAACGGATTCTTCGCCGCATCGAGCGAGTAAGGGAGATCGCCGCCCGGCGTCGCCCATGCGCAAGTGTTGCGCAGCACGGCCAGCGCCAGATCGGGCTCGCAGTAGACCAGCGGCAGCGCGTGTTGCAGGGGGTCGCGCGCCGCGGCGTTGAAGCCGATCTCGAAGCTGTACGTCGACGCCTGATCGAGCGTGCGGCCGCCGATCACGCGGTCCTGCGACGATCCGCCGGTCAGCGCCGCGACGTGCCACGGAATCTCCTGCTCCGCCTCCGGTGCGGCGCTCGCCGCGGCGCGCGGCAACCGCTCGGCGAGCTGTTGCAATTGCTCGTCGAAGAGCCGTCGCGGATCGCCTATCTCGCCGCCGTCGTCGCGCCCGAAGCGGTAGTACAGCTCGATCGACTCGCCCGGCTCGAGCGCGACGGAGGTCGCGATGGTCAATGTTGGGTGCGGATCGCCGGCGGTGCCGGCGACGCCGCCAGTTGTGCCGAGCGCCTGCAAGAGTATCGAAGCCGGAGGGCCGAAGACGTTGACGCCGTCGGCGCCGAAGCGCTCGACCGCGCGCACGGCCCCACCGAGCGTCTCGACATCGTAACGCACCTCGCGCAGCGCCGTCTCGCGCCGCTCGGCGGCGCTGCGGAACAATGTCAGAAAGCGCGGCTGCAGTGCCCAGGTCTCCTCGTGCACCAGCGTGCGGACGGCAGGTGCAGCGCCGTCGAGCGCGAGCGACACCCGCACCAGCAGCCAACCGACGTCGCCTTCGGGGCAGAGAATGGTGCGGCGCAGCGAGAGCCCGCGCAGCGCGTCGCGAACTTCGAAATGAGTCGGCCCGAAGATGCGCAGCGGCACCGACTCGCCCGCCCGCTGGGCGAAATCGCTCGACCAGACTGTGCCGTCGCTCTCGCGCAAGATCGAAATGCCGGTACCGCGCGGATCGGCGGCGGTGAGCCAGCGCAGGCCGTCGCCTTCGTCGAAGAGCGCCAGCGTGCCCTCGTTGTCGGCCTGCACCTGGATGGCGCGGTTGCCGAACATGTGCCAGTGCCGCCGCGTTCGCGGCCGAATGATCGGATCCCACTCGGCGGCGTCGAGCGTGGTGTGGTCGGCGTCGTAGACGAACACCGGCAACCCATCTTCGAGCGCCCAATGGCCGAAGGCGCTGTCGCGTGGCTCGACCACCGCGTCACCCCCATCGTCGTCGGAATCGCCGCAACCGGAGAGTGCCGGCCACGCGCTCGAAGCAAACAGCGCCATGGCACTAACCTCGAGGAACTCGCGTCGCGTCGGACGAAACGGCATGCCGATCGAGTACTATGCTCGGGAGTCGAGAGTCGAGAGCTGTGAACCGTTAACCGTGAGCCGTGAACGTTGTTCCCAATGGCGAACTCGGGCGAAAACCGGTTCACGGTTCACGACATCACCCCACTCCCCACTCTCCACCCAGCCTCTCCGGTCGAATCGCGTCTTCGAACACGAACGGCGGCTTCGATTCGAAGGCCTCGCGGCGGATCGGGCAGTCCAGCACCTCGCACTGGCTGCAGTACATCCGCCGGCACGGGTCCATGTGGAAGGCGATCTCGCCCTCGCCCGAGATCGCGTTGGTGACCTTGGCCTCCAGATCGTCGGCGAGATCGTGTGCGCGCTCGACGGGCCAGTACTCGGGCACGACGAGGTGCGCGTCGACGTGGCGGAAGTTGCCGCTGCGGATGGCGCGCAGGAAATGGACGCGAATGACGCCCGGCACGCGGTAGGTGTTCAGCGCATCGACGATCTCGCGCAGCAGCTCCGGATCCTCTTCGTCGAGCAGGCCGCCCGCCGCCTCGCGCACCAGCCTCCAACCGGCGACGGCGAGGTTCAGTCCGACGGCGATGGCGACCACCGGATCGATCCACTCCTCGCCCGTGAGCATCACCAGGAGAAGGCCGATGACCACTCCAGCGCTGGTGTAGAAGTCGGTCTGGACGTGCTTGCCGTCGGCGACGAGCGCCAGCGAAGTGTGGCGGCGCCCGGTGCGGATCAGAAACCAACCGAGCAGATAGTTGGCGACACCCGCGGCGGCGATGATCGCCAACCCCTGATCGAGCTCGCGCACCTCGGCGCCGCGGATCAGAGTTTGCAGGGCCTCGCTGACGATCAGCAGCGCCGCGAAGGCGATCAACCCGCCTTCGAAGGCGGCGGTCATGAACTCGATCTTGCCGTGACCATAGGGATGGTTGCGGTCCGCCGGCCACGAAGCGACGACCAGCGCGCCGAGCGCCACGGCGGCGGCGACGACGTTGACGATGCTCTCCATCGCATCGGAGAGAATCGCCGCCGAACCGGTCAGCTTGAACGCGTAGTACTTGGCCCCGAGCAGCAAAACCCCGACCACCAACGACACGACGCCGGCCCGGATGCGCACCGCATGCGACGTCCCATTCCCAGCATCGGGCGGCTCCAGTGACGGATTCACGGCGACACTATGAACCGCGCGACTGAAACGGTCGAGGTGTGCCCTAG
>CADEER010000293.1 GCA_902826395.1 uncultured bacterium
GTAGGGCGGCGAGTCTCGCCAGCTCGGCATCGATCGCGTCGATCTCGAGCGGCCGGCGGATCCATGCCCACTCGCGGTACATGGCGCGCCCCGGGTCATCGAGCGGGATGGCGCTGCCGCGCACGGTCGCCTCGTAGTCGACCGCCGGCTCGCCGGTGACGGGCTCGACCAGGCGCATCCGGCCGCCCCCGGCGAGCACACACTCGGAAACCGATGGCTCCAACGACAACGGCGCCCCGGACTGCGGGTGCAGCAGAATCTCGTCGATGCGCAGCGCCAACCGACCGTCCATCCGACTGCGCACCGCCACCTCGCAGCGTCCGTCCGCGACACGCGCGTTCACCACCGCCACCGGCTTGCGCTGATTGAAAGGCGCATAGAGTGGCGTACCATCGAGCACCTCGCCGCGCCGACAGCCGGCGGCGGTGCTCAGCACCGGCAGCACCAGACAGAGAACGACCGACCAGCGCGACGACGATGATCCAGCCACGGTTCTCAAGCTATCAGGCAGCGACGTTATTGCGAGCGTCGCGCCACGGGGCCGTGTGATCGAGCCCGCCTCCAAGCAGGCGATCGAGCGCGCCGCCGCTCTGCTGCGGCGCGGCGAGGTCGTCGCCTTCCCCACCGAGACGGTGTACGGCCTCGGCGCCGACGCGCTCAACCCGCGCGCCGCGGCGCGCATCTTCGCGATCAAGGAAAGACCGCACTTCGATCCGCTGATCGTGCACATCGGCGCCGCCGAGCAACTCGCCGAAGTCGCCGCCGACATCCCGAGGGCGGCGCGAGAGCTGGCCGCAGCGCATTGGCCCGGACCGCTGACGCTGGTGCTGGCGAAGCGCGATATCGTGCCCGACATCGTCAGCGCCGGCCTTCCGACCGTCGCGGTACGAGTGCCCGCCCATCCCGTAGCTCTCGACCTCATCGCCGCGACAGGCCGGCCGATCGCGGCGCCGAGCGCCAATCCGTTCGGCTACGTAAGCCCAACCCGCGCCGCGCATGTCGCCGCGCAGCTCGGCGACCGGGTGCCGCTGATTCTCGACGGCGGCCCCTGCCGCGTCGGCATCGAATCCACCATCGTTTCCTTCGCCGCCGACTCGCCCACGCTGCTGCGTCACGGAGTCATTACCCAGGAGGCGATCGAGGCGCAGATCGGACCCGTACGCGTTGCAGCAGCCGGCGACGCGATCGCCGCCCCCGGCCAGTTGCCGCGCCACTACTCGCCCGCGACCTCGCTGACGCTGATCGATTCACCGCACGAGTTGACGCCCGACCTGCGCAGCGGCGCCGCCCTGCTCGCCTGCGCTCCCGTCGACGACAGCGCCGGCTTCGCCGCCGTGCGAATCCTGTCGCCGACCGGCGACCTCGAGGAAGCCGCCGCAGCCCTGTTTGCCGCGGTCCGCGACATCGACGAGCTGCGCCCGACCCACATCTACGCCGTGCGCATCGCACCACACGGCATTGGCCGCGCGATCATGGATCGCCTGCGCCGCGCCGCCGCTGGTCGGGAGTCGGGAATCGAGAGTCGGGAGTCGTAGCTCGCGGAGCGGCCGCCGCCGCGCAGCGCTCCCCGCGGTGCAGTGGGACGCACGTGACGCGCCACTGGCGCATGAGAGCGGGCTTGTTTAATTCGGCGTCGATCCCGGCTAACGAGGATGTCATGTCGGATTCGCGCGAGTCGTTCCGCGTCCAGGTTACCAAGGACTACCTCAAGTTCTCCGCCGCTCACTTCATCGCCTATCCCGGCTTTCGCGAGCGCCTGCACGGTCACAACTACCGGGTTACGGTCGCCGCCGAGGGTAACCTCGGCACGCAGGGCTATGTCGTCGATTTCGGCGTCGTCAAGAAGATCGCCCGCAAACTGTGCGACCGCCTCGACGAGCGCATCCTGGTACCGGCGCGCAGTGACTGTCTCACCATCGAACACCGAGGCGACACGGTCGTCCTGCGCTATGAAGACGACGAGTTCCAGTTTCCGGCCGGCGACGCGATCCTGTTGCCGATCGTTCATTCGTCGGCCGAAGAGTTGGCCCAGTATCTGGTCGGCGAGCTCGAGAGCGAGCTCGCGTCCGAGGGCATCAGCTCGCTGCGCTGGATCGAGGTCGGCGTCGAAGAGAGCTTCGGACAGGCGGCGTTCTTCCGCCGGGAACACGCGTGAAGCGGGCATCCCACGCCGGCGCGGTAGCGTCGGCGATTGCCACTGTCACCGTGCTCGCAGCCTGCAACCCGTCGCTGCCCGAGGCGGAGTCGGCCGGCGCCCAGCTCTACGTCGAGCGCTGCTCGAGCTGCCATCGCCTCCATGCGCCTGGCGTGATCACCAGCGCCTCGTGGGATGTCATCCTCGAACGCATGCAGCGCGAGATGCGGATGCGCGGGGTCGAACCACTCAGCGCCGACGAGACGCGCATTCTCCGCGAGTACCTCGACAAACACGCGCTGCGCACACAGGACGCATCGGGAGGATCCAATGACGGAGGCTAGCCTCTGTACCGCCAAACGGGCACTCGGAGAGCGAGCGCCCATCGTCCTGTTGCTCGACAAGCATTGGGCTGCCGCCGAGACGGTGCGCGAGCTCGACCGCCGCACCAAAGGCGCGCTGCGATCCGAGGCCAAGCGGCGCGGCTTCCGCGGCGAGATCGGCAACGAGGTCGTCGTACAGACGCACGGCTCCATCGCCGCACCGCTGGTGGTGCTGCTCGGTTGCCCCGCCGAGCCGGCCGTCGCGCAGCTATTCTCCATCGCCGACCGCATCGCGGCGATCGCCGAGCGCGAGTCCTGCAGTCGAATGACCGTGTCGTGGCCGTCAGGGCTCGACGCGGCGGCTCTGCGCACCGTCGCCGAAGGCGTGCGTCTCGCCCGCCACCGGTTCGTCGAGTTCAAGTCGCGAGCTCCACGCCAGTCGCGGCTGGCGCTGCGTTTCGCGGTCGACCACAGCACGCCGCCCTTGCGCGAAGCGCTGCGCGAGGCCGACATCCGAGCGCGCGCCGTGTGCCTGGCGCGCGACCTCGCCAATACTCCCGCCGGTGCCCTGCCACCGGCCGCTCTCGCCGCGCGCGCCGCCAGCCTCGCCGGCGGCGATCTGCAGGTGCGTGTCCTGGAGCCTGCGGCGCTGGCGGAGCTCGGCATGGGTGCCCTGCTCGCAGTCGGCCAGGGCAGCGACAACGAGCCGCGCTTGATCGAGATGATCTACGAGCCGGCAGCCGCCGCAGACGGACACGTGGCGCTGGTCGGCAAGGGGATCACGTTCGACAGCGGCGGCCTCTCGCTGAAGCCCGCCAACGCCATGGAGGCGATGAAACGCGACATGGCTGGCGGCGCGACGGTGATCGCCACCATCGCCGCTGCCGCCGAGCTCGGGCTGCCGGTGCGGATCCGCGGCTACGTGCCGGCGGCCGAGAACATGCCGAGCGGCGGCGCCATCCGACCCGGCGACGTCGTCACCGCCGCCAACGGCCGCACCATCGAGATCCTCAACACCGACGCCGAGGGGCGCCTCGTGCTCGCCGATGCGCTGGCCTACGCGCTGCGCGCCGAGCCGCGCGCCATCGTCGACTTCGCGACTCTGACCGGCGCCGTGCGGATCGCCCTCGGCAAGCGCTACGCCGCCGTGCTCGGCAACGACCGCGCTCTGATCGGCCACTGCCTGGAAGCAGCCGCCGCGGCGGGCGAGGGTCTGTGGGAGCTACCGCTCGTCGAGGAGTATCGTCCGGACATCGTCAGCTCGATCGCCGACATCCGCAACGTCGGCGGCTCCAACCCGGCGGGCACGATCATCGCGGCGCTGTTCCTCGCCGAGTTCGTCGGCAAGGTGCCGTGGGCCCACATCGACTTTTCGAGCACCGTCATGTCCGACGGCTACGCCTGCCATCCGGCCGGCCCGAGCGGCTACGGGGTGCTCACCGCGCTCGGCGTACTCGCCGCGCTCGCTGCGGAATGAGGCAGAGGCGCACCATCTCGGTTGAGCCGCCGCCGTAAGTGCCGGATCATCCAGACAAGAAACTGAACCTCAAAAAGTCATCCCGGCGAAAGAGACTGTCGATTTTCTCCCGTACGTACTCGTACGCGTACCCGTACACGATCCATGCCCGAATTCTGCAGGAAACTC
>CADEER010000294.1 GCA_902826395.1 uncultured bacterium
ACCACCTGCGGCAGCGCGGCGCCGACGACGATGCCGTCGATATCCGAGACGATCTCGTGTCGCGCGTCGGTGAGCGGATCGGTGACCGAGCCCAGCACGGCGCCCTTTTCGACGCGGTCGCCGAGCTTCACCGTCGGCAGGAAGATTCCGGCCTGCCACTTGGGGACTCGCACCCAACCGGATTTACCCAGCAGCCGCGCCGGCTCAAGCGCGCTCTCGGATTCGTACATGCCGAGGAAGTCCATCACGTTGCGGACGCCGCGTTCTCCGGTCGCGATCTCCTTCTCGATAAACACGTACGGCGGCCCGGACTCGTAGATGATCGACGGGATGCCGGCGTCGGTGGCTTCGCGGCGTAGAGTCCCCTCCAGGCCGGCGCCGGCGACGATGATTCCGGCTCCGAAATGCTCGGCGAGTGCGAGCGCTTCCGGATTGTTCACGTCGACGCGGATCTGCGCCATGTTGGTGCGGTAGTTCGATCCGGTGTGCAGATCGACCAGCCGGTCGCAGCGCTTTACCACGTCCTCGAAGACGGCGCCGGCGACGATCGCCGCGACACTGCCCTGCGCGCTGCCGGGAAAGGATCGGTTCAGATCGCGTCGATCGGGCATGTAGCGCTGCATGACGCGAAAGCCGGCGGCGTTGATCACCGGCAGCACGACCAACGTGCCCTTCAACCGCTTTGCGTCGACACCGGCAAACGCCCGCCGCGCGATCTCGACGCTGTTGATCTCGTCGCCGTGGATCGCCGAGGTCACGCACAGAGTCGGCCCGGCTTGCGCACCGCGCGCGACGAAGATCGGTATGTCGAGAAACGCCCCTTCGAAGGTCCGCTCCTTGGAGAACGAGAACTTGCTCTTCTCGCCGGGCGCGATCGTCTGCCCCCGGATCTCGAACGCACCCCACGTGTCAGCCGCGCGAACGACCCCCGCCGTGCAAACGAGAAGCGCCATCGCCAGAACACCGAACTTCGCCATGTCCACCTCGCTGTCCGCTGTAACGTTAGCCGCGCCCGATATCACACGACTTCAACCGTGTGAAAACACCGGTTCGACTAGCCACGCCTCCACTCACCACTCCCCACTCCCCACAGTTGCGACGCGCAGCCAATTGCGCGAGACGTGACGACCTCCCGTGACCGCACCCACTTCCTCCTCGACATTCGATCTCGTCACCGGCGCCGCCGGCTTCGTCGGCCAGGCGATCGTCCGGCGACTGCTCGCCGACGGTGTGCCCGTGCGCGCCCTGGCAATGCCGGGCGACCCGGCGCTCGACGAGCTGCGAGCGCTGGCCGACTCGGATCGCCTCGACATCGTCGAAGCCGACGTCACCGATCGCGATGCGGTTGACCGCGCCTGCGACGACATCCGCCGCGTCTTTCACGTCGCCGCCATGGTGCACGCCTGGGCCCCCATCGAGCAGTTCCGTGCCGTCAACGTCGGCGGCACGCGCAACGTCGCCGAGGCGGCGTTCGTGCGCGGCATCGAGCGCTTCGTCCACGTCAGCACCAGCGACGTCTTCGGCCTGCCGGCACCGGGCGAAGTCCTGACCGAAGCATCGCCGTTCCGCGAATGGGGCGAACCCTATCCCGACAGCAAGATCGAAGCCGAGACCTGGTTGCGCCGCTTCCATCGCGAGCGCGGCCTGCCGGTGTCGGTCGTCTACCCCGGCTGGGTGTACGGCCCGGGCGACAAAGCATTCTTCCCGTCCCTCGCGCGCGCCATCGCCGACGGGTCGATGACGTTCTGGAAGCGTGACCTGTGGCTGCCGTGGGTCTACATCGACAACCTCGCCGACGCCTGCGTCACCGTCGCCGACGATCCAACAGCGATCGGCCAGGGCTATCTCGCCTACGACGGCGACACCGGACCAACCTTGCAGCAGGTGTGCGCCGACATCGCGGCCGCGATTGGTCGCAAACCACCGACCAGACACGTGCCGATGAAGCTGGCGCTGACCGCCGCACGCCTCGCACAGCGCTTCGCCCGCAGCGAGCCGCTGCTGCGCACCGTCGACGTCAAAGCGTTCGGCTACGACTGGCGCTTCTCCAACGCCAAGCTGCGCGCCCTGGGCTGGACACCGCGCGTGCCGACGACGGAAGGCATGGCGCGCGCCGTCGCCGCGCTGCCGACCTGATCCGCATTCGCAGCAGCCGTGTCGCAGGTTTCGGGCTCGGGAGATGGTCCAAGGACTTTTTTCGCGCCAAGATCGCCAAGACGCCAAGAGTGCACGGGCTCACAGCGACGAACGTGAGAACCGGCGCTCCCCAAATCCTGTGCAACCGGGAACATGGGTGACGTTTTAGACCGGGCACATGGGTGACACGGCGCTAACCCCGGTTTTTACCGGCCTATACGGAAAGCGCCGAACGAGAGAAGCTCTCTTGGCGTCTTGGCGATCTTGGCGCGAAAAGAACGGGATCTTGCTCTGCATGGATACAACGCGAGCGACTCGCGCGGACGGCCATCGCCGCCAATGTTGCGTTGACCGACATGACCTGATCTGGCCATATGAAGGCCATGAAAGAGACCAATGTCTCGGGCCTGAAGGCGCGTCTGAGTGAGTATCTGGCCGCCGTGCGAAACGGCGAGACGGTTCTGGTTCACGATCGGCGAACGCCTATCGCCCGCTTGGTTCCGGCGACGGAGAATGCGGAGGACTTGAACGTCGTCGAAGCAATCCGGCCGCTTGCAGACGCTGCGAAGATCAAGCCGCCGCGCCTGCGGCGACGGACCGACGTGGTCCGCTTGCTGCGTGAAAGCCGCGATCAACGGTGATCGTCTACCTCGACACCAGCGTTCTCTTGCGTGTCCTGTTGGGACAGAGACCGCTGCTGGCGGAGTGGGGTGATTGGGAACGCGCTTACACCAGCGAGCTCGCGGGGGTCGAGGCGCGACGGGTGATCGATCGTTTGCGTCTCGACGGCGCGCTCGACGATGACGGCGTCGTGGCGGCGCAAGAGCAGTTGGCAAAGCTGGAAGCCGGCATCGGCCGGATCAATCTGACTCGCGTCGTGCTGCGACGGGCATCGCTGCCGATGGCGACGGCAGTCAAGACGCTCGACGCCGTTCACCTCGCAAGCGCCTTGCTGCTCCAGGAGCGTCGCGGCATCTCGCTAGTTTTCGCGACCCATGATGCCCAACAAGCAACGGCGGCACGTGCCCTGGCATTCACCTGCATCGGCACCTGACGTCGTCCTCGAAAGAGAGTGACAGAGCAAGCGCGGCTACGGCGCCTCGTCGTGCCTCTGTGCCTCTGTGTCTCTGTGGTGAGGAGTCGGTTTCGCCGCCAGCTCCTCTGCCACCGACTGGAACGCCTCGAGCGCCGCCTGCAGGTTCTCGACGATCTCGGCTGCGATCTCGTCGGGCGGCGGCAGGCTGTCGACGTCGTCGAGGCTCTCGTCCTTGAGCCAGAAGATGTCGAGGTTGAGCTTGTCGCGCTTCAGCAGGTCGGCGACGGCGAAGCGCTTGAAGCGTTCGGTCTCTTCGCGCTGGTTGCGGTTGGCGGCCGAATAGCAGGTGACGAAGTCCTGCAGGTGTGAGGGCTGCAGCGGGTTCTTCTTCAGCGTGTGGTGGATGTTGGTGCGGTAGTCGTAAATCCAGACATCCTTGGAGTTCGGTTTGCCGTCGGCGCGCGGCGGGTGCTTGTCGAAGAACAGCACGTTGGCCTTGACGCCCTGCTTGTAGAAGATGCCGGTCGGCAGGCGCAGCAGGGTGTGGAAGTCGAACTGCTCCAGCAATCGCCTGCGGATGCCCTCGCCGGCGCTGCCCGCTTCGAAGAGCACGTTGTCGGGCAACACCACGGCCGCGCGGCCGTCGGTCTCCATCACCGTGAAGATGTGCTGCATGAAGTTCAGTTGCTTGTTGCTGGTGCTGAACTTGAAGTCGCCGCGCTCGTAGGTCTCGGACCCTCTCCCGGAGGGCGAGGGGATTTGGCGGTTCCGGCTCTAAGAGGTGTTTCGCTGCGCGAAACCATCTCGTTCACCCTCCCCCGCGCTTCGCGCGAGCTCTCCCTCTGGAGAGGTGTTCCTTGGCTGGGTACAGACAGCGCGACAGATCGCCCATCCGCGCTGACAACTGTGCGGGGCACGGTGATTGAC
>CADEER010000295.1 GCA_902826395.1 uncultured bacterium
CGTACACGTACTCGTACGCGGAGTTTCTCCGGCATTGATCGTGTACGGGTACGCGTACGAGTACGTGTACGGCCAAAAAACTGACAGTCGCGTCCGAGAGAGGGGATCTCTGCCTTCCAGCTCGATGAGTTATTCAGCGCCGATTTCCGACACCCTCCCGTCGGGAGAGGTGGTCGCGGGCTTGTTGTGTTGAAGTGACCACTACCGCGATCCCCGACCCATTGCGGCGGCGCGCGCGAACGCACGGCGACGACGTGGCGCTCGAGTTCGAAGGTGACGTGCTCACCTTCGCCGAGCTCGATCGCCGCGCCACGGCTTGCGATCAGCTCCTGCGCCAGCGCGGCCTCGGCTCCGGCGACGCGGTTGCGACGCTGTTGCACAATCGGCCGGAGTTGGTGGCGATCGCGCACGGCGGGCCTCGCGGCGGACGCAGATTCGCGCCGCTCGGGGCGCGTCTAACGGCACCCGAGGTCGCGGCGATGCTGAAGACATGCGCCGCAAAGGTTGTCTTCTGCGAGGCGGCGACGCGCGACGTCGTAGTCGAAGCAACGCGCGGACTGGCAATGGATTGCATCGACGTCGACGAGATCGCGACAGCGAACGAGATCGCCGCCGAATCAGAAGACAGAGACTTCGACCTCCACGACACACACACCATCGTCTTCACCTCGGGCACCAGCGGCGCACCCAAGGGAGTGCGGCTGACCTGGGGCAACCACCTCTACAGCGCGATGGCCTCGGCGTTGAACCTCGGGCTCGACGCCGGCGATCGCTGGCTCTGCTGCCTGCCGCTCAACCACGTCGGCGGCCTGTCCATCCTCATGCGCAGCGTTCTGTACGGCAACGCGGTCGAGCTGCATCGGCGGTTCGCGCCGGGCGACGCCAACGCGGCGATCCGCGCGCGCCGCACGACTATTGTTTCGGTGGTCGCCAACATGTTGCAGCGCATGCTCGACGACGACGAGCGGCCGTACCCGGAGTGCCTGCGCGCGGTGCTCGTCGGCGGTGGACCGGTGCCGGCGATGTTGCTCGAACGCTGCCGTGCGGCCGGTGTTCCAGTCCTGCACACGTACGGCCTCACCGAAACCGCGTCGCAGGTGGCAACGGCGCGTCCGGGGCGGGACGACGCCGGTGTCGGTCCGCCGTTGCTGTTCGCCGACATCCGGATCGACAACGGCGGCGACGACGCTGGAGTCGGCATCGCCGGCGACATCGAAGTCCGTGGGCCGACGGTCAGCCCCGGCTACGTCGGGGAGCCAGACCACCCCGCATCGGGATGGCTGCGGACGCGTGATCGCGGCTGGCTCGATGAGCGGGGCTGTCTGCACGTGCTCGGGCGCGCCGACGAGACCATCGTCTGCGGCGGCGAGAACGTCCATCCGGCCGAGATCGAGCGCGTGCTCGAGAGCCATCCCGCCGTCGCCGAGGCCTTCGCCGCCGGCGTCCCCGACCAGGATTGGGGCGCCGTCATTCACGCCGCCGTGCGCCTGACCGGCGAGGTCAGCCCGGCCGAGCTGGAGACCCACTGCCGGGCCCATCTCGCCGGGTTCAAAGTGCCCCGGCGCCTGCTGCCGGTCGACGACTTCCCGCGCACTGCCGCCGGCAAGATCGCCCGCCGCGAGGCGCGTGAACTCTTGTACACTGCGTCGAATCGCGATGTGCGATGAGCACCTTCCTGCAAAGGACGGAACTTTTTCGCCCATCGAGAGCCGGCTGACGGCGCAGCATCTATTTGGCGCGTATCAGCGGTCTTTTGGCACGCCTCCTGCTGCGGTCTCGAGCAGGAGGCTATCGATGGCCGCACTCGCAACGGCAGACCTGCTGCCCCGCCCCGACAACGTACCGCGCCGCGGCAGCCGACACCGGCTCCCCTGTCCGATGTGCCACCAGGAGTTCGACCTCTTCGCGGCCCCCTGGTGCGGGCATATGCACAACGAGCCCTCCAAGCTTTGTCCGCACTGCGACGCGTGCTCGTGCTCGCACCCGGCCTACGACGAGCCCGGCTTCTGGCGCGACCCCCCAGCTCGCTTCCGCGCCAACGGCTTCGAGCGGTTGTTCCTCCTCTACCTCTGATCGGCTGGACGTCGCTCAGCGCGACGCCAGACGGACAGGCGTATCCACCGTCTCCAGGCGCGCGGCGACCGTGCGCACGAGGGATTCGACATCGAGGCCTGCCGAGCCGAGTTGCTCGGCGCGGGCGCCGTGGTCGATGAACCGATCAGGTAGAGCCAAAGGGTGAAGACGGCCGGCGCGCTGGCGATGGGCGCCGAGAACGTACTCCGCGACTGCCGAACCGAAGCCGCCGGCGAGGACGTGATCTTCGAGCGTGAAGACCACCGGCTGCCGTTGGATCTCCTCGCCGATGAGCTCCTCGTCGAGCGGTTTGACAAAGCGCGCATCGACGACGGTGAGCTCGCGGCCGAGCTGCTCGGCGATGCGGCGGCGCACTTCGAGTGCGGTGTACACCATCGGACCGTAGGCAAGGATGCAGCCGTCGGTGCCGTCGGCGACGCGCTCTCCGCGGCCGACTGGAAACGGCCGGCTCGGCAGACAGCGATCCGGTAGCGGGCCGGAGCCGCGCGGAAAGCGAATCGCGGTCGGTCCGTCGCAGTCGAGCGACAGATCCATGCAGCGCGCCAGTTCGGTCGTGTCGCGCGGCGCCATGAGGACGAAGTTGGGCAGACAGCGGAGATAGGCGATGTCGAAGACGCCGTTGTGGGTGGCACCGTCGTTGCCGACGACGCCGCCGCGGTCGAGGCAAAACATCACCGGCGCTCCCTGCAGTGCCACTTCCTGAAACAACTGATCGTAGGCGCGCTGCAGGAAGGTCGAGTAGATGGCACAGATCGGCCGCTGCCCGGCCAGCGCCAGACCGGCCGCCAGGCTGACGGCGTGCTGCTCGGCCATGCCGACATCCAGGCAGCGCTCCGGAAACAGCTTCTGAAACTTCTTCAGACCGGTGCCCTCGAGCATCGCCGCGGTGATAACGACGACGCGGTCGTCACGCTCGGCGAGCTCGATCGCCTTGTCGGCAAAGGCCGCCGTGAAGCTCGGCCCGCCTTGATCCGGATACTCGATCAACGGCGAGGAATGCTTCTCGGTGCCGGGCGCCGCGTGGTAGCAGGTGTCCTCGGGCACGTCGTCGCGGTAGCCGCGCCCCTTCTTGGTGACGGCGTGGATCAACACCGGACGGCGCATCCACTGGGTGGCGCGAAACGCCTCGCGCAGCGCGTCGATGTCGTGACCGTCGATCGGCCCGTAATAGAAGAAGCCCAGCTCCTCGAAGATGATGCCCAGCGCGTGCTGTGGGATCACACCCTGGAAGGAGTGATACCAGCGCTGCAGCACGTCTTCGACGTGATCGCCGATGCCGGGAATCTGCTTGATGCCGCGCTGCACGGCGTGCAGGCGATCGTTGAGCCAGGTCGAGCTGCGCACCCGCGACAGGTACTTGCTCATTGCGCCGACGGTCGGGCCGATGCCCATGTTGTTGTCGTTCAGCACGACAACGAGGTTCATGTCGCGATAGGTGCCTCCGTGGTTGAGCGCCTCATACGCGTTGCCCTCCTGCAGCGACCCGTCGCCGATCACGCCGACCGCCTTGCGTTCGGCGTCTTCCGGGCGACCGCGCCACGCGAGCGCGTAACCCATGGCGGTCGAGATGCTCGTGCCGCCATGTCCGGTCTTCACGGTGTCATAAGGCGACTCGGCCGGATCGGGAAAACCGGACATGCCGTCCCATTGGCGAAGCGACGCGAAGCCTTCGCGCCGGCCGGTCAGCAGCTTGTGCGGGTAGCACTGGTGGCCGACGTCCCAGATCAGCTTGTCCTGCTCGTTGAATCGGTACTCGGCGAACAGCGCCAGGGTCAGCTCGACGACACCCAGCCCGGCGCCGAGGTGGCCGCCGGTGCGGGTCACCGAGTCGATGATGAAGGCACGAACCTCGTCGGCAATGCTGTACAACAGCGGCGTGTCCATGCCGCGCAACTGATCCGGCGATTGTATTGCCGCCAGGAGGGGATAATCGTCCGTCGCCATCGCGAGAGTATTGACCTCAAAAAGCAAAAATTCTCACCACAGAG
>CADEER010000296.1 GCA_902826395.1 uncultured bacterium
CGCTCCTACCCTGACTTCGATCCTTCCTTCTTTGCTTTGCCTCCGCCCCCCGGGTCGGGGGCTACCACACCACAGAAAGCCCCGGCGACGGCCGGGGCTTTCGCCTTTATCGAGTCACTCGGTGGGCAGCGTGCGCAGGTACTCGATCACCGCCCGCGCGTCGCTTTCGCTGATGTCGCGGCGGAAATGCGGCATCGAGGGCTTCTCTCGCTCCAGCATGTGCCAGATCGACTCGCGCACCTTTCCGGCATCGACGCGGGCGAAATAGGCGGCGTCGAACGTCACCGCGGGAGCGCCGACTGTCGAATCGAAGTTGCCGATGCCGACGCCGTCGTCGCCGTGGCACTGGGCGCAGTACGTCGAATAGCTTTCGAAACCCGGACCGAGAACGCGAACGAAGGCAGCGACGGTCGCGGCTTCGTCGACGCGCAGCCGCGGGATCAACGCCGGCATTCCCTTGCGCCCGTGGCGCACCGCATCCACCAGCTGGGCATCGGTGACCGCGGTCTGGAACTCGGCCGAGCCGAGGTCGCGCGGCGGCCGCACTCCCTCCGGCAGCTGGCCTTTCGAGCGCCCGAACTGGCCGTGGCAAAGCGTGCAGCGTTCGGCGTAGATCGACCAGCCGCGCTCGACGGTCAGCCAGTCCAGCGTCGGCAGCTTGCGGATGTGGCGGTCGATCGCACCCGCCTCGCCGGCGGCGCGCTTCAACGCGTCGATGTCGAGCGCGAGCGGCAGCGGCCGGCCGTCGCGGACGCGGCGCACCAGATCGTCGGTCGAGTACTTGTCGAGGAAACCCTCGCGCAGATTGCGCGGCTGCGTCGGGAACAGCACCGCACTCGGACCGTCGCCGCGGGCCTCTTCGCCGTGGCACGGAGCGCAGTTGCGCATGTACAGCGCAGCACCACTCTTCCCGCTTTCCGCCTCCGGCGCAGCGGAAGCAGCCCCGCCACCGACGACTGTCACCGCGACACAGACCAGCCCGACCCAACGCCTCATCGTGACCTCCAACCCGAGTGACACCGTCGTTATCAAGAATTACGCCAGTACCCTACAGATCTGCCCGCGCATCGCCACGCGAGGCCTGGTTCCCAATCGCGAGACGACAGGTGTCCGCGCTCTCGTCGACGCCCTCTCCTACTCGGTCGCGACCTTGAGCGCCCAGCGGTAGTCGGGCTTGCCGACCGGGCTGCGCTCGATGCGGTCGCGGTAGACGAACACCTTGGGCAGCTTGTAGCGCGCCAGGTGCGCCGCGCAGGCGGCGCGCAACTCTTCGTCCGATACGGCGGCACCTTCGCAGAGCTGCACGATGGCCACGACCTCTTGCCCCCAACGCTCGCTCGGCCGCCCACAGACCACCGCGTCGTAGACGGCGCTGTGCTTCTTGAGGACGCTCTCGACCTCCTCGGCGAAGACCTTCTCGCCGCCGGTGTTGATGGTCACCGAGTCGCGGCCGAGGACTTCAATCGAGCCGTCGGCGCGCAAGCGCGCCCGGTCGCCCGGCACCGAGTAGCGCACGCCGTCGATCGACGGAAAGGTTCGCTCGGTCTTGTCGCGGTCACCGAGATATCCCATCGGCACACGGCCGAACTGCGCGAACCAACCAGCCTCCTCGTCGCCGGCGTCGAGGCGCCGACTGCGATCGGCGCTCAGCACGCAGGCTCCCGGCGCCGGATCGAAAGTACCGGTACTGGCGCCGCGCTGGCGCGTGCTGGTGTGCGTCGCCTGACGGCCGGTCTCCGACGAGCCGACGGTATCTACGATGCGCACGTGATCGGGCAGCAGGGCGAGCAACTCTTCCTTCACCGACACACTGAGCACGGCGCCGCCGCTGGCCAGGACCTTGAGCTCGGACAGGTCGTACGAACCGCGCCGCAACTCGTCGATCAGCGGCCGCGCGAACGGATCGCCGATGATCTGCACCAGATTGACCCGCTCGCGCTCCGCCGTGCGCAAGATCGACGCCGCATCGAGGCGGCGCGTCTCGTCCTGCAGCACCACGGTATTGCCCTGGTGCAGCGCATCGAATGCGGACCAGTGCGCGGCGTGCATGAGCGGCGCCGTCGGCATGACGCGGAAGCCACCGCCGCGCGCCCGCTCGACGAGCTCTTCGAACGAGCCGATCTCGCCGCTGGCGCTGCGCCCGCCGAGCGCCGCGACGAAGATGTCGGCCTGTCGCCACAACACGCCGCGCGGCATGCCGGTCGTGCCGCCGGTGTAGAGGACGTAGAGATCGTCCGGCGACCACGCGCGCGCGGGAGCCGGCGCCGCCGCGGCGATAGCCTCTTCGTAATCGACAGCGCCCGGCAGCAGCGCGTGTCCCGACTCGTCGGCAACCTGCAGGAGAATGCGCAGGCGCGGCAGGCTCGGCAGCAGGGCCCCGAGCGTCGGAGCAAACGCGGCGTGATAGATGATCGCCTCGGCAGCGCAGTCGTCGAGCAGATAGCGCAGCTCGTCAGCAACGTAGCGGTAGTTGACGTTCACCGGCACGGCGCGCGCCTTGAATCCGCCGAGCATGCCCTCGAGGTACTGCGGGCAGTTGTAGAGGTAGAGTGCCAGATGCGCCTGCCGCGACTCCCAAGGCGCCCGACCGGCGCTCGGCCCCGCATCCGGCAGGCCGCATGCGGCCAGATGGCTCGCCAATCGCCGCGTCCGTTCGCCGAGCTCCGCATAGCTGCGCCGCACATCGCGCCAGACGACGGCGGTATGCCGCGGCACCGCGACCTCGATCGCCTCGGCAACAGCCGCGAGATTGAATTCCATCGCCTCCGTGTAGCCAAGCGACGGCGAGGCGGCAACGCCGCACTCAGGTCCGGGCGTGGCGGCCAGCCGGCAAGCACGAAGATCAATGGATCAGGTTGTAACTTTGGTTCGGCGGCGTCGAAATCGAAATCCAAATCGAAATCGGGGCTTCCAGCCGATTTGGATTTCGATTTCGAATTCGATCACCGAGTAATCCCCCTCGGCCTTAACGCCAAGCATGTCTTGCGGTTCACGGTTCACTGTTCACTGTTCACGACGCATCCCTCCCCCTTGAACCGGCGTCAAAAAGGCGAGACGTTCTCGCTCCCACACCGAGGAGACCCCCATGAAATTCGGCATCAGCATCTTCCCTACCGCCGACGCGATCCGGCCGGCGGAGCTCGCCGCGGCGGCGGAGCAGCGCGGCTTCGATTCGTTCTGGGTACCGGAGCACTCGCACATCCCCGTCTCGGACGTATTCCCAGGCCCCGACGCTCCGGGCATGCCGGCGATGTACTACAAGGCAATGGATCCGTTCGCGGTACTCGCCAGCGCCGCGCAGGCGACCGAGTCGATCCTGCTCGGCACCAGTATCTGCCTGGTCGTGCAGCGCGATCCGATCCAGCTCGCCAAGGAAGTCGCCAGCGTCGACGTGCTCTCGAACGGCCGCTTTCAGTTCGGCGTCGGCGCCGGCTGGAATGCACCCGAGATCGAGAACCACGGCACCCCGTTCAACAAGCGAGTCACCGTCATGCGCGAGCGCCTCGAGGCGATGAAGAAGATCTGGACCGAGGAGAAGGCCGAATACCACGGCAAGTATGTCGACTTCGGTCCGATGTTCGCCTGGCCAAAGCCAGCACAGAAGCCGTACCCGCCGATCCACATCGCCGCCAACCTGCCCGCCGCCATGAAGCGCGTCGCCACGCAGGGCGACGCATGGATGCCAATCTACGGCACCGGCGACGCCGATCCGACGCAACATATCCGAGCCTTGCGCGCGGCGGTGGCCGAGAACGGCGGCGATCCGTCGCGCTTCGAAGTATCGGTGTACTACTGCCCGCACGACGACGCGACGCTGCATCAGATGGCCGGCGCCGGCGTCGACCGCGTCATCTTCGTGCTCGACGCCAACCCGCGCGACCAGGCGCTGGCCGAGCTCGACGCGCTGGCCGAAGTGGCGAACCGACACCGCTGAAGAAAGACTCTTCACCACAGAGGCACAGAGACACAGAGAGTCGCGGCGTGTCACCTGAGCGCTTTCTCCGCGTCT
>CADEER010000297.1 GCA_902826395.1 uncultured bacterium
GGTGCGCGTCGGGGTCGATGTCGGAGTCGATGTCGGGGTGCGCGTCGGGGTCGATGTCGGAGTCGATGTCGGAGTCGATGTCGGGGTCGGCGTCGGGGTCGGCGTCGGCGGCGCTTCGCAGGCGTGTACTGCGTCGACGTCTTCGTCACCGGAGAAGAGATCCTCGTCGAAATACAGGGTCGCCGTGTCGGCCACCGGGTTGTAGTCGACCAGGTCGCCGTCCTCGAAGGTGAGGCCGCCGAGTGTCGCTCCGCCCTCGGTGGAGAGCAGGAGGTTGCCGTTCGGACGCACATAGACGGCGTCGACGTCCTCGTCGCCGACGAACAGATCCTCGTCGAAGTACAGAGTCGCCGTGTCGGCCACCGGGTTGTAGTCGACCAGGTCGCCGTCTTCGAAGGACAGGCCACCGAGAGTGGCGCCATCCTCCGTCGACAGAACGATATGGCCGTTGGCGAGGACATGAACGGCGTCGATATCTTCGTCGCCGGTGAACAGATCCTCGTCGAAGTACAGGGTCGCGACGTCCGCCACCGGATCGTAGACGACCAGATCGCCGTCTCCGAAGGACAGGCCGCCGAGAGTCGCATTGCCGGTCGTCGAAAGGACGATGTCACCGTTGGCCAGGAGGTGCACGGCATCGATGTCTTCGTCGGCGCTGAACAGGTCCTCGTCGAAGATGAGAACCGCGGTCGGCGACACGTAGTCGACGAGATCGCCATTCTCGAAGCTCAGTCCGCCGAGTGTCGCATTGTCTTCGGTGGACAGGACGAGCCCACAGGTCAGCGGCGGACTGGTCGGCGTGATCGTCGGCGTCGAAGTACGGGTCGGAGTCGGCGTGATCGTCGGTGTCGAGGTGCGGGTCGGGGTAATCGTCGGGGTGAAGGTTCGCGTGCTGGTGGGCGTCGGCGTCCTGGTCGGCGTGCGGGTCGGCGTCCCGGTCCGCGTCACGCTCGGGGTCGGTGTGAACACCCCGACGACGCGGATCGCTATCGCGTCGACTTCGACGCTGGTGTCCCCGAAGCGCGGACACGGACTGTCGGACATCTCACTGTCGTCGTCGTCGATGCGGATCTGATCGATGTACGTGCCCGAGAACCCAGCGAGTGAGTCGAGGTCGATGGCGATCAAAGTGTCATCGGCGCCGGCTTCGACGTGTGGATTCACCTGTCGGTCGGCGAGGGTGATGACGACCGGAGGCCCATCGCCACTCAGCGTGATCGTCATGCCGCTCAGCTCGGCGTCCTCGAAGATGAGGATCTCGAAGCCGTCCATCGCGGCATTGGCCTGCGAAATGTTGGTGGCGCCGGATGGGCCCAAGGTTCCCGTGGCCGCGTATCCGTCAGGGCCGACCCGCAGCGATCCGTTCATGGCGGGGTCGGAGGTCACGGTCACGGTGCCGCCGGTGCCGGCGTCATAGTTCGCCGTGTCGTCCGTGCCGTTGGCGATATTGCCGAAGTCGTCGATGGTGGTCAGGCCGGTCAGGATCTCGTTGCCCGGTGGGCACTCGAAGTCGGTGTCCGTCGACCCATCGTCGGACTCGTCGGGTCCGGTCGCGCAACCGAGCACCTCGGCCGAGACGTCGCCCAGGAATCCGAAGATGCCGTAGCCGACGCCGCCCTGGACGATGTCGTCCGTCGGCTGGGCGCCGCCGCTGCCCGTGGGGTCGGCACAGGTGCCGCCGCTCGAACCGGCGTTGAACAGCCAGACGCCGGCCGTGTTGTCCTGGGTACCGGCCACGGATTGCGCGACTGCCCGCCCCGTAAATCCCGACCAGACCAGGCTGAAACAGGCGGCGAGCGCCAACAACAGCCTGACTCGACGAGCTTCGACCCGCTTCCGGACCGATCTGGGAGACAGATCGCTGTCGGGGGTTCCATTCGCCCTGACGGCCACTCGACAGCGGTACACGGCGACGTGATGCAGCAACTGCCGGGCCAATTGACGCTCGACATGAGGAGTTTCGGTTTTGTGCTATACCGCCGCAGTCTCGCCGAATTGATGTTCAGAAAAGTGCCTCTGCTTTAGTCAAGCGTCACCGCGCACGAGAGCCGGGGTCGCCGTGGACGGACCGCGAGGCGAACGGTATGGGAGCGGAAACGCGAGGGGTGACGATGAAGGTTCCGCTGCTGGTCAACGATTTCCTGCGCCGCGCCGCCGGCACCTACCCGGGCAAGCTCGCGGTCGTCGACGGCCCCCTCCGCCTGACCTACGCGGACCTCGAGCAGCGGGTCGCGAAGCTGGCCAACGCCCTGCGCTCGATGGGCGTCGCCAAGGGCGATCGGGTCTGCATCCTCAGCCCGAACTCGCACTACTTCCTGGAGAGCTTCTACGCGACGAGTGCGATCGGGGCGATCCTCGTGCCGCTCAACTACCGGCTGGTGGCGAGCGATCACGAGTACATCCTCAACCACGCCGGCGTGAAAGTCGTTCTCGTCGACTGGGAGTACACGGCGATCGTCGACGGGATTCGTCCGAGCTTGCGGACCGTCGAGCACTGGATCGCCGCCGGCGGCGACGGACCTGTCCCGTCCGGCTGGCGCGATTGGGACGAGCTGACCGCGGCGGCTCCGCTCGATGCGCCGCCCGATCCAGGAATGGACGAGGACGACGTCGTCTCGATCAACTACACGTCCGGCACGACGGCGCGGCCAAAGGGCGTCATGCTGACGCACCGCAACTGCTACCTGAACGCCTACAACATGATCGCCCATCTCGGCATCCGCCATGACGATGTCGAGCTGTGGACGCTGCCGATGTTTCATTGCAACGGATGGGGAGGCGTCTACGCCCTGACCGGCATGGGCGGCACCCACGTCGTCCTGCGCAGCATCGACGGCCGCAAGATCTTCGACTTGATCGAGCGCGAGCGCGTCACCTTTGCCTGCATGGCCCCAGCGGTGCTGCGCACCATCCTCGACTATCCCGACAAACAGCAGCACCGCATCGAGACCCGACCGCGCTTCGTGGTCGCCGGCGCGCCGCCGCCGGCGGCGTTCGTCGAGCGACTGGAGCGCGAGCTCGGCTGGCAGTTCATCGAGATCTACGGCCTGACCGAGACGTCGCCCCTGCTGACCGTCAACCACCCGGATCACAACGTCGCGGCAGACGATTGGGGCCAGCGGGCGCGCGCCGGCGCGCCGGCGATCGGCGTGGCCATCGAGGTGCGCGACGAGCACGACCGGCCGGTCGCGAAAGACGGCACGGCGGTCGGCGAAGTCTGCACGCGCTCCAATGTCGTGTTCAGAGGGTACTGGGAGCAGCCGGCAGAGACGGACAAGGCAATCCGCGACGGCTGGTTCCACACCGGCGACCTGGCGGTGTGGGACGCAAACGGCACCATCCACATCGTCGACCGCAAAAAGGACGTCATCATCTCGGGCGGCGAGAACATCAGCTCAGCCGAGATCGAAGACGCCATCTACCAGCACCCGGGCGTCCTCGAGTGCGCCGTCATCGGTATCCCGAACGAGCAATGGGGGGAGACGCCGCTCGCCCTGGTCGTGCCGCGACGGCCGGGCGAGCTCAGCGGCGACGACATCATCGCGTTCTGCCGAGAGCGGCTGGCGCATTTCAAATGCCCAAGCGAAGCTCAAATCGTCGCTGAGCTACCGCGTACGGCGACCGGCAAGTTGCAGAAGTTCAAGTTGCGCGAACAGTTCTGGTCCAACCGAGATCGCAAGGTGAACTGACCATCGGTCCGCGCACGCCAGTTCAGTCACCATCCCACTCTGTCACCCCGGCGAAAGGGACTGTCGATTTTCTCCCGTACACGTACTCGTACGCGTACCCGTACACGATCCATGCCCGAATTCTGCAGGAAACTCCGTGTACGAGTACGGGTACGTGTACGTGTACGGTCACTGATCTTTCGTTTTCCGACAGTCTCTAAAGCCGGGGTCCAGGCCGCATGCCACCGCCGCCCCACCTGGATCCCGGCTTTCGAGACTGTCGATTTTCTCCCGTACACGTACTCGTACGCGTACCCG
>CADEER010000298.1 GCA_902826395.1 uncultured bacterium
CATCGAGCGCGATCTCCGCCGACACGACGCCGCTCAGGGGGTCGAGCACGATCAGGAAGCTGTGGCGTTCGTAGCTCAGCACCCCGGCGTAAAGGACGCCACCGGGACCGAACGCAATCTTCCCTTCGTAGCTGGAGCTGCCAACGAAGTGTGTGGTTCGCTGGCCGTCGAACCATACAGTGATGTCGCCCTCCTCTCCCGACGCGGCAACGATCATGCCGGGCGGCGGGCTGGGCGAAGGAAGCTGCACGTCGGAGAGCCCGCCGTGCATGCCGGCGTCGCCATCGGCGATCTCCAGTTGGGTAAGACGGACATCGACCTTCAGACCGCCGAGCAGCTCGGCCTCCAAGGCGTCGAAGAGCAACAAGGAAGGTTCTGCGTCGAGTGCCGCGTAGACGGTGGCGCCGTCGCTGATCAGCGCCTTCAAACGTCCGCCGAGTTGGTGCTCGACCACCAGCTCACCGGCAGCGACATCGATGGTGAGCAAGTTGGGAGGCAGTCGAATGCGTTCATTCGCCGTGGCGACGAACGCCACCCCCTCGACCGCGCCCGGCGCCAGCGCGACGACGACTCCGGTGCCGGGTTCGCCCAGCCACTGCTGCAGCAGACCGTCGCGCGAGATGCGCGCCACTACCGGGTACACGCTGTCTTCGTCGTAGGTGTTCTCCGCGGTAGCGGCGAGGGCGACCGTTCCGGAGGGCTCGCGCACCACCCACATATCGGTGCCGTAGTTCGCCAACCGGTGCGCGGCCACGACCTGGTGCGCCGTGATGTCGACCACTACTGCGACCGCCCGATCTTCCCCGTAGGATCCGTGGCCGAGGACGGCGATGCCGTCCTCGAGAATCGCCAGTGACGTGACCGGCCCCCACCGATCGAGCCCGACATCGTCCGCCGCGAGGTGGTCCACCATCTCGCCGGTCGCCGCGTCGTAAGCCGTCAGGCCGGTCCCGTTGACCGCGTAGACTCTCTCGCCAGCCGGATCCACGGCCAGCGGCGCTCCCTCCGCGTGCCAGGGATCAACTGTCGCGATCGGCTCCGAGAGCACGCCCGAGCGGAGCCGCGCGGAGCGCACAGTGCCATCGCCTCGTGCGACGGAGAAAGCTGTCTCGCCGGCGAGCGCGATGTCGCCGAGACGCAGGTCGGCAAGAAGCGGCTGGCGCGCCGCGGTGTCCGGGTCGATTCGCTCGAGGCCCTCGTCGCCAACGGCGTAGAAGGAGCGATCGGCGCTCCGCCATGCGGCGTCCGACCAACGCGCGGGCTCGACCTGCGCCGTCAGACTGCCCTCCCGAACCAAGTGCGCCGTCGCCGTCGGCCAGCGGTCCCACCGCTCTCGAGGAAACACGAGAACATGTGGCCCGTCGCCCTTCACCAAGCCGGCGTTGCCAACCGACAGCGGCGCCTGCCACAACAGCGCCAGGCTGGCTGTGTCGCGCGCCGCCAGCGATTCGTTCTGAAACATGAAGACGACCGAGGCGTCGTCGGAAAAGAAAACCTGACTGCCGTAGCCCCAGCGCCAATTGGCCCACAGCAGCTCATCGAGCGGCTGCACCACCGTCGCACCGGTGATCAGATCGATGCGCGCCAGGTCGCTGTGTGAGACAACGACCGCGACATCGCTCTGCGGCGCCATCGCGAAGGCCATGCCGGCCCCGCGGTAGGGGAAACGGCGCAGGTCGTGACTCTCGGGATCGAACGTCCACACCGAACCCTCGGCGGCGAGAACCAGGGCGTCCGACGAGTACGCGGCTGCGGCGCCACCGATGTGCTCCCAACTCCAGGTCGGATCGAAGTCCCACCACGAGCCGTCGTAGGACACCGACAGCCACAGGTCGCGCATCCAAAAGGAGCTGGACTCGCCGACGCCGTACAGCCAGCGGCCCGATCGCGACAGCACCAGATAGTCCGCCGGCCAGGCGTCGAACGAATCGACGACGCGGTGCGTGCCGGTGTCGAGCACGACCACTCCGCAGCCCTGGACATAGGCGCGAGCCTCGGTCGGGTGGAAGACGACGTGGGTCGGCGCCTCGACGGCGATGCGCTCGGTGATGCGCTCGGTCGCGGGGTCGAAGACCAGGATCTCGTCGCGCTGGCCGGCGAGCAGGTAGGCGAAGCTCTCGTCGGGCGACCAGACGATCTGGTCGGCCCGCACGTCGTCGCCGGCGACCACCGTGTCCACGCTGCCGGTGGCGGTATCGATCTCAACGATGCGGTCGCGCCGCTCGTCGACACCCACCAGGCGTGCCGCCTCGGCGACGCCGTCTTGCACTCCTGCAACGATGGCAAGCGCCATCAGGAGCCGGCGTGCGGCGCGATTGGAGGGCATACGCGAAGGCCATAGCAAATGAGGCTCCATTGACGCGCGGCTCGGTCGCGCCGGAAATTTTCCGGTGCGTCGCGGAAGCCTTGTGGCAGAGGTGCAAGATCATGTCGCAGCGCTGCATCTACGTATGCGTGAACGGAATCACCTGTTCCATTGGGCACCCGGTATACGCTACGTTGCGGCGTGTTCGCCGGGATAAGGAGGAATGAGATGTCTGCTCGAAGCTTCCTGACCATCGCGGCATTACTGGGGGGACTGGTATCCGTCGCACCGGCCGAGCATCCAGATCGGGTGAGTTGCTCGCCGGTCTCGGTCTGCGGCGACGCGACGTCGCCGAACGATGCGCAATGCCCTGCCGGTCATGCCTGCGTCTGTGTGCCGAGTTGTCCTGTCTGCGCCGATTGCGCCACCCAGGTCTGCGTGCCGGTCGCAATCGCTTGTCACAGTGCCTGCGACTGCCCGGACGGAATGGGCTGCGCCGACGGCAGCTGCAGTGCTGACGCGAAGCCGTCGGTATGCTGTGACGACGAGGAGTGTCCGGACGGCGAGCGCTGCCAGAACCCGGACGGCAGCATTCAGGCGTGCGGCCCCGATCCGGAATGCCGCACGGCCTGCGACTGCTCCGACGGCTTGGCCTGCGTCAACGGCCAGTGCCTCGCCGCGACCGTGCCGGTGTACTGCTGCGAGGGCGATGTCTGTCCGGCTGGCGAGCAATGCCAGTCGGGACGCACCGGAGAGTTGGGGCGCTGCGGCGAGGAGCCGGAGTGTCGCACCGCTTGCGACTGCTCACCGGGCCTCGGCTGTTTCGAGGGCAAGTGCATCGCCGGCTTCGCGCCGGTGTTCTGCTGCGAGAGCGACGCCTGCCCCGCCGGCAACCAGTGCCAGCATCCCGACGGCCGCATGGACCGCTGCGGCGACCGCTGCGTCGATCAGACGTGGCTCTGTCAGGAAGACGACGAAGGCAACCGCCGCTGCGGCGACAATCGCGTCTGCTCCTGCACCGCCAGTTGTCCCGGATGCGAGGACTGCGGAACCAACGTGTGCATGCCTCCCAACAGCCCGACGCCGTACCGCTGCGAGGCCGACGGCAGTTGCGAGAACGCCGGCGACAAGTGCATCTGCGTGTCGAGCTGTCCCGAGTGCGACGACTGCGCCCTCAACGTGTGCGTGCCGAGCTGCGAAGCCGACGATCCGATGTGCCGCAAGCGCTTGAGCATGTCACAGCGGCGCATCCATCACGTCGTCGACAAAACCAACGAGTGCACCGAGGACGCGCAATGCGTGCTCGTCGACACCAACACGCAGTGCATGGGCGCGTGCGGCGAGTACGTCAACGCACGCTACGCGCGACGCGTGCAGAACTTCATCGATCACGTCGACGAGCGATTCTGCACCGGATACCAGGAAGACGGCTGTCCATACGCGACACCCGCCTGCCAGCAGAGGGTCGGCGTCTGCCGCGCCGGCGAGTGCACGGGGGTCGCGGCACCGTTGATACAACCGGCGCGTCGCAATCGTCGCTGATTCATGGGGCGACAGGGGCCCGCGGCATCTAGCCGCGGGGCCCTTTTGTTTTGAAAGTCCCCTCCCACCTCCGGGACTGTCGATCTTCT
>CADEER010000299.1 GCA_902826395.1 uncultured bacterium
CGCCTTTCGGCGACAAGGCACGGACGTCGCCACCGCTTTCCGCCTGCATGACGGCCCGTATCGACGAAACCGGAAGTGCGAAACGATGCGACGCCTCAGCGACGAAGCCAGCAAAGGGATCTACCATTGCAACGGCAGCGGGATGGCCGTTGGCGTCTGACTGAGCATGCGCGATCCCGAGGGACAGCAGCAACACAGCGACACTTGCGCGGCAGAGACGCAGTAGGGATTTGACGGCGGGACCGCCTGCCAACGCGTGCATGACGGCGTGGCGTCGGACCGGAAAGAGGGAGGAGATATGCAGCGTGGTTGGTCTCCAGGCAAAGAGTCGGCCGCCAGTTCCAGGCATGATCAGTTGTCCTTCTTGATCCAGAGAGGAGCGGCCCGGCCGACGATCGTCGATGCCGGAAGCGGGCCGAAATAGCGGCCATCGAATGAGAAGGTCGACCGCCAGTTCATGAGGAACACCTCGTCGTGCGCAACAATCCGGCAGCCCTGCCAAACAGGCAGGTCCCGTCCCTGGCGATCACGGTCGAGGGCATCGCCAACAGCCACGCCGTCGACGGTGATCGTGCGCTCGACACGGCAGACGGAATGACCGGGAAGGGCGAGGACATGCTTCAGGACCGGAACGCCGAGCGGGATATATCCTCGCTGGGCGACATATCGAGCAACGGCTTCCGGCGGCAGCACGAGAACCAAGTCGCCAGACTGGATGCCGTCGATCGGATGAATGGCGTAGAGGCCAACCGGTACGCTGGCACTGGCATTCCAGACCAGTTTCGGCAGAGGGCGGAACATAGTTGATGCGCCGGCCGTGAGCGCCGCGACGCCGGTGGCCAGGATCCAGCCGATGCGCTTCATGCGCCGATCTGCCGACGCAGAAGCCAAGCCCGATGGGCCTCGCGGGTGTACAGGCGCGGTGCCTGTCCGACTGCGAGTCGGTTGTGAACATGCCGCCAGTGGTCAGGGCAGGCGTCGGCGGCATCGGTCCCGATCTGCTCGACGGCGTCGATCGCCTGCAGCACGCGCTCGACCCTTGGCCAGCCGGAGGCTCGCAAGAGGATCTCGCCACCAGGTCGCACGTAGGGGACTGTCGAGAAGGCTTCGCCGGGCCGGACGGTGCGCAGGATGTCGATCCGGGAGACGATGGTGCCGAAGTCGCCCGCCGCCCATCGGATGTAAGCGACGACGCTGTTCGGCGCAAAGCTCAGGATGCGGCGGCGGCGGTCGAGGATTTGCTCGCCGACGTCACGGCCGAAGCGGATCCAATGCTCGATCCGCTGCTCATGCCAGACCAATTCGATGAGAGTGAGCGAGTCTCCAAGGGTGCGAGCGTCGCTCATGACGCACTGCCTGAGTGTCGTTTTCCCTTGAATCGGAGTCTGGGCGGCTCGTGGTTTTCGAGTCTTTGTGCGGGCTTGGGCATCGCCGGATTTTCCTTGAATCATAGATTTGGTCCTTAAATCGTGGACTGACCCCAACATCTGGGTGTAAACTCAACTCGCGCGATGGTGAGTCGGAGGGAGCGATGAGACGCATCCCGCTCAGTCGGCGTTCGCACGTCACAGGGTTCCGGCCTCTCGACGGAGAGGCGGTCGAGCACGAGAGCGCGCTCGAACGAGACTTCGTGTTGCTGGTGAGCTTCCTCGACGCCGGCGCCGCGATCACGTCGCAGCCGCTGACGATCGAGTACCAGGACGGTGCGCGGCTGCGCCGGTACACACCGGACTTCCGGGTGATCTGGAGCGACGGCCGCTCGGAGCTGGTCGAGGTCAAGTACCGCACCGACTTGCGTGCCCAATGGCCGCAGCTTCGGCCAGGCTTTGTCGCTGCGCGTGCCAAGGCGACCGCGAGCGGCGGTCGCTTCCGCATCGCGACCGAACGCGGCATCCGCGGTCCGCTGCTGGACAATGCAAGGCGATTGCTGCCGTTGCGCGGAGCGCCACTCGATCCGGCCGCATCAGAACATGCTCTGCGCGCGGCACGATCGCTCAGCGACCCGACCTTCGGGCGGATCGTCGACGCGATGTCGTGCGACAGAGCTTCGGCGCTCGGTGCTGTTTGGCGGCTCATCGCGCGCGGCACGCTCAGCACCGATCTCGCAGTGCCGATAAGGCTCGATTCCCCGGTGAGGTCAGCATGACCGGCGCGGCAGGCACGCCCGATCTCGCGGACGTGTCTGCCGTCGACTGGCGTGAGGCGCGCCGTCGCTTCGAGGTGATCGGTGTGCTGGCAAAGTCGCCGGAACGATCGCGCCGCGATGCCGAGGTGGCGGCTGAGACGCTCGGATACAGCGTCACCCTCGTTTATCGATTGCTGGCGCGCTACCTCGCCGACCCGCGCGTCACCAGCCTGTTGCCGCGTCGGCGCGGTCGACGGCACGGTCAGCTTCTCCTGCCGGCCGAGGTCGATGAGGTGGTTCAGACCACGATCGACGAGGTCTTCCTCAGCCGGCAACGGCCGCGTGTCAGCGATCTCGTGACCGAGGTGCGGCGGCGCTGCTGGACGCTGGGTCTGGCAAAGCCGAGCCGCAAGGCGATTGAACTGCGTATCAATCAGCGAGCGTCCGGCGAGATCCTGGCGAAGCGCGCCGGCCGCAAGGCTGCACGCGACCGCTTCGCACCGGCGACCGGCTCGCTGACGGCGCCGTGGCCGCTGGCGCTGATCCAGATCGACCACACGCTGGTGGACGTGATCGCGGTCGACAGCATCACCCGGCAACCGATCCAGAGGCCGTGGCTGACCATCGCGATCGACGTCCACTCGCGATGCGTCGCCGGCTTCCACCTGGCGCTCGAGCCGCCGTCCGCGACGTCGGTCGCGCTGTGCATCGCCCACGCCGCTCTGCCGAAGGCCGGCTGGCTGATGGCGCGCGGTGTCGCCGGCGATTGGCCCGTCCAGGGCCTGCCGGAGCGGCTGCACCTCGACAACGCCAAGGAGTTCCACTCCGAGGCGCTGAAGCGCGGCTGCGAGCAGTACGGGATCGCCGTCGATTATCGTCCGGTGCGGACACCGCACTATGGCGGGCACATCGAGCGGCTGATCGGCACGATGATGGGCAAGGTCCATCTCTTGCCCGGCACCACCTTCTCGGACGTGCGTGCCAAGGGTGACTGGAAGCCCGAGACGACCGCGGCAATGACGCTCGACGAGATCGAATGCTGGCTCGCCCACGCCATTGTCGGCGTCTATCACCGCGATCTGCATCGCGGCATCGGCACCACGCCGCTCGCGGCCTGGGAGCGCGGAATCCTGGGCGACGGCGAGACGCCGGGACGCGGCACGCCGACCGCCGTCGCCGATCCGCGCCACTTCCTGATCGACTTTCTGCCGATGGAGCGCCGCCTGGTCCGCCGCGAAGGCGTGTTCCTGCACTCGATCGGTTATTGGTCGGACGTGGTGCGCACCTGGATCGGTGAACGCGAGCGCATGATCGTCCGCTATGATCCGCGCGACCTCAGCCGCATCCACCTGCTCGCGCCCGACGGGCGCTACTACGACCTCAGCTATTGCGACCTGCGACGGCCGTCGATCAGCTTGTGGGAGCATCGGCTGGCGCTGAAGCGGCTGCGCGAGGAAGGGCGCGCCGAGATCGACGAGGAGGCGATCTTCGCGGCGATCGACGCCATGCGCAGCATTGCCGAACGCGCGAGCGTGGAGAGCAAGGTGGCACGCCGCCAACGGGAGCGGCGGCTGCGCCTCGACAGCGTCGTGGCCGAACGGCGCCCTGTCGCGACACTGCCCGAACCAGCTCCACAGATCGAACCATTGCCCGCCGATCAGCGGCTGTTCAAAAACGTGGAGGAGTGGACATGACGGACTCTTCCTATCCGCATCTGCTCCCGCAGATACGCGCCCTGGCCGATGCACCGGCCGAGATACGCATCCGGCGCATCCGTGCAGATCGGTGGATTGGCTATGCACGGGC
>CADEER010000300.1 GCA_902826395.1 uncultured bacterium
CGGTGCGTTCCGCGGACGCCAAGCTGATCCGCGCGCCACGCTCCGAGTACTACGACCTGGCCGCGGATCCGGGCGAGCGCGACGATCGCTTTTCGTCCCCCGCATCGCGCCGCGAAGTCGCCCGCCATGCCCGGCTGCTGGCGGAGGTGGGCGACCCGAGCCGCTCGATACCCGCGCCCGCGCTCGACGAGCCGACGCGCGACGCGCTCGGCGCGCTCGGCTACCTGGGCG
Source organism: uncultured bacterium (assembly GCA_902826395.1). Lineage (GTDB taxonomy): Bacteria > Desulfobacterota > Binatia > HRBIN30 > CADEER01 > CADEER01. Next base: position 232 of record CADEER010000300.1, read on the forward strand.
GCGCCGGGCCTGCGCCGGGCGCCGCGCCCGCCGATCCGAAGGACCGGATCGGCATCGCCAACGGCCTGCAAGAAGCCCATGCCCTGATGCAGGGCGGGCGACTGGACGAGGCGCTCTCCCGGCTGCTGGCGCTCGAGCGCCAGTCGACCCGGGACCGGAGCATCCTCCAGTCGCTGGGCAAGGTCTACCTGCGCCTGAACCGGATTCGCGACGCGGAGCGCGTCCTGCTCGAGTTCACGGCCATTCGTCCCAAGTCCGACGTCTCGTTGCTGCTGGCGCAGATCGCGATTCTCGAGGGGCGCTCCGAGGAGGCGCGCCGGCGCCTGGACGAGGCCGAACGGCTGGAGCCCCGGCACGGTGGCGTCGCGATCGCCCGCGGCGACCTCGCGCACCGCACGGGTCGCCTCGACGAAGCCCGGGCGCACTATCGCCACGCGCTCGAGGTCGATCCGTACCGTGCGGCCGGCGCTGCCGCCGCCCGCCTCGCCGCGCTCGAGCGCACGATCGCCCCCTGAGCGCCGAGCGCCGCCGGAGGCCGTGGCCGCGCCTGGTGTAGGCTCGGCGCTCGGTTTTCCCACGGACATCGATCGGGGTCGAGGATGGGGATGCGCAAGTTCTGGAGCTGCGTCTGCGCCGTAGGGAGCCTGGCTGGGCCGGCGGCCCTGAACGCCGCCACCGCCACCGGCGGCGTCCGGGTCGAAGCGGCCGGCGCGGAGCGGATGGCGCCCGGCGACACCTGTGTCGCGGCGACCCACGAGGTCGGCTCCCTGCCCTACAACCTGCCCGCGAACACGACGGTTGCGGCGGTCGACGACTACGACCTGCCGGCCGACCTCGAGGCTCCGACCTGCACGGCCTCGACCAGTTGCACCGGCTCCGGCCCGGGTCCGAGCTTGCCGCGCGGCGGGGTGTTCGCCGGCACGGGCACCGGTCCGGACCGCGCCTACCGCATCCGGACCGACCAGAACTGCGACCTCACGATCACACTCGATCCGACCGCGGCCGAGGATCTGGCGCTGATCGTCTACCAGGGCTCGTGCAGCAGCAGTCTCGGAGACTGTGCCTGTGTCGACGATTCCGACGTCGGCGGCGCGGTCGAGTCGGTGGTGCTCTCCGCCGTCGCCGGCGTCGACTACTTCGTGGTGGTCGACGGCTACTCGAGCGGCGCGGTGCCCCCGGGTCCCTCCGGGCCCTTCACCCTGTCGATCGCCGGCAGCGGCTGCGAGCTGGTCGGTCTCGCTCCGGACATCGCGGTCGAGCCGGCCAGCCTTTCGAGCACCCAACCGCCGGACACCCAGGAGGCGGTGCAGTTCGACATCGACAACGTCGGCGGCGGGACGCTCTCCTGGTCGACGCAGGAGTCGCCGGGCGGTGCGCCGGAGTCGACGGAGCGTCGGGCCGCGGGCGGCTGCGGCACCGATGTGCCCTGGCTGTCCGTCGATCCGGTCGCCGGAACGACCCCGGCCGGCGAGAGCTCGACCGTGACCGTGACGCTCGATTCGACGGGCCTCGCCACGGGTCTCTACGAGGCTTCGGTGTGCGTCGCCAGCGACGACCCCGACGAGGCGCTGGTCGTCGTCGAGGTGGCGCTGACCGTCGACACCATGCCCTTCCTCGACGGCTTCGAGAGCGGCGACACGACCCGTTGGAGCTCGGCCGCGGGTTCGAGCTGAGCGCTCGCCCGGGAATCGGTCGGCCGACTGCGCGACGCAGCTGCGCTTGACGGCTCGCGCGCATCCGAGGTATCTCCCGCTCGTGACCAGCGGCCCGGACCTCGATCTGCCGGCGGGCGCGCGGCTGCTCAACCTGGCCGATGCCGTCAAGCAGATTCCCGATCTGCTACGCGACAAGCTCGGCCGCATTGCCCTGGGCGATGCGTCCGGCACGCTGGCGCTCAACACCGCATTCCTGCAGGACGGCTACGTGCTGCATCTGGCGCCGGGCGTCGCCATCGACGATCCGATCGAAATCGTTTTCGTCGGCGTCGGCGGCACCGACGCGCCGCCGGTCTATTACCCGCGTTCGCTGATCGTCGCCGAAGCCGGCAGCCGCGTCACTTTGGTCGAATATCACGTCGGCTATGCCGGCGCGGTCGGGCAGGGCGGCGTGTATTTTTCCAACGCGATCACCGAAGTCGAAGTGGGTCAGGGCGCCATCGTGCGTCACTGCAAGGTGCAGGACGAGTCTCTCGCCGCGTTTCATCTGTCGTCGACCTACGCGCATCTCGGCCGCGATGCGCGCTACGACAATTTCGGCTTTGCGACCGGCGGCAAACTCTCGCGCAACGAATTGCATATAATTCTCGCCGCACCGGGTGCCGATTGTCGCTTGAACGGCGCCTATCTCATGCATCGCGATCAGCATGTCGACCAAACGTTGGTCGTCGATCATGCGGCGCCGCAGACGACCAGCCGGCAACTCTATAAGGGCGTGCTCGACGATAAGGCGCGTGGCGTGTTCCAGGGCAAGATCGTCGTGCGCCCCGCGGCGCAGAAGGCCGACGGGCAACAGCTTTCGCGCGCGTTGCTGCTGTCCAGCCAAGCCGAGATCGATACCAAGCCCGAATTGGAGATTTTCGCCGACGACGTCAAATGCAGCCATGGTGCTACGGCCGGCGAACTCGATGAATCCGCGCTGTTCTATTTGCGCGCGCGCGGCATTCCGGAAGCGCGGGCACGCCGGCTGTTGGTCGAAGCGTTTCTCAGCGAGGTCATCGGCGGCGCGGCGCTCTCGGCGCTGCGCATGCCGCTCGAACAAAGCGTCGCGCGCTGGATGGACGAACGATGACCGCCGCCGCGCGCAACACGCCCTACGACGTGATGAAAATCCGCGCCGATTTTCCGATCCTGTCGCGCCAGGTGCACGGCAAGCCGCTCGTGTATCTCGACAACGGTGCCAGCGCGCAGAAGCCGCGCGCGGTGATCGACGGCATGGCGGAGTTTTATAATACCGATTACGCCAACATCCATCGCGGCGTGCATTATCTGTCGCAGGTCTCGACCGACCGGTACGAGAAAGTCCGCGATCGGGTGGCGAAGCTGCTGAACGCCGCCAGCCGCGAAGAAATCGTCTTCACCAAGAATTCGACCGAAGCGATCAACCTCGTGGCGCAAAGCTTCGCACGGCCGTTCTTCAAGTCGGGCGACGAGATCGTTATCTCGCACATGGAACACCACGCCAATATCGTGCCGTGGCAGATCCTGGCGCAACAAACCGGCGTCGTCGTGCGCGTCGTGCCGATCGACGATACCGGCGAATTGCGCATGGACGAATTCGCCAAACTCTTGACCGGCCGCACCAAGCTGGTCGCCATCACGCATGTTTCCAACGTGCTCGGCACGATCACGCCGGCCGCCGAAATCGTCCGCATGGCGCACGAGAAGGGCATTCCCGTGCTGCTCGACGGCTCGCAAGCGGTCGTCCACCAAAAGGTCGACGTTCGCGCGCTCGACGTGGATTTTTATTGCTTCACGGGACACAAACTATACGGCCCGACCGGCGTCGGGGTGCTGTATGGCAAGGCGGCCTTGCTGGAAAAGATGCCGCCGTACCAAGGCGGCGGCGACATGATCGCGTCGGTCAGTTTCGAGGGCACTAAGTTTCGCGAGCCGCCGTATCGGTTCGAGGCCGGTACGCCGGCGATTGCCGAAGTGATCGGCCTGGGT
>CADEER010000301.1 GCA_902826395.1 uncultured bacterium
GCAGAGGTGAGGAATCGAATGAGAGTAGCGATCATAGGCGCCGGAGCGACCGGCCTTCCGGCGGCCTTCGATCTGTCCGGCGCCGGCCACGAAGTCGTCGTGTACGAAGCAGGCGATCAGGTGGGCGGTCTGGCGGCCGGCTTCAAGGCCGATCATTGGGATTGGACGCTGGAGAAGTTCTACCATCACTGGTTCACGTCCGACGTGCACATCCAGAAGCTCGCCGACGATCTCGGTTGTCGCGACAAGATCATCTATCCGCGACCGGTGACGGCCGTGTACTACGAGGGCAAGTTCTACCCGTTCGATTCGCCCCAGCGCTGGATCACGTTCCCGGGCTTCAGTTGGCTGGACGTCGTTCGCTTCGGATTGGTCGGCGCGTTCCTGCGGTTCTATCCGAACGGCAAGCGCCTGGAGAAGTACACCGCCGACGAGTGGCTGCCGAAATGGATGGGCCGCCGGCCCTACGAGTTGCTGTGGAAGCCGCTGCTGATCGGCAAATTCGGCGAGGAGAACTACCGCAGAGTGAACCTCGCGTGGTTTTGGGCGCGGATCAAAGCGAGAACGCCGCATCTCGGCACTTTCGAAGGCGGGTTCCAGGCGTTTCTCGATACCCTCGCCGATGCCTGCCGAGCGCGCGGCGTCGAGATCCGACTCGGCGCGCCGATCGAGCGCGTCACCGCACACCCGGACGGGGGGCTGATCGTCGAGACGCCGGAGGGGCCGCAGCGTTTCGACCACTGCATTGCCACCACGTCGCCGCGCGCGTTGGCCAGAATGGCGCCCGAGCTACCGGCTGCGTATCGCGATCAGTTGCTGGCGCTGAAGAGCCTCGGTGCGGTGGTGATGGTGATCACTCTCGATCGCCAGCTCACGGACTATTACTGGTTCAACCTCCCGAAGGACTCGAACTTCCCGTACCTCGCCATGGTCGAGCACACCAACTTCATCCCACCGGAGCACTACGGCGGCGACCACATTCTGTACTGCGGTGACTACCTTTCGACCGAGCACGAGTACTTCAACATGTCGGCGGACGAGTTGCTCGAACGCTTCCTGCCGTCGCTGAAGAACTTCAATCCCAAGTTCGAGCGCTCGTGGGTGAAGCAGAAGTGGCTATTCAAGGCGCCGTACGCGCAGCCGGTGCCGTTCGTCGACCACTCGCGCAACATCCCCGACGTCAAAACTCCGGTCGACGGCCTGTGGCTCGCCAGCATGAGCCAGGTCTATCCCTGGGATCGCGGCACCAACTTCGCCGTCGAGCTCGGCCGCGATGTCGCGGCGAAGGTGATGGGGAAGTAGGGCGTGGGGAGTGGAGCTGACGGGCAGGCGCCGCTTCAGGCGACGAGCTGAGCGACGGGCGGAGCATTTAGCCGCAGCGGCACGGTGACGCAAAACTCGGCGCCGCCGAGGTCGCAGCCGGCGACCGACACCTCGCCGCCGAGCTGGGCGACGAACTCGCGCACGATGAAGAGCCCGAGCCCGACACCGGCCAGCGCAACCTCCGATGCGGTCGGCGTTGCCTGTCGGAACATCTCGAAGATGTGTGGAACCTCCTGAGTGGGAATGCCGGGGCCCGAGTCGCTGATGGTCAAGGTGAGTTGGCCGGCGACCGGGTCGGCCGCCGCGGTGACGCGTACGACGCCGCGCTTGGTGAACTTGAGCGCGTTGCCGATCAGGTTCTTGGCGATCACCTTCAACTTGCCCGGATCGGATTCCATCGCGACCGATTGATCGGGCAGCTCCCAGCGCAGTTGGACGCCGGGGGTGCGCGGTAGCCAGCGCGCGTCGATCTGGATCTGTTCGAAGAGCGATTTGGAGTCGAACCGAACCTGCTTGACGATGGTGCGGCCCGCCTCGAGGCGATGGGCGTCGAGAGTTCCCTCGATGAGGTCGGTGAGCGACTTCTCGTTCTGCTCGAGGCGGCGCAGGATCTGCACGACCTCGGGGTCGGCGGCATCATCGAGAAAGTCGCCGAGCATTTCGGTGTAGCCCATGATCACGTGCAGCGGCGTGCGCAGCTCGTGCGACATGGTGGCGAGAAATTCGGATTTCATGGCGCTCGCCTGGCGCAGCTCGTTCATCATGCGCGCGTTGGCGATGGCGATCGCGGCGTGCTGCGCGACGCCGCTCATCAAGTGCAGGTCCGGTACGTCTGCTTTGCGAAACCCGGCGACGAGAACGCCGAGCCGCGCCTCCCGGTGGCGCAGTGATGCGACCATCGCAGTGCTCCGCCAGTCGCAGTGGAGGAGGGAGCTGATCTGCTCTCGCCAGTTCGGCACGAGGCGTGCCTCGTCGCTGTCGAGCTCACCCAGGAGTTGGTTTCGCGCCGGGAGCGCGAGTGCCTTGAGATTGTCCAATGCAGTGGGAAAGCGGCCGTCGCCACCGACGATTCGCAGATGCTCGTCGTCGGCTTCCGCCTGTAGTACCAGCGTCCAATCGCTGCCGAGAGCAGCTCGCGCCAATGCCGCGACGCGGTCTTCCAGGCCCTCGTCGCTCAGGCCGCGATTGATTTCCTTGGCGAACGTTTCGAGGGCGCGGCTGATCGATGCTTCCGCGTCTCGGCGCAGTGCCTCGCCGAGGATGGCGCGGCGGTGGAGCTCGAAGTAGCGATTGCCCTGCAGTGAGATCAGGCCGCCGGCAAACACGTTGAACAAGGTCAGGGTCGTTTCGAGCCCGCCCTCGCCGCGAATCATCAACGTTGCCGTGAACACCAGACAACTGGCGACGACCAAGCCGGCCTGCGTCGCGACGCTCCACCAGGCCAGAAGGGAAGCGCCGGCCATGACGCAGATCGTCCCGCAGGCAAGCAGAGTGGTCGAGAGCGGCGCGACGATCGCGTAGAGATGCATCAGCACGACGACGCCGATCGAAGCCGCCGCCGCGACGAGCTCGAAGGTTCTGCCCTTGGCCAACGTCCGGCCGAACAATAGAGGAATCGCGATCAGCGCCGACTGGGCGGCGAAGAACTGCAGCCAGGTGGGGAATATGGCCGGCCGATGGAGCAGCTCCACGACCCCGGATCCGGCGATCGCGGTCAGCAAGACCAACGCCGCGCGGGGGATCCGCGTGGCGTTGAGCGCCGCCAGCTCGGTCTGGTAGGCGGAGTCGAGTCGGGCCGTCATCGGGCACTCACGAGCTGGTCGTCCGCTGGTTGACCGGGGGCGGGGAGGCTTCGCGGGTCTCGCCTCAGGCCGGCTCCGCGGCAGTCGCGGTCTCGCGCCCTAGGACTAGATCGATGCCGAAGCGCAACTGCTCGGCGGTAAACGGCTTGGTGATGTAGTAGTCCGATCCGTACTGGTAGGCGGACATGACGTCGTCGTCGTTGGTGCTCGCGGTCAGCATGATGACCGACAGATCGGCGATCCTCGAGTTGTTGCGCAGCGCCTCCAGGACTTCGAAGCCCGTCATCCCCGGCATCATGACGTCGAGCAGCACGATGTCGGGGGGATCGCTCTCCATGCGCTCGAGCGCCTCCGGCCCGTTGTCCACGCACACGACCCTGTACGCGTCGCCGCGCAACATCCTGCTGACCAACTGCAGACAGTCGACGTTGTCATCGACGACTAGAACTTTCGTCGTTGCACTCATGCTCGCCGCCGACACGTTGCAGGCATCGTGCCAGTAGGTGACTAGGTATGTGCCATGCGGCTGTTGGTGCGGCATCTTAGCCCGACGCCGCCATTCTCGAACCCTCTGGCGGTGACAGAACGCGTCACTTTGCCGCGAGGTGCTCCTTCGTCAAAGCCGCCCTTCTCGTCATGCCGGAGGCACTACACCCGGACTCAGGTGGAAGACGCGTCGGCGAAAGCGAGGTCATCCCGGCGAAAGAGGCTGTCGATTTTCTCTCGCGGAAGGCGAGGCGAGGCAAAGGCGAGGCGAGGTGATT